>NZ_JBEZXR010000057.1:0-58727 GCF_040638135.1 Streptomyces sp. NPDC026673 | reverse complement strand
GCCGTCGTAGGGGTCGGCGACGGCCCGCCACGAGCGGTAGATGTCGTGCAGCTCGTCGCGGTCGATGTAGGGGTGCGGGTCGCTGCCCTCCACGATCCGCGGCCGGGGGCAGGCTGACGCCGAGCGTCGCCATCGCCGTGGTCACCGGCTGGAAGAAGGTGATGCCGCCCGCGGTGCAGTCGCCGCTGCCGCCGGAGGTGACCCCGAGCGCGAGGCCCTGCGCGAACAGGGGGCCACCGCTGTCCCCGGGTTCGGCGCACACGGAGGTCTGTATCAGGCCGCTGACCGTTCCCTCGGGGTAGTTGACGGTCGCGTTCAGCCCGGTGACCTGCCCGGAGTGCAGCCCCGAGGTGCTGCCGCTGCGGAAGACCTCCTGGCCCACGAACGGGTCGGCGGCACTGGTGATGCGGACCGCGCGGCCACCGCCGATCTCGACGACGCTGCTGTGGTCCGAGGCGTCGTTCTGGTACTGGACGAGCGAGAAGTCGCCGCCGGGGAAGGATGTCGAGACGGTCGTGCCGACGGGCTTCCTGCCCTGGTTGTCGGCGAACCAACTGGTGCCGGGCGGCCCGCAGTGCCCGGCGGTGAGGATGAAGTCGGTGGTGCCGTTGGTGACGTTGAAGCCCGCGGAGCAGCGGCTGCCCCGGGTCAGGATCGGGGCGGCACCCGCGGTCCTGGTGGTGAAGGCGGCCTCGGTGCGTTCCATGCGCACCTGCCCGCCGATGTCCTGCGCCACCGACCGCAGCCGCGCCCACTCGTCGGCGGAGACCGTGGTGTCGGCGAGCACCACGACCTCGTTGGAGACCGGGTCGACCGACCAGGCCGTGCCGGGCACCCGCGGTGCCTCGCGCAGTTCCCCGGCGGCCGTCTTCAGATCGCGCATGCTGTAGCGGACGACCTTCGCCCGGGCGCCCGTCCTGCCGACCTCCGCCGCGGTGTCCTCGTCGGTGACGGCGACCACCGGACGTCCCTCGCGGTCGACCCAGCTTCCCGCGGTACGGGCGTCTCCGAGCCGTGCCGCGAGGTCTCTGGCGAGGTCCGCCGCGTCCGTCGCGCCCGCCGCGTCCTCCGCGCCGTCCGGGGCGGCCAGCACCCGGCCGCCGTCCCGGGCCTGCGTGCCGCCGGGCGCCGCTCCGAAGGCCTGCGACATCATCACTCCGCCGCAGACGACTCCCGCGACGGCCACGAGCCGCAGCGCGCGCTGCACCTGACGCCGTGTGCGCCTCACCGTGCCCCCTACATCCGCATTCGTACCTGCAGGTCACCGGCATTCGCTGCCGCGGGTCCCGGGGAGGGACCCGGCCTTCCATACGTGCGTGGGCGCCGAAGCGCTCACCGCGCGCGGCAGGGATGCGGAACGTTCGGAGGTGCCGGGCGGGGCGAGGGGGCCTATCGTGGCGAACCGCAGGACGGAACCGGGCCGGCGGAGCCGGCGATCCATCGATCCATCAAGGAGCGACATGGGCGGTCAGTTCGAGGCGGTCGTCGAGGTCGACCGTCCCGTGGCGGAGGTCTTCGCCTTTCTCGCCGACGGGCGCAACGACCCCAAGTTCAGCCCCAGGGTGCAGGAGATCGTGCGCACACCGGACGGCCCGACCGCGGTGGGCACGGTGTTCTCCAGCACCGTGAAGGACGCCGGGATGAAGACCAGCCGGGAGTTCCGGATCACCGAGTTCGACCCGCCCCATCGCGTGCGCTGGACCGAGGAGTCGAAGAACCTGGTGACCGCGGAGGGCGGTTACGACCTGCAGCCGGTCTCCGAGACCACCACCAGGGTACGGATCTTCAACCACCTGGAGGGGCACGGCCTCGGGAAGCTGCTGGTGGGTGTGGCATTGAGCGCCGCGCGCAAGGACGCCCCCGCGTTCGGGCAGCGCATCAAGGCCGCCGTCGAGGCGTCCTGACCGGTCCGCGGCGCTCCCGAGACGGGCCACCCGGGTCCGCCGCCGACAGCGGGCCCGGGTGACGTCCTCGACGCGGCCCGGCGGGGCCGTGGTTCAGTAGCGCAGCACCGCCGCGATGCGGTCGTGCTCGGCGAGGCCGCCCGATGCCACGAAGTACACCTCCGCGCCCTTGTCGAGCGCCGCCTCCACCAGCTCGTCGACGATGTCCTCGCGGACGCCGTTCTCGAAGCCGCCCGCCTCCGTGCCGTCCCCGTCCACCGGGATGAGATGGCCGTCGCTCAGGCGTACCGTGCGCTGGAAGTCCTCCTCGACCGCGATGAGTTCGGCGCGGCCCTCGCGTACGGACTCCCAGACCTCGTCCAGCCCGGCCGCGAAGTTCCTGCGGCTGCGGGCGTCCACCAGTCTGCGGCCGATCCGTTCGGCCTCGCGCCGTGCGAACTCCTCCTGCGCCGGGGCGAGTTCCTGCAGCAGGGTCTGCGCGGGGCCGTTCGTCAGGCCGCCCTTGGGCACGATGGCGACCGCGGCGTCGGCGGCCGTGCCGACCTCCTTGAGCAGGGCGACCGCGTCCGGCAGGCCGACCAGGAACAGCGGGCGGCTGTCGACGGCCAGCAGCGCGGCCAGGGAACTGTCGACGGACCGCAGGAAGCGGCGCGTCTCCTCGTCCCGGAAGGTGCTCGGGTGGTCGCCCACCTGCTCCTGCCGCTCGGGGTCCCACTGCACGGGATCCGGTTCCAGCGGGAAGCCCTGGGCGTTGTGCGGGTGGAGCGACTGGCCGCTGCCGCCCCACAGGGCCGCGCGGTCGCCCGCCACGGTGAGCACCCAGTACGGGCGGGCCCTGGCCTTCGCGGCGACCAGGTTCCGGGTGAGGAAGCTGTCGCTCAGCACCACCCGCTCCGGCACGGCCCGGGGCAGCGTCCAGATCTGGTGGTCCCGCTCCGTGGCGTACATGACGAGCCCGTCCAGCGAGTAGCGCAGGTCGACCTCGGCGGCGGCGGCCTTGAGCTGGGTCTTGATGGCCATCCGGGCCCGGCGGGACGCCTCGGGATCGTGCTCGATCCGGCGTTCGGCCTCGGCGAGCAGATTGCGCAGCCGTACGGCGTCCTGGGCGTTGTCCGGTTCGCGCCGGTGCGTCGGCATGGTGAGCGACACCGCCGGATACGGCCTGGTCGCGCGCAGGTCTCGCAGGGTGCCGGCCGTCAGGGCATCGGTTTCCATGATCGCCTCCCTGAGAGGTCCGCGGTTGCTCCCCGCGGACGGGGGCAGCCCACACCCCGAGCCTCGCACAACAGCCGGACCGCCGCCTGCCGGGGACGACCCGCGGGCGGGGGCCTCAGACCCCGTTGCGGTGCTGCGCGCCGAAGCCCGAGTCCCAGGCCCACATGTGGGTGCAGCCGGGGCACTGCAGGTGCACCACGGGCCCCTTGTTCGACAGCAAGTAGCGCCAGTGATCGGGGCAGTTGCGGCCCGCGGCGCACGTGGCGCACTCCGTGTGGTCCGCACAGCGCGGACAGGGCACCCACGCCCTGCGGCCGGGGTCGGCCGTGGGATCAATCGGAAGCAGCACCGTGATCCTCCCCGGTCTCCTGGCGGGGCGGCAGCACGCCGGCCGCCACGAGCGAGCGGAACACCGCCTCCTGCTCCTCGTCGAGGCCGGAGTACAGCAGCCGGTACGCCGCCTCCTCCTCGTGGAGGACGGCCACGGGGTCCCAGTCGTCGCCGAGGGCGGCGAGGACCTCGGCCCGGCGGCGGGTCTCGTGCTCGGTGAAGTCCATCTCGAACGCGTGCAGGCGGTCCGGGGTGTCGTTGTCGCTCATGTCGCCCGCTCCCGGGGCACTCGGGGATGAATCCAACGTGTGTAACAAAATGTCGTGCTCTGGGGAAAGCTTTTCGGCCCCTGATGTGACGAACCGCATGCCGCTCCGCCGCCGGTCCCCAGGGACCGGCGGCGGAGCGGAGACGCCCTCCGGCACCGCTCAGGAGCGCCGGGCGGCCTTGCGCCGGAACGCCCCGAAGGACATGACGGACCTGCGCGGCGCGGCCTGCGCGGCCTTGGTCCCCTTCGCGGTCCTGCCGCCCTTCGAGCCGTCCGCGGGCTTTCCGCTCCCGCGGGCGCCGAGCGCCTTCCCGACCCGTGCCGCCCTTGTCCCGCCCTTCGCCTTCGCGGCCGCCGCGGGAGCGGGAGCCGCCGGGCGCACGGCGTGCACGGCCCGGCCCAGGCGGCGCCCGAAGAACAGATAGCCGAGCAGTGCGCCCGTGGTGTTCATGATCACGTCATCGACGTCGAAGGCGCGGCCCTGCACCACCGCCCCCTGCGCCAACTCGACCAGGATCATCACCAGGCCGGCCGTCACCACCACGCGCAGCGCGCCGCGGGCCTTCGGCGCCAGTACCGGGAGCAGCACGCCGAAGGGCATGCCCAGCAGTACGTTCCCACCGACCTGCCGCACGGCACCCGCCACCGTGTACCGCTCGTAGTACTGGCGCAGCGAGGCGCCGGGGTGCAGATTCGCGTGGGCGAGCCCCTCCGAGGCGTACGACGGCACCAGGGTCGCTCGGGCCAGTACCGCCCCGAACGCCACCATCGCCACGAACGCAAGGGCCACCGCCACCCATCGGACGACGACGGCCAGTGGTGACCGCCGCCCCTCTCCCGATGCCTCCGACGTACGCCCGCGTACCGCCAACCGCGCCACGGACTTCCCCCTCCTCTGGTCTGTGTACCGGTCTCGGCCCCCGTGTCACAGTCCGGATACCCCGAGTGCCCTCCGGAATGCCGGGATGCCGGGATGCCGGGATGCCGGGATGCCGGGTGCCGGGTGGCCGTCGTTCCCGGCCGAGCGGAGTCTGGAGGTGTGGGGTGGACCGATGTGCACGCGCACCTGTGGACCGAGGGCTACCTGGGGTTCCTGGAGTCCCACGGCCGGGACGACACCGCGACCCAGCGCGGACTCGGTGCCGGTGACGGCCCTCGGGAACTCGACGCCCGATTCGCCGCGAACGACGCGGCGGGCATCGGCCACCAGATCCTGTCGGTCTCCCCGCAGGGCCCGTACTTCCCCGGGCGCGGACCCGCCGTCGCGGCCGCCCGCCGTGCCAACGACGACTACGCCGCCGTCGTCGCCGCCCATCCGGACCGGTTCTCCGCCTTCGCCGCCCTGCCCCTGCCGCACCTGGACGCCGCCCTGGAGGAGCTCGCGCGTGCCCTGGACGAACTCGGCATGGCCGGTGTCGCCGTCACCACGGACGTCCTGGGCCGAAGCCTGGGCGACCCCGCCTACACCCCGCTGTTCGAAGAGCTGGACCGGCGCGGTTCCGTGCTGTCGCTCCACCCCTCGGGCCACGACGCCGGGTCGCCGCTCATCGCCGACGGCGGGATGCGGTGGATGGTCGGCGCACCCGTGGAGGACACGATCTGCGCCGTGCACCTGATCCTCGCCGGCGTTCCCCGCCGCTTCCCCCGCCTGCGGATCGTCAACGCGCACCTCGGCGGGGCCCTGCCGATGCTCCCCGCGCGCGCCGACGACCACTGCCCCTGGGAGGCGCCCGGCATCGAGGAGCGGCCCAGTGCCGCCGTGCGCCGCATGTGGTACGACACCGTGGCCCACGGCCATGTCCCGGCGCTGCGTGCCGCGGCCGCCACCTACGGCGCCGACCGGTTGCTGCTCGGCACCGACTTCCCCTACCAGAGCGGGGGACAGCTGCTGCGCGCCGTGTCGTTCATCCGGGAGGCCCTGCCTGCTGCGGAGGCGCGGGCGGTGCTGACGGCGGGCGAGGGCCTGCTCGGCCGGTCGCCGGAACCAGGTCGGGCGCCCGGCTGATCGCCAGTACGGCGGCGTCGTCCCCGAGACAGCCGCCCGCGTGGTCGAGGAGATCGGTGCACAGACTCTCCACCAGCGCGGTGGGGTCGTCCGCCGGCTGCCCGGCGAGCCGCCGGGCCAGGGGGTAGAACGCCCCGGTCCCGTCGCGTGCCTCGACGACCCCGTCGGTGTACAGCAGCAGGGTGTCACCCGGCGCGAAGGGAAAGGTGCCGACGGTGAGCCCGCCGTCGGCGAGCTGGGTCAGTCCCAGCGGCGGCGCGGGAACGGGGATCTCCAGCGGAGTCACCCGGCCGTCGCTGAGCCGCAGCGGCGGGGGATGACCGCAGGTGACCAGGCGGACCACAGGTTCGTCGTCGGGGATGTCGGCGACGACGGCGGTGACGAAGGACTCGGCCTCCTCCGCGGGCCGGATCTCCGCGCCGGGGTCCGTGAGCTCGGAGGAGATCGCCTGCTCCAGCCAGGCGACCAGGGCGGGCAGTTCCGCCTGCCGGTGCGCGACGGCGCGGAAGGCGCCCAGCGTCAGGGCGGCCTCGTTCACCGCCTCCAGGCCCTTGCCGCGAACGTCCCCCACGATCAGCCGGGTGCCGGTGTCCGTGCGCACGGCCGCGTACAGGTCACCGCCGATCTGGGCCTCCGCCTCCGCGGCGAGGTAGACCGACGCGGTGCGCAGCGGGCCGATGCGCCGGGGGATCGGCCGCAGCAGCACCCGCTGGGCGGTCTCGGCCACCGAGCGCAGCCGGGTCACCTGCCGCTGGTGCTTCAGGCGCAGGTGCGCGAAGAAGGTCGCCAGCACCGACATCAGGGCCAGCGTGGCGATCTGCGCCGAGTGGTTGAGATCCAGGGGCGTCGTGCGCATGGCCGCCACGACGACCTGCGCGGCCACCGCGACCCCGCCCACGATCGCGGTCGTGCGGACCCCCGCGAACGAGGCGGTGATCGCGGGCGCGGCGACCAGGAACGGACCGAGGTGGACATCGGGCGGTGCCATGACGTCGACGCCGGTGACCACCAGGATCAGCACGAGCATGGCGGCCACCAGCAGGTTTCCGAGTCGCCACGACCGCCCCCACCGTGCCAGGCGCCGCGCAACCTCCATGACTCTTGGATACACCCGTCCCCCTGGCCCCGCCCGCCCGTACGGCGGCCGGCGTCAGGTGCGCCACTTCTCCCGGACCAGCACTTCCCGGATGCGCCAGCCCGCGCCGGTGTGCCCCAGGGTGAAGGTGTAGCGGCCGCCGCAGACGAAGTTGGGGGTGACGGGACCCGCTTCCTCGTCGCCCAGCCGCATGGGGTTGACGTAGTCGGCGTGTGCGACCGCCGCCGGCGGGTCGAGGACGATCCGGCGGTTGACGATCAGGTGCTGGCGCACGGGGAACAGGCGCATCGTCGAGGCGAGCCACTCGGCCATCTCGGCGGCGGGCCCGGCGATGCCGCCCGCGGAACCGTAGTCGGCCCGGCCGTCAGGGGCGAAGAGCGCGACATACGCCTTCCAGTCGCCGTCGTCGACGGCCGCCGCGTAGCCGCTGATCAGCTCGTCGACGGCTAGCCGGTCCAGCAGGGTCTGCCACTCCACTCGCGTCGTCATCGGCACAGTGTTGGACACGCGGCGCGAAGAGCCAAGACACGTGCGGCGATCGACCGCGCGGGCGTCACTCCGGCAGGGGGATGCGCATGCTCACCGAACCGCGCAGATCCAGCCACACGGCCGACGGGCCGCGGACCAGCCGCAGCATGACGGCGTCGCAGCCGGGACACCGCGCCACCAGCCCGGGGGCGTGGTCGTAGACGCGCAGGGCGGCGATCGGCCCGGTGTGCCCGCAGGCGGCGCAACGGCCCTCGGCGGCCGTCATCTCCACGGCGAAGATCTCCCGGAGCGGTCCGGCCAGCGCATTGCCGTCGGTGTACGCGTCCGTGCCCTGTGTACTCATCTCAGCCTCCCGTCGGCCCGGCGGCACCGGCGTCCAACCACCCTACGCAGCGGCGGCGCGCCCCGCCCGGCGCGGAGGCCGGCGGGGCGGCCGGTGGCCGGTGAGCGGTCAGGGGCGTACGCGGCGGTGCCGTCCGGGAGAGCGGGCCGGGCCGGGAACACCCGTGGCCCACGGGTGGCCGCACAGGCCAAGGTGAAGCCACCGAGGGGGCGTGGCTCAGCCCGGCCGGAGCACCGGACTCCCAATCCCTGCTCGTCAGACATCACTCATGAGAAGGCCCATATTCCGACATTATGCGGCTGTTGCCCTCGCTGGCGGCTTTCTCCTGCGGAGGAAGACTTTCGTTCGCCAGGGAGTTGCCGCGGTCGCAGCGATTCCGACGCATAGGCCGACTGCGGCAACGGTCCAACTGAAAAGGTCAGTGGCCGGGTTGGTCGTCCAATCCCACCAGTTGAGGGGGTACCAGATCACAAAGAGGGCCGAAGCGAGGGGGATGACCCAGCCGAGTTGCTGTCCCAACAACCTCACAGATAGCAGGGCCAGGCCGAGCCAGATCAAGACGGAGCGGACGAAGACGATTCCGGACTCCGGCCCGACGGCGAGCGCCTCAGCACCGAAGGAGAAGCCACAAGCCATCAGTGTCAGTGCGGTGCAGTATGCGCCGCGAAATCGGTGCATCGTGGATGCGCCGATTTCTTCATGCGTCGACATCGTTCCGTCGAGGGCGGCGGTGAGGAAGACGGCCGACAGAAGCGGAAGCTCTTGCCGGTAAGGCACGCCTGTGGTGAGTCCGCCGCTACCAATGGAGGGCAGTGAGATATGGGCGCCACCGAAAAACGCTGACAGAAGGGCAACAACCGCCGTGCCGGAAAGGATAGCTCCGCCCCGGTGGACTCTCGCATAGCGGAGCATGTCAGTACTATTCATCAGGCGTACACCAGGAAGCCTCACGCAGAAGATGGCTACGCTCCTGCGCGACCCAATCCTGCTGCTCAGCCGACGGCATCCGCGTAGCCTTGGTTGCCTCACGCTGGGCAGCGAAGGCCCCGTCGTTATGGAGCCCCTTGTCGGCGACGACCGGGTCCTGGCCCATGGCCTGATATTCGAGCCATAGGTGAATGTTGTCGAATGCCTGCCACGCCCGACGCTCCTTGTGAGGCGGGCCGCATCGGCCGAACGATGCAGTGAACACCTGGTGGGCCATGGCAATCGCTGCGGCGCGCACATGCCCTTCGGTGATGTCGAACCCTCGGTCTCCCCGCTCCGTTCGCTGCAGCCCATACTCGTTGAACTCGTCGGGTACTTTGATCCAGGGCAGAGTGGGCTGACCAAGGCGGCGAGCCATTCGGGTAAGTTCTGGCAGGTACTTTTGGTGCTCGGGCCAGACGCACACTCGTGGGGCACTCTCATCGACACGGTCACACAGCGGCGCAGCCGCCGAAGCCGGACGCTCAACGCGCAATTCGCCGGCGGCCGGAATCGCGGCCAGAGCGGTAAGGGAGCAGACTACCGACCCGACGGCAACAGCGTGTATGTGGCGTGGCAGTTTCCGACGGGGCATCTGGCGCTCAACCTTCCTCCTCAGCGGCGGCGCCGTAACTGCCAGCACCGCGAGGGCGAGAGCCAAAAGTAGACGAATGGCCACCGGCAGCGGGCGAATGTAGGTATCCGGAGGCCCCGCAAGGACATTGAATTTGAACGGAAGGGCCAGCATGCTGACGAAGCAGCCCAGTGCGCAGACTATGGGTGTGAATGCAACCGAAGGCCACCATCGACCGGCCAGATGCCCCACGGACGAGAAGATGATCAGGGTCGAGGCCCCCAGCAGCAGGTAGGACGGCCACAAAAAGCCCGGTCCCGCATCCTCAAGCGAGACGGCTGCGGCGGTCAGGCACCCGATCCCATACGCAAGGAATCCGAGCGTGAGGGTGGCGGCCAGCCTCGTGGCCTCGATCCTCCAGTCCGGCCGGGCGGCTGCGAGTAGGAATTCGGGCATCCCCGCTCGGGAGGCGCGTCCGGCCTGCCAGGCGGAAACACCGGCGAGAACAGGCCCCAAAAAGAGCGTGACGATCTGCGCCGCCACGCTCGCCTCGGGCCACACACCGATCCAGTACCGGGACCGTCCGAAGAGCACCAGCAGGTCCACGGCGATCATCACGGGGAAGGCGGTAAGGAGGGGGGAGCATCGCAGCTCGATACGGTATGCGTTCAGCATGTGGCTTCCTCGGCTGGCCCGCGGTTACCCAGAACCGTCATGTAGCCACGCTCCAGGGGGGTGTCTCCCGGAGCTGTCGGCGTGGCCAGTTCTACTAGTTGCTGTGGCGTACCGCTGTGGACCACCTGGCCGTCGCTGAGCACGAGCACGGTGTCACAGGCAGCGCTTACGTCCTCCACCAGGTGCGTACTGAGCACAATGGCAGCTCCCGCGCGGGCGAGGGAACGAATGAGGTCACGAAAGTCGAGGCGCTGCGCAGGGTCAAGGCCGACAGTGGGCTCATCGAGCAGAAGCAAGGAAGGAGAACCGACGATGGCTGCAGCGATCCCTGCGCGGCGGAGCATGCCACCGGACAGCGACCTCATCCGGTCGCGGGCCCTGTCAGTCAGCCCGACGGCAGCCAGCGCCTCCTCGGTCGCCGACTCGGCCTCCTTGGATGGAACCTCACGCAACCAGGCACAGTAACGAACGAAATCGGCGATGGAGAACCCCGGGTAGTAGCCGAAGTCCTGAGGTAGGTAGCCAATTCGACGGCGGACTTGCCGGACGTCGCGTTCGCTGGTGACGGGCTTGCCGAACAACTCCAGTCCCCCGCCCTGCGGTGGCGTGATCGTGGCGAGGGTACGGAACAGCGTAGTCTTTCCTGCTCCGTTGGGACCCAACAATCCGGTGACACCTGGCTGGATGGAAAGGTTGAGATCCTCGATGATGCGCCGGGCCCCATACCCCTGCGTGAGGGCCGTCAATCGGGCGACGGGAACAATCGTCATAAATGGAATTCCCCGAAATATGGGGTGGGCCCGCCGGAACGGCGGGCCCACCACACACTGGCAATCTGCTGATGCACTTGAGTTTTGTTGATCTTGAACGTGCACTCATAGGTGTCGTACTTGCCTACGCAGCCCTTGCTCAAGGTATCGTAATGTTGCGTGTCAATCTCGACATTGCAGTCGTAAGTCGTGAAGTAGCCGCAACCCCAAAGAGATAACCGTTGCACTCTGACAGTAGCCGTGACCGGACGTGCTGTACCAGTACCCCCGGCAACCTTCGTGCCACGAGCTCTCGTTGGAGGCACTCGACATCGGAGCTGCGAGGCCGGTAGCCGTAGCCGCCAAAGCCATAACGACAGCACCCTTCGCGGCCTTGGCGCCCATCATTCGAGCCATAAAAGAACCCGTTTCCCCCCTCGGGAATAGAGGAGTGGAGGCGTAAACTCGTCGTCCCCACCGACGAACTTCGACACTACTGAACTTGAAATCGTGATGTCGGTCGACTCGTGGTGACGGCGTCAGGTCCGAGACCGCCTGCTGTTACCGGCTCGGGTTCAGGACGGTGGCTGTAGCCAGCGCCGCGCCGCGGCGAGATTCACCTCGACGTCATCGCTCCAAGTGCAGACCTCCAGCCATGAGAGGTAGCCGCCTTGCGCGAAGACCAGGACCTCGCCAGGGCACTCGCCGGTTTCGGTGAACAGCTGCACGTCGGCAGCCACGACGGTGCCGGGGCCCGTTGGCGCGGGCTCCACCGCGTCGGAGTCAAGGTCGAAGTAGGCAGTGCCGCAACCGCACTCACAGCGGGCTTGCACCCTGAGTCGAGGCACCTGCCGTCGGAGGGCGACGTGAACGGGCTCGTCCGGGTTCAGGACGAGGTCAAGCACGTCGGCTACGTCCTCGGGCAGGCTGTCAGTCATGCCGCCACCGTAGCTGACCAGCAGCTTTGGGCTTCGAACAATTTCGGGTCGGTCGACCCCACGCTCACAAGTCCAGGGCCAGTTCGGTGCCGGCGAGGCAGCCGTCGATGGACTCAGGTCGGTACTGCAGCATCTTCAGTTTGCGCTTCACGGCGCGGGTGATCTGGCCGAGGTCGGCCGCGGCGAGGTTGCCGATGTCCCGCTTGACCAGCGACCAGACGCCCGCGGTCGGGTTCAGATCCGGGGCATAGGTGAGCAGCTGGAACACGGTGAGCCACTCGGCGTTCGCGTCGATGAACTCGCGCATGCCGGCCGTCAGCTGCAGGCGGACGTTGTCCCAGACCAGCACGATCGGTCCGCCGAGCTGGATGCGAGCGCGGACGATCAGGTCGCGGAAATCGCGCCAACCGAAGCCCTTCGGCTCGTCCTTGCGGCCCCGGTACTCGCGGATCGCGTAGATCAGCCGGGACCGCTGGCCCGGCTTGTAGCAGGTCATGCCCGCCATCGACACGCGCCCGGAGCCGCGGCCCCGCACCCTCACGACCGGGGTCTGACCGATCCGGCCCCAGGTCCTGGCGCGCGGCGGAGTCATCGACTGCCCGGCCTCGTCCTCGAAGACGATCCAGGCGTTGCTCTCCGCCGCGGTGCTCTTACCCGCGGCCAGATCTCCTTCTTCCACACCTCGACCGCGTCGTCATCGCGCTCGATCGCCCGTCGAGTGGGCTGCTGCCAGCTCCAGCCGTGGCGCTTCAGTAGCCGCCAGGTGCCCTCGACCGTGTCGGAGATGTGGAAGAGTCGGCCGATCAGCGTCTTGATCCGTGCCAGGGTCCACCGCTGGTCCGCCCAGCCGTGAGCCAGTGGACCACGCTCCAACTCCTGCTCCAGCCTGGCGATCTGGGCTTCACTGAGTCGGGGTCTTCCCGGCGACCCCTTCGACGGGACTCCCGCCTCGCCGCCCTCGCGCCAGGCCCGGCGCCACCGCTCGACCGACCGCAGGCTGACCCGCAGGGCAGCGGCAATCTCCGCGTTCTTCTGCCCGCCCTTGAAACGCTCCAGGGCCTGGAGCCGTAACTGCTCCCGCGTGATCCTCTCGGCGTCGGTCAGCCCGACGCCCTGCGCATACCTCACACCCAACGGCTATCGGTGCCGACGGCCAGCTGTCAGGCGAACGGCACCGACATCAACCAATCAAGTTCAGTAGCGCGAACCAGAACACATAACACGGGACTGCGCCGCGAAGTTAATTCTGCCTGAAATTGCAGAAAGGGGAAGGGCCACCCGTGGCGGCACGATGAGCCCGGGAGGTGGGCAGGGCACCGGGGCGCCCTGGTGTCTTGTGCCGACTCCCTGTCCGTGGTCGACCTGCCGACCGGCGCCCACCAGTTGGCGTTGGGCGCCGACGCGACCGGCCAGGTGCCAGCGGAACTCGCCGCCCTGCTGTTCTGACCCGGGGTAGTTCAGTGGGTGTCCCGAACAACCCGGTTCATCGGCCCTGATCCAGGGCCCGGTGCATGAAGTTGTTCGCCCGCGTGCCCGCGTGCCCGGGTGCCCGGGTGCCCGGGTGCCATACGCGCTTGGCGTAGACGGTCCGGCCGTCCACGTCGAACTTGAGAGCCTTCGCTCGGCGCGGCCTGATCAGGTGGGGGGCGGGTGCCGACCAGGACGTACCGCACCGCGGGGTGGTCGCAGATGATGAGGCCCTGGAGCCCGCGCGGCCCCTCCTCGATCCGCCATGCCACGTAGTCGCCCATGGAGCCGGGCGCCTCGCGCTCCGCGACGTCGGCGACCCTGCCAGTGTGTCGGCGGAGCTTGCGCTCGGCGATGCCTCCACAGGCCCGCAGGAGCCGCGCAATGCGCCCCGGGTCAACGCCGTCCAAGTGGGTGGAACTGTCCCCGGGCAAGCGACCTCAGACGAAGCTGTGGACGGACCGGCACGTTGAGCACCGGGGAGAAGCCGAGTGCGGTCATGGTCTGGACCCCGGTGCAGCTCGGGACGTTTCTCGATGAGGCCCTGAGCAGCCGCCTGTATGCGTTCCTCCACCTGTTCGACTTCCGAGACCTGCGCCACGTCGAGGGCGCCGGGGCGGACTGGCGCAACGTGGACCTCGATGGCAGTGCACTCACCGTGGGGAAGGAGTTGTCGTTGACTCCTGGGAGGTGTTCGAAGACGACCCGAAGACCGAGGAGTCCGCGGGCACGATCGCCCTCGACTCGCTGAACGTGAGCGTCCTGCGGGAACACCGGGCGCGGCAGCTCGCCGAGCGGGATGGCTGGAACCGGAAGGTGGCGGAGGACGCAGTGGACTGGCAGGACACAGGGAAGGTGTTCACCGGGCCCGACGGCACGTGGCTCCACCCGGCGAAGGTGAGCGGCGAGTTCCGGCGGATCCACCGGCGAGCAGACCTGCCCCCGATCAACCTCCGCGACCTCCGGCACTTGGCGGCGACCCTCGTCCACGCCGGCGGCGGCGATATCCACGCGGTCAAAGCGACGCTGCGGCACTCAACGATCCGGCTGACATCGGACACGTACACCGAGCTGCTGGAGGAGACGGACCGGGCGATGGCGGAGCGAGCCGCCGGTCGGGATGTCCTCGAGGTTTCACGCCCGCGCATCGGTCGGCGGCGGTCAGAGGCGCACGGTCATCCTCACCGTCACGTCGTCGCCCGCCGTGAGACCCCGCGGCTTGCGCACGGCGTTCTTCAACGGCAGCAGATAGCCGCCGTCCTTGGGGAAGAGTGACGTGGTGAAGACGGTCTCGCCGATCCGGGCCTCGACGGGGATCACGCCCCAGCCGTACGTGGCCATCGCCGCCACCTCGCGGATGTGGGCGGACTCCTCGTCGGGAACGGTGGCGAACCAGTACGGCGACGGCCCGCGCCATTCGATCACACGGGCGGCGAAGACGAACTCCATGGGGTCGGTCCCGTTCCTCCGGGGGCGAGGTCGCCTCAGCGTACACGCGCGGCCGGGAGGGGAGGGGGATACGTCCCTTTGACTCGGAACTGATGGGCTTTCAGAGGGCAAACACGGTGCCGATCAATTGACTTCCCATGGGTGAAAGCGCAGGGCAACGAGGTGACTTGAGCCTAGAATGAGACTTCCGCGATCACCCGCGTTCAGGGCGTGGGCAGGACTGTGAGGGGCCGATGAGCCAGGAACGAGAGCCGCTGCCGACCGCGATCGACACGGGGATTCCCAGCGTCGCGCGGATGTACGACTTCCTGCTCGGCGGCAAGGACAACTACGCCGTCGACCGCGAGGCCTCCGAGGAGCTGCTGAAGGTCGTCCCGAGTACGAAGGAACTCGCCGTCAACAACCGCCGGTTCCTGCAGCGGGTGGTCGGCGTGCTGGCCCGCGAATACGGGATACGGCAGTTCCTCGACCACGGATCCGGCCTGCCGACCCAGGACAACGTGCACCAGGTCGCCCAGCGCGTCGACCCGGCCTCGCGCATCGTCTACGTCGACAACGACCCGATCGTGCTGGCGCACGGCCGGGCGCTCCTTGAGGAGAACGAGAACACCGCCGTCATCCAGGCCGACTTCCGCGACACCGACGGCATCTTCGGACACCCCGAGGTCGAGCGGCTGATCGACTTCGAGCAGCCGGTCGCCGCGCTGTTCGTCTCGGTGCTGCACTGCATTCCCGACGAGGATGATCCGGCGGGTCTGGTCAGGCGCGTCGCGGAGCGGCTGGCGCCGGGGAGCTTCCTCGTGGTGTGCCAGCTGGTCAGCGAGGACAAGGCGGTGCGCGACTTCGTCACCGAGTTCATGGACGCCAGCACCCAGGGCAACTGGGGCCGGGTGCGCCAGGAGAGCGACGTCCACGGCTTCCTGGACGGCCTGGAGATCCTGGAGCCCGGTCTGCTCGAGGTCTCGACCTGGCGCCCCGACACCGATCTGGCGCCCCGTCAGGCCACCCAGGAGTGGATCGAGTTCGGCGGGGTCGGCCGCAAGTCCTGAGTTGCCGGGGTCCCCGGGGCCGGCTGCTCGCCGGCCCGGGGCCCGCGTCACATCAGGACAGCTGCTTCAGGAAGTCGCTCAGGAAGCCCGGGGTCCGGACCGGCGGCTCGGCCTCCGCGCTCAGCCGGTCCATGACGGCGAGGTAGTTGTCGACGTCGTCCTGCTTGTCCAGGTAGAGCGAGCTGGTGAGCTGCTCCAGGTAGACGATGTCCGGCAGGTCGGGCTCCAGGAAACGCAGGATCGTGACCGGTCCGCCCGCGGTGGCCAGGCCGCCGACGCTGAACGGTGCGACCTGCAGCGTCACGTTCGGCAGCGCGGCGACCTCCATGAGCCGCTCCAGCTGACGGGACATCACATCGGCGCCGCCCAGCGGGCGGCGCAGCGCCGCCTCGTCCACGACCGCCCACAGCCGCGGGGCGTTGGGCGCGGTCAGCAGATGCTGGCGCTCCATGCGGAGTGCGACCCGCCGCTCGATCTCGACCCCGGACGCCCGGGGGTGCCCCAGCCGGATGACGGCGCGGGCGTACTCCTCGGTCTGCAGCAGGCCGGGGATGAACTGCACCTCGTAGGTACGGATGACGGAGGCGGCCTCCTCCAGGCCCACGAGGGTCTCGAACCAGCCGGGCAGCACATCGGCGTACCGGTGCCACCAGCCCGGCGTGTTGGCCTGCCGGGCGAGCCTCAGGCAGTCCGCGCGCTCGTTCTCGTCGGTCACGCCGTAGAGGGTGAGGAGGTCGGCGACGTCGCGCTCCTTGTACCCGACGCGGCCCAGCTCCAGGCGGCTGATCTTGGCGTGGGAGCCACGGATCGCGTCGCCGGCCGCTTCGCGGGTGATGCCCCGGGACTCCCTCAGCCTCCGCAGCTGGGTACCGAGCACGATGCGCAGAACCGTCGGGCCACCCCGTGGGTGCTCCAGGTACTGCCTTATCGACGGTTCGTTGCTCGGCCGCGTCGCGGTCATGCCGGCTCCCGTGGTGACTGGGCGGACAGCCAGTGTCTCACTGAGTGGCGCCCGAATACAGCCGCATCTTATGGCATGCCGACGGTTTGTCAGCCTGCCATGTCGTCAAAATCCCCGTCCTTGACACCGCCGAGGAAGGCCTCGATCTCCGCACGTGTGTAGATGAGCGCAGGTCCGCCCGGGTGGCGGGAGTTGCGCAGGGCGAAGCCGCCGTCCGGAAGCGCGGCCAGCTCGACGCAGTTGCCGCTGGGGTTGCTGCGGCCGCTCTTCCTCCAGACCGCGCCCTCGATGTCCGTGGCCGGTACGCCGTTGTCGAACTCCCGCATGGCAACGCCTCCTTGACGGGCATCTGCACGTGCATCTGCACGTGCAGATGTACTTACTCTTGCACTTACGACTGTAATTGCAGATGTGCTTGCACGGGTAGGGATCCGACCGGGATAGTGGATCGCGCAGACAGCACCGCGCCCCCCGCCCGACAGCTCTGCGGAGTTCTCGATGACCACGCATCCGGCGATCCCCCTCGACTTCGGCCTGACCGAGGACTCCGGGTCGCGCTTTGCCGCTTGCGGCCTGAGCGGTGACCTCCTCGCGGCCGGCGCCGCACGGCAGTTCACGCGGGCGACCCTGAGCAACTGGGGCATGGTCGCGATCGTCGACACCGCGTCGATCGTCGTGTCGGAGATGCTGACCAACGCCGTGCGCTACGGCCTCGACGACCCCGCGTACGCGCCGCTGTCCAGCCGGCCGGTCTGGCTGGGGCTGCTCCGCCGCGGTGAGTCCGTGCTGTGCACGGTCGCCGACCCCGGTTCGGGCATCCCGGTGGTGAAGGAGCCCGACTGGTTCGCCGAGACGGGGCGGGGGCTGCACATCATCGACTCCCTCAGCGAGTCATGGGGGTGGACTCCGCCCGACGAGGCGGGCAAGTCCGTGTGGGCGCTGGTCTCGGCGCCCATCTGACCTACCGCGCGGCGGCGTCGGGCGGAGCCCGCGTCGCGCGCGGTCGGGGAACGGGGGGCCGAAGGCGCCGCGGCGGGGCACCGGGGGGATGCCTCGCCGCGGCCGTGCTTCCCCGTCAGGTCGCCGCCGCGGTGGACCGCAGCACGTCCAGAACCTGGCTGTGAACGTGGCCGTTGCTGTAGACGGCCGCGCCTGACGAGATGCCGCGTTCGCCGTCCAGGTCGGTGACCATCCCTCCCGCCTCCTCGACGATGGGGACGGCGGCGGCGATGTCCCAGGGGCCGGCGGCCATGTGGAAGAAGGCGTCGACCGTTCCGGCGGCCACCAGCATGGCTCCGTGGCAGGCGCGGGCCCAGTTCGACAGCGGACCGCCGCCCGCGCCGAGTTCGATCAGGCGCCGTCCTGCCGCGGTGCGCCGGGGTGGCACCCAGCCGCCGAGCGGCCACAGGGCGATCGTCGCCCGGTCGAGTGTCGCGATGGAGCTGACCGCCAGCGGTTCACGCAGCCCGCGCGCTTCGTCGGCGGGCGAACAGGTCCAGGCGCCGGCAGAGCGCGAGGCCCACCAGCGTCGCCCGAGCGCGGGTGCGGAGATCATGCCGGTGACCACCTCGCCGTTCGCCTCGACCGCGAGGAGAGTGCTCCACTGGGGCCGGCCGGCCGAGAAGTTGGCCGTTCCGTCGATCGGATCGAGAATCCATCGCCGTGCCGCGCTCCCGTGGCTGCCGAGTTCCTCGCCGATGACGAGATCGCCGGGCCGGCTGTCCCGAAGCTCGTCGCGAAGGGCCTGTTCGACCTCGCGATCGGCCTGGGTGACCGGACTGCCGTCGGCCTTCGTCTGTGTCGGTACGGCCCCTGCGGCGAAGTACTTCAGGGAGATGGCGTCGGCCGTGTCGGCCAGCCGCCTGATGAGCCCAAGATCGTCGGTCGCGGTCATGGACACGAGAGTCTAGGGGTGCCCTGACGGCGGGCGTCGTCCGCGGGCATCGTCCGCCCGGGCAGGTGGTCTGGACCGGGTCGAGCCGGAGAGGCTTTTTTACCTTCCACAGAGAAGGAATTCATTTGCCTTTTACGCCGTGCTCCGCAATCCCGCCGCATTCGACGTGATGCCCATCACCCGCGTGCCGCGGCGATCGGGTGCGGCGGAAGGTGTCGTCGTCCATGTGTTAGCGTTTCGAAGGTTCACGTGGTGACAACGATGTCAGCAATTCGGGTGCCGCGGACTCCGTCGTCCGCGACGAGAAATCCCCTGCCCCTTGATGGCGGCACTTCCGGGGACGCCCGGCGTGGCGAGCCTGTTGTCAGCGATCCACAGAAAAGCGCATCGAATCATGCATGAAGGCCGTACGGTCTGGCTTCCCTATCGCTCCGGCGAATTTTCCGGTCCGCTTCCCGAGGGCCTGTCGTATCACTTCTGGGACGGTCTTTCGGCCTTCCCGAGCGATCCCGGGGAATTGAATTTCCTCGTGCTGCCCCCGGTGCCCGCCAGGCAGCAGGAGATCCTGAACCGGGTGGTGCCGCGCGTCGGCCGCCTGGAGGTTCTGCAGGTCCTGAGCTCGGGACACGACTACCTGGAGCCCTTCCTCGGGCTGCTTCCCCCCGGCACCCGGGTGGCGACGGCGAACGGGGTGCACGGCGAGGCGACGGCCGAGCTGGCGGTGACGCTGCTCCTGGCCTCGATGCGCGGCCTCGACGACTTCTCGCGCGGGCACGCGCTGGGCCAGTGGCGGCCCGGCGTCTTCCCCACGCTGTCCGGCAAGAAGGTCCTGGTCGTCGGCCAGGGCGCGGTCGGCAGGGCGGTGGCGGCCAGGCTCGTCCCGTTCGGCTGCCGGGTCGTCCGGCTGGCGCGCACCGCGCGCGACACCGCCGACGGCCGGGTGCACGGCTTCGCCGACCTGCCGGAACTGCTTCCCGGCGTGGACGCCGTGGTGCTCTGCGCGCCTCTGACGGACGAGACGCGCGACCTCATGGACGCGTCGAGGCTGGCCCTGCTCAGGGACGGGGCCATCCTGGTCAACGTCGCCAGGGGCGAACTCGTCGACACGCAGGCCCTGGTGGCGGAGGTGGGGAGCGGGCGGTTGCGTGCCGCCCTGGACGTCACCTCCCCCGAGCCGCTGCCCAGCGGACATCCGCTGTGGTACCTGCCGGGAGCGCTGATCACCCCGCACGTCGGGGCGTTCACCGACGCCTTCACACCCGCCTCGCTCGCGTTCCTGACACGTCAGCTGGACCTCTACGCCCGCGGCGAGTCGCCCGCGAACCTGGTGCCCCTCATGGCCGCCGCGCACTGACCGTTCCGGTTCGATTTCCACCGGCCGCTGATCCGGTCCCCGAGGTGAGCGCACATCCTCACCTCACATCCTCACCTCGGGGCGGGTCGGTGACGTCTCGGCCGGCGCAGGGTCGCCGCGTCGATCGGCGCGCACAACCCGTCGGCTGTTCGCCTCGGGTGCGCGGGACCTCGTTTCCGCGGGGGTGGCGGGTGTTCCGGGAATTCGGAAGACCTCGCGCGGACCGGTCGGCGCAGGGAATCGCCCACAGGGGTCGGTGAATACCGCCCCAAGGAATGCGCCGGGCCTGTCGGCGGCTTCCTTCCGTACGGCGTGGTGTGATGTCCGGATGGAATTGCGGGAGCTGCGCGTATTCGTCGCCGTGGCCGAGGAGGGCGGGATGTCCGCGGCGGCTCGGCGGCTGCACGTGAGCCAGTCGGCGCTGTCGCAGACCGTCACCGCGCTGGAGCGCCAGCTCGGGGTCAAGCTCCTGGTGCGGTCGAGCACCGGGGTGCGGACGACGGAGGCCGGTGCGGTCCTGCTCTCCGAAGCGCGGGCCGTCATCGCGCGCCACGACCAGGCCGTGCGGACCATGGCCGCCCTGACGGCGCAGGGCGCGGACACCCTGCGGCTGGGCATCCCGCTGGAGCTGCCGGCCGATCTGCTGACACCCGTACTGGCCGAGTTGTCCCGGGCCTGTCCCGACACCCGGGTGCTGGCCCGTCATCTGCCGACCGCGGCCCAACTGGCGGCGCTCCACGCCGACGAGCTCGACGTCGGCCTGATGCGCGAACGCCCCGCCGGGCCGGAGTTCGACGCCATGCTGGTGGTCCGCGAGAACCTCGGGGTCCTGCTCGCCGCCGAGCAGGCCGCCGAACTCGCCGGCCCGCGGGGCGTCCGCCTGGAAGCCCTCGGCGGACTGGAGTGGATCGGCTTCCCCCGCTCGGGCAGTCCCGCCTGGTGGGACGAGATCACCTCCGTCCTGCGCGGCCACGGCCTCGAGATCGGGCCTGATCCGGGGGAGGGGGAGCCGGTGATCGCCGAGGTGAAGCTGGCGGCCGTGACCACCGGGCGGGCGTTCGCGCTGGCCCCGCCGAACTGGGCGCAGCCGATCCCCGAAACGGTCGTGTGGTCGCCGCTGGTCGGCGACCCGCTGGTCCGGCGGACCTGGGCCGTGTGGCCCGCCCATTCGCGCCGGCGGGACGTCGGCCACTTCATCGCCGCCTTCGAGCAGCCGGCCTCCCCATAGCGGCCCGCCTTCCCCTAGCAGCCGCCCTGCCCATGGCGGCCGGGCGGGCGCCGAGCGCGTCGGCGGGCCTACGGGGCCGGTGCCGAAGCGCGGCGGCGGTGCCGTGCGGCCTTGGCGTTGTTGCCGCACCGCTCCATGGAGCACCACTTGCGGGGCCGGCCGTGACCGGGGTCGAGGTAGACCATGCCGCAGACCTCCGCGTCGCAGGTGCGCAGCCGCTCCCGCAGACGTGGCTCGGTCACCAGCGCGATCAGGTCGCGGGCCGCGGAGGAGAGCAGTTGGGCGGCCGACAGCGGTGCCGTCCCGGCGGCGGGACGTCCCTGGGCGTCGACGAGGAGCCGCGGGGCGGGCGGATCGACGCGGGCCAGGTCGTTCAGGAGGTCCACGGAGTCCGGTCGCGGCGCACGGCCGTCGATGGCCGCGGTGGCGACGTCGTGGGCGGCGGTGCGCAGTCCGCGGAGGGCGGCGAGCAGGGCCGTCGGGTCCTCCCCGTCCCGCAGGGTCACGCCGACGCCCCGGCACCAGGCGCGGAGGCGGTCGGCATCGCCGAGCCGTTCCACGGGGGTGCTGGGGCGGCGCCCGACGGTGGCGACCAGGTCGAGCGCCAGCGACCCCGCGTCGAAGCGCAGTTCACGGACCCTGGCCGTGGTGCGGGTGCGGGGAGTGGCCGGATCACGCTCGCTCATGTGAGAATAGTAACCCTTGAAACGGTTACTCAACCCTGAGCGGTGACCGGGAAGGGAGCAGGCCATGCGCATCGCGGTCGTGGGAGCGGGAGGAGTCGGGGGCTACTTCGGCACGCGTCTCGCGGAGGCCGGCAACGAGGTGACCTTCGTCGCCCGAGGCCGGCATCTGGAGGCGATCCGTGCCAACGGGGGCCTGGTCGTCCGCAGTCCGCTCGGGGAGTTCCGGGCACCGTCCGACCGGTTCGTGCCGGCCCTCGCCGACGTCGGTCCCGCCGACGTCGTCCTGGTCGCGGTGAAGCTGTGGGACACCGAGGACGTCGCGGTGGGGCTGCGCGACCTCGCCGCCGCCGGGGCGCGGGTGATCTCCCTGCAGAACGGCGTCCAGAAGGACACCGTGCTGCGCGAGCACCTGCCTCCCCGGACCGTGTGGGGCGGGGTCTGCTACATCTCCGCCGCCATCGAGGAGCCCGGCGTCATCGCCCACCGAGGCGGCATGCAGAAGCTGGTGTTCGGCCCGTACGACGGCGAGGACGGCGCCCGGGCGGAGGAGTTCCGCGAGGTGTGCGCGAAGGCGGGGGTCGACGCGGAGGTCAGTGCCGACATCGCGCGCGCCGTGTGGGAGAAGTACGTGTTCCTCACCGGCCTGTCCGGCACCACCTCGGCCGTGCGCCAGCCGATCGGCGTCGTCCGCCGCGACCCCGCCACGCGCGCCCTGCTGCGCGATGTGATGGCGGAGGCCGCCGCCGTCGGGCGGGCCTCGGGCGTCCACCTCGACGAGTCGTTCGTGGAGGAGCGACTCGCCTTCTGCGACACGCTGCCCGCGACGATGACCTCCTCCATGCACCATGACCTGGAGCAGGGCAACCGGCTGGAACTGCCCTGGCTCAGCGGGGGCGTCGCCGACCTCGGCCGCGCGCTCGGCGTCCCCACGCCCCGCAACCGCACCGTGGCGGACATCCTCGCGCCCTATGTGCAGGGCCGGCCGCGGGTGGAGTGAGCGGTGAACGGCGGCACGCGCGGTCAGCGCACCGAGAGCTTCTCCTGCAGCCAGTCGAAGACGACCTCGCAATGCTGCTGCGGGGCCATCGGGGAGCAGTGCAGCTGCGCCCCGGTGGCGGCCGTGAGCCGCACGTAGTCCTTGGGCGCGGTGAGCCCGTCGTACATCCGGCGCGGCTGACCCGGGTAGAACTGCTCGAACTCGTAGTCCAGCACCAGGGTGGGCGCCTTGATCCGGCCCACGACGTCGCCGATGTCCAGTGACGAGATGAGCCGGGCGGGGGTGTGGAAATCGGTGAACATCCTGCCCTCCCGCGCCTCGGTCATGGCCTGGACGGAGAAGGGCTCGAAGCGCTTCTTGAGCGTGGCGGCGTCGGACGGGTCGAGGTCCGGGACCACCTCCTTGTTCCAGATGGCGTTCGTCCGCTCCTTGTCCGGGGTGAGGATCCGCCGGATCTCCGGGGGGAAGCCCAGCCAGGGGGACACACAGCCGGGCATCGCCACCAGGGCGGCGATCCGGTGGTCGAAGGCGGCCGCCCGGGGCGCCAGGTTGCCGCCCATGCTCAGCCCGGTGAGGGCGATCCTGCCGGGGTCCACGTCGGAGCGCTCCCGCAGCCAGTCGATCAGCGGGGTGACGACCCGCTCCCACCGCGGGGTGAAGACCACCTGCTCCACGAAGAGCAGCTGGCCCTGTCCCGGCCCGTCGTAGACGAGCGCGTTCCAGCCGCGCTCCAGGGCGGCCGACACGCCGTAAGTCCACATGTCGACGTTCTGGCCGTCGCTGCCGTTGGTGAGGATGACGGTGGGCCGCCGCCGGTCCGCCTCGTCCGGCCGGAAGAACCACACCGGCATCCGCGTCTTCCCGTACGCCACGCCGGCCGTCACCGGGGCCGGATCGCAGCGCTCGCAGAAGGCGTCCCAGGCGCGGCGCCCGGCGCGGTAGAGCTGCTCCTCGCTCCCCGGGTCCTCGGAGCCCAGGACGAAGAACAGCGCCTGGCCGTAGTACTGGGCCGCCCGCAGCGTCCGGAAGCGCGCGGTCTGGCGTCCGGGGGTGCCGCCCCGGGGCGTCGTCAGCAGCCGGTCGCCCAGCTCCCTGAAGGTCCGGGTGTACGTCTGCGCCGACGGGCCGGCCTTGGTGACGGCGTTCACCGCGGTGAGCACCTCGCCCACCTCGGCGGAGCCGTAGCCGGCCGCGCCCAGGGCGAGGAGCGCGCTGAAGTTGAGGCCGGGGTCGTCGAAGAGGGTCATCACCCCGGGTGTGGGGCCGCCGCCCGGGCCCGACGCGGACGCGGTCGCGGACGCCGTGGTGGGGCGGCCGGGCGAGGGCGAGTCCGCGGGGGAGGCGCCCGAGGGCGTGCACCCGGCGGCCATCAGGGCCCCGGCTCCCGCCGCCAGGCCGGCCAGCGCCGTGCGCCGGGTGGGCACGGGAGCGCCGTCACGCGAAAGGTGCGTCATGCCAGCCGAACGTACGAGCCGCGGCCCGGCCCACCGCCCCACGACACCGGCCGTTCCCCCGAACGGCCCGCCGCGGTGGGCGGGGCCGGTACGGCGGGCGGGGCCGCGCATCCCGTGGTGTGGTTCGCGGCGGTGGCGGGGTAGACGGATCGGGCAGTCGACTGAGGGGAGAGGAACATGGCCGAGGACGTCGCCGGGATCGTGCGCGCGGTGGTCGCCCGATGCGCGGACGTGCCGCCCGAGGAGATCGGCCCGGACACCACGTTCGTCCACCTGCGCCTGGGCGACCACGCCAAGCAGCGCGCCGCCGACGCCGTGGAGCGCGAGGTCGGCGTGATGCTGCTCGCCGACGACGTGGAGCGGATGGGCACCGTAGGCGACCTGGTCGAGCACGTGGCCGGCAAGCGAGCCGAGCAGGAGGCCGCCGAGGCGCCCTGAGGGACGTCCGGTGCGCCCCGCCGTCCCCGTCACGGCGTCGGCGGGGAGTGGAAGAGCCCGTCGGGCCGTACCGGGCACCGGAGCCCGGGTCAGGCGACGTGGACGCGGATCTTCGACTGCCCGTGGCCGCGCCGCTCCCAGTCCTCCATGAAGCTCGCACGCAGCCCGTGCCGTGCAGCGAGGTCCACGAGCGTCCGGGTGCGGTAGTAGAAGTCCTCGCGCAGCACCTGGTGTTCCTTCCCCTCGGTGCGGTCGAACGTGAAGTCGAACCACCCGCCCGGCGCCAGGATCCGTCCGACGTGGGCGAGGCATTCGTCGATGACCTCCAGCGGCGAGTGCGAGAAGACGCTGTGCGCGTGGACCACGTCGAAGTGGCGGTCGGGGAGGAAGTCGAAGGTCAGGTCCTGGGTGAGGGTGAGGTAGGGGAGTTTGGGCTGCAGGCCCTGAGCGGCCAGGGTGCGCTTGGCGGCGATCAGGATGTCGGGCGAGATGTCGATGCCGTAGTAGTGGCCGGCGTCGAGGTATTCGATGAGGAGCCGGCCCGCGCGGAGGTTGCCGCAGCCGATGTCCAGCAGCCGGTGACGCGGTGACAGGCCGTGCTCGCGCAGGTAGCCGAACTGCATCTCGCCGAGTGCCAGCCAGCGGTCGTGGCTTTGGCTGCCGACGGCGGCCTCGGGATCCCGGGCCGTGTCGCTGGCCATGACGGCGCGGTAGTACGCCACATGGTCCCGGTGCCGGTGGGCGAGCCAGCGGTCGCGTGCGGCGCGGCGGGCGTAGGCGGCGACACGAGTGGGATGCCGGATGGCGTAGCCGACCTTGTGCGTGAGGCTCGTCCGGTCGACCCGGAGGTTCTTCCTGGTGGCCATGGCGGGTGCTCCCTCGGAGGGTCACGGGGCACGGGTGTTCCGTCCCCTCTCGGGAGGCTGCCACGCGGCGCCCCCGTCGTTCCCCCTCCGAACGGGTGGTACCGGTGTGCGGGGCGCCCCGGCCGGACGCCCCGCACACGACGGCCCGGCGTCAGCCGGTGAGGCGGTTGATCTGGCGGAGCTTGTTGGTGGCGTCGAGGGCGGCGACCTTGTACGACTCGGCGAGGGTGGGGTAGTTGAACACGGCGTCGACCAGGTAGTCGACCGTGCCGCCGCAGCCCATCACGGCCTGGCCGATGTGCAGCAGTTCCGTCGCGCCGGTGCCGAAGCAGTGGACGCCCAGCAGTGTGCGGTCCTCCGTGGAGACCAGCAGCTTCAGCATGCCGTGCGAGTCGCCGATGATCTGGCCGCGGGCCAGCTCGCGGTAGCGCGAGATGCCCACCTCGAAGGGCACGTTGTCGTCGGTGAGCTGGTCCTCCGTACGGCCGACGAAGCTGATCTCCGGGATCGTGTAGATGCCGATCGGCTGCAGCCCGTGCATCGCGTTCACCGGTTCGCCGCAGGCGTGATAGGCGGCGAGCCTGCCCTGCTCCATCGAGGTGGCCGCGAGCGCCGGGAAGCCGATGACGTCACCGACGGCGTAGATGTGCGGCACGGAGGTGCGGTAGTGCTCGTCCACGGATATGCGGCCGCGCTTGTCGGCGCTGAGGCCGGCCTTGCCGAGGTCCAGGTCGTCGGTGAGGCCCTGCCGCCCCGCGGAGTACATGACGGCGTCGGCGGGGATCTTCTTGCCGCTCTGCAGGACGGTCAGCGCGCCCGTGGGGTGCCGCTCCACTGCCGCCACGGTCTCCCCGAAACGGAAGGTGACGGCGAGGTCCCGCAGGTGGTACTTGAGCGCCTCGACCACCTCGACGTCGCAGAAGTCCAGCATCCCGTCGCGCTGTTCGACCACCGTCACCTTGCTGCCCAGCGCGGCGAACATCGAGGCGTACTCGACGCCGATGACGCCGGCGCCGACGATCACCATGGAGCGCGGCACCCGGTCCAGATTGAGCACGCTGTCGGAGTCCATCACCGTGCGGTCGTCGAACTCCACCGTCGACGGGCGGGCCGGCCGGGTCCCCGTGGCGATCACGATGTGGTCGGCGGTGACCAGCACTTCCCGCCCGGAGGGGTCCTGCACGGCGACGGTGTGGTCGTCCGCGAAGCGGCCGGTCCCGGTGAGCATGGTGACCCGGTTGCGGGAGAGCTGACTGCGGATCACGTCCACCTCGCGGCTCACCACGTGCTGGGTGCGCGCGGTGAGGTCCGCGATGGTGATGTCCTCCTTGAGGCGGTAGCTCTGGCCGTACAGATCCCGCTGCGTGAGCCCGGTCAGGTAGAGCACGGCCTCACGGAGCGTCTTCGAGGGGATGGTGCCGGTGTGGATGGAGACCCCGCCGACCATGTCGGGGCGGTCGACGACGGCGACCCGGCGGCCCAGCTTGGCCGCGGCGATGGCGGCCTTCTGGCCGCCCGGGCCGGATCCGATGACGAGCAGGTCGAATTCGGTCACCGGACGAGTCTGTCAGGCCACGACGGCCCGGGGAAAGGGCTGCCGGGGATGTGGACACG
This sequence comes from Streptomyces sp. NPDC026673, assembly GCF_040638135.1. Taxonomy (NCBI): domain Bacteria; kingdom Bacillati; phylum Actinomycetota; class Actinomycetes; order Kitasatosporales; family Streptomycetaceae; genus Streptomyces; species Streptomyces sp. NPDC026673. Next base: position 31,718 of record NZ_JBEZXR010000057.1, on the reverse strand, counting down.
GCGTCCCCCGAGCCCCCCGGCGCGGGTGGGGAACCCGGGCCGGGGGGCCCGCCGGGGGACGGGCGCAGGGGGCTCAGCGAGCCTCGGCGGCCGTGACGACCTCCGTGATGCCGCGCGCGGCCAGGTGCGCCGCGTCGTCGGCCCGTTCGGCGAGGACCAGGGCGGGCCGCGCACCCCGGGCGGTGAGCGCGGCCCAGGCCTCGAACACCTCGCCGCCGGGGGCGCATCCGGCCCGGTGGGGCGCGGTCGGGCCGTCCCCGGCGTCGACGACGAGCGCGGTCGTCCGCGGCCGCGGCGCGTACCCGCGGTCGCGCAGCTCCGCGACGGCCCGGGCGACGGCGGTGCCCGCGGGCTTGACCTCCCGGTCGTTGGTGAGGAGCCCGAGGGTGTACTCCAGTTCGGGGAAGTCGGCCAGCGACCGGGCGACGTCGTGCGAACACCACCAGGTGACGCCCCACACGTCCTCGCAGTCCAGGGCATTGGCGATGGTGGCGGTGGCGAAGGCCGCGGCGTGCTCGGGCGGCACCACCGGTGCCGGCGCGCCGACCTCCTGCAGCCAGACCGGGCGGTGCGGATCGGTGGCCCAGGCCTTGGACAGCTCGATCAGGTACGCCGCGTGGTGCTCGGTGGCCACGCCCGTGTGCCCGTGGCGCTGGGCCGTGCCGTTGAACACCCAGGAGTGGACGGCGGTCGCGAAGCCGAGCCGGGCGGCCTGCGAGGGGGTGAAGGCGTGGCCGTCCTGGTACCAGGCGGCGTCGTACTCGGCGTGCAGATGCAGCTTGCCGGGGGCGCCCCGCTCGCAGGCGTCGAGCATCAGGCGCAGCCAGGCCTCCGCCTCGGCGGGCCCGATGGGGTCCGGGTCCGGGTGCGGAGGCCCGGAGAACTGGTTGATCTCGTTGCCGACCGTCATGCCGAGGAAGTTGGGCCGGTCGGCGAGCGCGGCGGCCAGCGTACGCAGGTACTCGGCCTCGGCGGCGACCACGTCGGGGTCGGTGAAGATGTTCCGGCGGTGCCAGGTGCCCGTCCATGCGGGCAGGAAGTCGAAGCTCGACAGATGGCCCTGCAGACCGTCGACGTTGACGTCCAGGCCGTGCTCCGCGGCCGCGTCGACCAGAGCGGCCAGCTGCTCCACCGCGCGCGGCCGGATCAGGGTGCGGTTGGGCTGGAACAGCGGCCACAGTGGGAAGACCCGGATGTGGTCGAGCCCGAGTCGGGCGATGGAGTCCAGGTCGGCGCGGACGGCGTCGAGGTCGAAATCGAGCCAGTGGTGGAACCAGCCCTGACTGGGCGTGTAGTTGACGCCGAAGCGCGGTGTCATGGCGGTTCCCGTGATCGTGCGGCCTGGGGCGGGTGCGCGGCGGCGGAACCGGTGCTCGCGGGGCGGTCGGGGGATGTCCGTCCCGTGATCGGCGCGGCTGGGGGAGTCGCCGCCGGCGCCCACGACAAGGTGACATCGCGTCCCCGGAAAGTCAACTCACGTCCGAACAGCGGCATTTGCCGTCACGAAGGGGCAGGTCGCGGCCGTGCGGGCGGAATGCGGCCGTGCGCGCTAATGCGCTTTAGGGGTCTGCGGCTCAAGCGCTTTAGGCCGACCGGCGAATGGCGGGCTGCCTGACGGCTGGACGCTCTGAGCACGAGACGGGCACGGGCATGAGCGATCATGGAGTTCTCTACGCTCAGTGATCACGGGCCCGCGCCCGTCGGGCAGCCGCCGGACGCTGTCGGTGAACCAGGCGTGCGGTGTCCGGGTGCTTACGATGTCGGGGCCCTTTCCGCAGGCATGTCCTGCATCGTCCGCAGCGGTGAGAAAACGACGAAGAGCGCGGCGCTCCAGGTCCCCAGCACACAGATCCACAGCGTGGTGCGCAGCCCCAGCGCGCTGCCGAGGGCCCCGCCGAACAGCGCCCCGATCGGGATCACGCCGAGACAGATCCACATGAAGGCCGCGTTGACCCGCCCGAGCAGGTGGGACGGGGTGATCTGCTGCCGGTACGAGATCGCCGCGATGTTGTAGAGGCCGGCGTTGGCGGAGAACGCGGCGAGACCGAAGCCGTACAGCAGCAGGCCCCAGCCCGGCCGGGCCAGGGGCATGAGGGCGTACAGCGGACCTGGCACGGCCATGGCGACCCAGATGATGCGGGCCGTACCGATCCATCGGGAGAGCCGGCCCGCCACGGCGCCGACGGCCAGGCCGCCGACGGCGCTCACGCTGAAGACGAGGCCGACGGCCGGCGGCGAGGCGTGCAGCTCGCGCACGAGGAACGTGACCTCGATCGAGCTCTTGGCGATGACGAAGAAGTTGGAGGTCGCCGTGCAGGCCAGGATGGCAAGCAGGATCGGACGGCCGCGGATGAAGGCGAGGCCTTCGTTCATCTCGGCCCGCAGCCGGAGCCGCTCCCCGCCGCCGTCGGGCGTCCCGGCCGCGAGCGGCCCCTTGGGCGCATCCCGGAGCATCGAGAGCGTCACCGCGCTGACGAGGAAGGCCAGACCGTTGCTGAAGAAGGTGCGGGCGGTGCCGACGAGACCGATCAGCAGACCGCTGATCGTCGGCCCGATGAGCTCGGCGAACTCCTGGCTCATCACAATCCTGGCGTTGGCGTCGACCAGCTGGCCCGGTCCGGACAGCCTCGGGAGCATGCTCTTGTACGCCACGTTGAACAGCACGGTGAACACACCGCAGATGCCGACGACCACGTACAGGTACCCGAGCGTGAGCTCCCAGGCGAGCGCGGCCAGCGGCAGCGACAACATCAGCGCCATCCGAACCAGATCGCACACGACCATCAGCTTCCGCTGGTCGACCCGGTCGGCCAGGATCCCGGCGGGCAGCGAGATGAGCAGGTACGGGAGCCAGCCGAGGAAGGACAGCAGGGATATCTGGAACACGCCGGCCTGCAGCGTGGTGGCCGCGAGCAGCGGCACCGCGACACCGGAGATCCGCGAGCCCAGCTCGCCGACTGTCTGACCACCCCAGAGCAGGAGGAAGTTCCTACTGCGCCACAGCGGGACGGCGGGCGCGGATGCGGGCGCGGCCACAGGAGCGGCCAGGTCGGTCACGGAATCGGTTCCTTCCGTACTCGTTCGGGCAGCGGCCGGACACGCAGGTGCTTGAACCACTGACGACGGTGGACGCGAGCCGCGCCGGCGGCTTGATCATGACGGCGGAGCCTACCCCGCGGTGGCCCACCCATCTGACCAGGACCGTCGACGCCCACAGGTACTCGGCCAGGCGTGCGGATCGCCGCCTCCTTCCTGGACGCCCTCGGCATCCGCACTCCGCAGTCCACGCGCTGGGCGCAGCTCCTCGACGGCGCGCAACGCGGACGGCACCTGGGGCATCGGGCCCGAGACGCCGGTGCGGAGCGCCGGAAGCCCTCTGCCTTGATGCCGCTGAACTCGCCCCTGCCCCACCGTGAAACGGTGTGTCGGCTCCTGCTCGACGCACAGCGCGATACCGGCGGCTGGAGCCAGACGGACACGCGCTCCCATGCCGCGCCTTGAAGCCGACCGGCAATCGGATCACTTGAGGCGTCGGGTGGTGGAGCGCCCGTCCGAGCGATGGCCGCTTGGGGGCGTGGACCTGCTCTGATACGCCCATCCGCGAGGAAAGTCTGACGCGGTGTCGGATGGTGCGGTCGGAGCAGCCCGGACTGGCGATGTGCTCGTATCCGGTGCCGTGGACCAGGGCCCACACGATGTGCTCGAAGATGATCCGGTCGGGAACTCGGCGTCGGTGGCAGCCCAGCGGGTGGGTCGGCGCGTACGCGTCGCGCGTGGGCAGCAGGCGATCACTGACCGCAGAGAACTCCATGATCACTCAGGCCCGTGCCCGTCTCGAGCTCAGAGCGTCCGGCCGTCAGGCTGCCCACCATTCGTCGGTCGGTCTCAGTGTGCGACGCGCCCCGGCCGGGGGATACGGCTGCCCGCGCGGTGCCCGCGCCGTGCCGCCGGGGGCGGGCGCGGCACCACGGGCTGTTCCGAGGGTCAGGGCGCCGAGGTGACCTGCCGAGCCCTGGACGGCGCCGAGTCGCCCACCGCGATCATCCACGACAACGATGTGATGGCGGTCACCGGCGCCTCCGGCCGCCGCACATCGGGGGAACCGGCCGGGCCGCCCGGGGGCCGCCCGGCGAGCGGCGCCGCGGGCGTCAGACCGTCGCGCTCGCGGTGGGGCGGGGGCGGGCGCTGGGGCCGGGGCGGCGGTCGACCTCGTCGGAGGAGGCGAGCACGTGGCCCTCGTCGCAGACCAGCCGGACCCGTACGGGCGCGCCGCAGTCGTGGTGGGTGGTGAGGAGGGAGGGGCCCTCGGGGTCGGCGAGGTACTTGTCGCCCCACTGTCGCAGGGCGGTGATCAGCGGGTACAGGTCACGGCCCTTCTCGGTGAGCACGTACTCGGAGCGGCTCCGGGCGCCGGGCTCCCGGTATGCGCGCTGTTCGAGCAGACCCTGGGTGACCAGGCCGTTCAGCCGGTCGGTCAGCACCGAGCGGGACACGCCGAGGTGCTCCTGGATGTCACTGAAGCGCCTGACCCCGCGGGTGACCTCGCGGAGGACCAGCAGCACCCAGGAGTCGCCCACGAGGCCGATGGCACGGCCGACGGAGCAGTTGGAGACGTCCTGGTCGAGGTATTCCATGGTCGGATCCTACCTGAGTTCGCGAGAAGAACTCAGGAGTGGTAGCGTTCCGCCCGTAGCTAGGTTCGAAAGTCGGACTCAGCTCAGGAGGGAACACTTCATGACGAGCGCGAGCGCGAGCGCCACCGCGGCCACGGCCGTGACCGTGGGTGCGGCCACAGCAGGGACCGCCGCGAGGACACCGGATCCGGGGGAGTCGAGGAAGCGCTGGATCGGCTTCGTCGTCGCGAGCCTCGGCCAGATGGCGATGTTCGTGAACATCACCCAGACCGCCGCGGTCCTCGCCCCGCTCCAACAGGACCTGCGGGTTTCGGGTGCGGCGTTCGTCTGGATCGCCGGCATCTACTCGATGATGGTCGCCAGCTTCGTGCTCTCCGCCGGCACCGTCGGCGACCGCTTCGGCCGGCGCCGCGTCTTCGCCCTCGGCATGCTGCTGCTCGGCACGGGCAGCCTGGTCACCTCGCTGGCCTCCGGCGCCACGGGCGTCATCGCCGGCCAGGCCCTCATGGGACTCGGCGGCGCCGCGATCCTCCCGAACAGCCTCTCCCTGGTGACGCACATGTTCGCGGAGCCGCACGCCCGCACCCGGGCGGTCGGCATCTGGGTCGCCGTCTCCGGCATCGGCCTCGCCTTCGGCCCGGTGGCCGCGGGGCTGATCCTGGAGCACTGGTCCTGGCACGCGGTGTTCCTGGTCAACGTGGTGCTCGCCGTACTGGTGCTGCTGCTCACGCCCCGCTTCGTCACCGAGAGCCGGCAGGCCGGACGCCACCTCGACCCGCCGGGCCTGGTGCTCGCGGTCGCGGCCATCGGCGCGCTGAACTACGGCCTGATCGAGGGCGGCCACACCGGCTTCGGCACCGCCAAGGCGATCACGGCCTTCGCCGTCGCGGTCGCGGCGCTCGTCGTCTTCGTCGTGCACGAGGCGCGCACCCGTACGCCCATGCTGAAGCTCCGGCTCTTCCGCGGCCGCTCCTTCGCCACCGCCAACGTCGTCGCGATGATCGCCCAGTACGCCTTCGTGGCCACCGCCTTCGCCCAGGTGCTCTACTTCGAGCGGATCCGGCACGAGTCGATCCTCGACGCGGGACTCCTGCTGCTGCCGATCATGGGCTCCTACGTGCTGGTCAGCTATGTCGCCGCGGCGATCGCGCGCCGGATCGGCTTCAAGGCCACCCTCGGCGCGGGCGCGGCGCTCGCCGCGGCGGGGGCGCTGCTGATGACCGCCCAGACCCCCACCTCGTCGATACCCGTGATCGCGGTGCTGATGGCGATGTTCGGGGCCGGCGCCGGTCTCGTCCTGCCGCCGAGCACGGCCGTGGCCGTCATCAGCGTCCCGCTCACGGACGGCGGCATGGCCAGCGGCACCGTCAACCTCTTCCGGCAGGTCGGCGGCACACTCGGGGCGACCGTCACGGGCACCGTCCTCACCAGCGGGCTCGCCTCCCGGCTGCCCGGCGAACTCGCCGACCGCGGAGTGTCCGCCGCCGTGGCCGAGCGGGTCACCCAGGCCGTCGGCAGCGGCGCACAGGGCTCCGCACTGCCGGCCGCCCTGCGCGACACCGTCACCGCGTCCGTCGGCGACGCCTTCTCCGGAGCCCTGCACCTGGCCGTGCTCATCCCCGGCGTGGGCCTGGCGGCAGCCGCCGTCGCGGCCGTCGTCCTCATCGGCAACCGTCCCGCTCCGCCGGCCCACTGACCCCGCGCACACGCGCACGTCACAGGAGGAACAGGAGAGTCACGATGACGGAGACGACCGGTCCCGCCCTCGCCCCGGAGGCCGCAGGCGCCTTCCTGCGCGCCGTCGGACTGCGCTTCGACGCGATCAGCGCGCAGGAGGTCACCGCCCACCTGGAGGTCACCGAGGACCACCACACCCCGTGGGGGATCACCCACGGCGGCCTCCACACCACGGTCATCGAGAGCGTGGCGAGCGTTGGCGCCTCCCACGCGGTGCGGTCCGAGGGCCGGTTCGCCGTCGGCGTGGGCAACCAGACCGACTTCCTCCTCCCGTTCGTCAAGGGCCGCCTCGACGTCCGAGGCACACCGCTGCAGCAGGGTCGCAGCCTGCAGCTGTGGCTGGTCGTGATCACGGACGCCGAGGGCCGGACCATCGCCCGCGGGCAGGTACGGCTGTTCAACCGCCCCCTGCCCGGGCAGTGACCCCGGGCAGGGACCCCCGGGTCGTCGCCCGGGTCGTCGCCCGGGTGGAAACCACGGAAGTCAGACCGCCGGGCGGAGCTCCTGCGTGCAGCACTTGACGCCCCCGCCGGCCTTGTGGAACTCCGTGAGGTCCACGGGGACGGGCACATAGCCCCGCCCGGCGAGCTGCCCGATCAGCCCCGTCGCCGCTGGCGCCACGAACACGTGCCGCCCGTCCGACACCGAGTTCAGGCCGAACGCCAGCGCGTCGTCCGCGGTGGCGACGACCGCGTCCGGGAACATCCGGCGCAGCACCTCTCGGCTGCCGGCGGAGAAGGCCTCCGGGTGGTACGCGATGTTCGCCTCGCCGCCGCCCGCCCCGTCGTCCAGCACGAACAGCGCGGTGTCCAGGTGGTAGAAGCGCGGGTCCACCAGCTGCAGGCCGATCGTCGGCACCCCGAAGAACTCCTGCACCTCGTGGTGCGCCGCCCGGACCGTGCGGAAGCCCGTACCCGCCAGGACGAACCCGCCGACCGGCACGAGGTCGCCCTCGCCCTCGCAGACCGACTCCGGGCGGTGCACCTCGAACCCCGCCGCCTTGAACCAGGCCGCGTACTCGTCGGCCTCCGGACGCCGCTCGGGCGCGTGGAAGGACGAGCCGAACACCCGGCCCTCCAGCACGAGCGCGGAGTTGGCGGCGAACACCATGTCGGGCAGGCCCTCGACGGGCTCGACGGACTCCACCGTGTGGCCGTGCTCCCGGTAGGCCCGCACCAGCGCGGCCCACTGCTCCCGGGCGAGCGCGGTGTCGACCCGCACGCCCTCCCGCATCCACGGGTTGATCGCGTAGCGCACATCGAAGTACTCCGGCGGGCAGACCAGATAGCGCCGGGGGCGGGCCACACGGTTCTCGGGCACGGCGAACTCCTCCGCTTCCTGCGGGACGGCCAGGGGATGGCTCAACGGTAGGAAGCGAAGGCCGCGGGCGACAAGATCGGGACGCTGCGCGCAGGCGCAACGATGCTGCGTCGAAGGGCCCGTCAGCGCAGGTCCGTTGCGCCTTCCGCGGCGGGCCGCCCCGCCCCCGCCTCCGGGCTCTCCGGCAGCAGGTGCGACAGCACCATGTAGCTGATCGTCTTCCGGATGAAGGGCTCGGTCCTGATCCGCTCCAGGACCTCCTCGAAATGCTCGACATCGGTGGCCCGGACGTGCAGCAGCGCGTCGGCGCCGCCGGTCACCGTCATGGCCGCCGTGATCTCCGGGTGGTTCCTCACCACCTCGGCCAGCCGCCGGGGCGGCGCGGCACCCTCGCAGTACACCTCCACGTACGCCTCCGTGCGCCAACCCAGCGCGGCGGGCCGGACGGTGGCGGTGAATCCCGTGATGATCCCGGACTCGCGCAGCCGGTCCACCCGCCGCTTGACGGCGGTGGCCGACAGGCCGATGTCCGCGCCGATCTCCGCGAAGCTCGTCCTGGCGTTCACGATCAGGGCCGCGACGATCTTGCGGTCGAGCTCGTCGAACGGCACGGGTCTGTGGACCATGCCCGGTACTCCTTCCCTCAGCCGTCCTGCTGGGCCGCGACCAGGGCGTCGCCGGTCTCCGTCCGGTAGTAGAGCACGGAACGCCCCGCGCGCCGCCGCCGTACCAGACGGGCGTCGAGCAGGACCTTCAGATGACGGCCCACCGAGCCCAGCCCCTGGCCGGTCAGGGCGACCAACTGCGAAGTGCTCAGCGGCGTCGCGAGGAGCACCAGGACCGCCGCGCGCGCCGGGCCGAGCAGCGCGCCCAGCGCCTCGGGGACCCGCTGCCGCCCCGCCTCGGCCAGCGCGCCCGAGCACGGGTACACCACCGCGTACCGTACGCGCTCGTCCCAGGACACCCAGCCGGTGCGCGGGGTGACGGGCACGAACATCAGCCGGGCGCCGGACAGGTCGCGGGGCGGGTACTCCCGCGTGTTGATCTGCAACCGGCCCTCACCGAGCCAGCGCATCCCCCGGCGCATGCCGTCCAGCGCCTCCGCCCACCCGCCCCGGCCCAACTGGGCGGTGCGCGCGACGATGTCGGCCTCGATGACCCGCCGGCGGCGCGGCCAGTCCGGCAGCACCGTCCGCGTCCACACCCAGGCGACGACGTCCGCCGCACGCTCCGGCAGGTCCGCGCGGCGCAGCCGCTCGGGGACGGGACCGCCGAGCGAGACCGCCAGATGCTCACGGGCGGCCTCCGGCGGGGTCTCCCGGATCCGTGCCAGCTCCTCCTCGAAGCCCCGGCTGCCCTCGCCGCTGGGCGTGGGGGTCAGGAAGTCCGCGTTCCAGGTGCGCCCCAGGGCGGCGCGCACCAGCAGCCCGGTCACCGGATCGGCGGCCAGCCGCTCCCGGTACGCCGGCAGGTGCGCGTCGAGCCAGGCGCGTTCCCCGGGATGCGCGGCCGTGCCCCGGTCGAGCAGCTTCAGCGCCGCGATGGCCTCGGCCAGCGGGGAGACGACGAACCGGCTGCCCACCAGCGTCTCCGCGTCGACCAGCCACCACCCCATGACCGCCCGCCCTCCTCACCTTTCGCGCCTGCGCGAAACATTAACCGCTCGATCCGCCGCCGCCGAGACTCGGTCCATGCGCACCTACCAAGAGCTCTTCCGTACGCGGGAGTTCACCCCGCTGTTCCTCGTCTCCACCGGTCAGGTCGCGGCGCAGACGGTGAGCGGGCTGGCCCTGAGCACCCTGGTGTACGCCGCGACGGGCTCGCCGCTGCTGGCCGCCGTCGCCATGTTCGGCCCGTCCCTCGCGCAGGTGGTCGGGGCGACCACCCTGCTGTCGGCGGCCGACCGGCTGCCGCCGCGCGCCGCGCTCGCGGCGGTCGCCCTGCTCTTCGCCCTCGGCACCGCCGTCCTGGCCGTCCCCGGTCTGCCGATGTGGGCCGTCTTCGTCATCCTGCCCGCGCAGGGCCTGGTGGCGTCCCTGGGCGGCGGGGTGCGCTACGGACTGCTCCACGAGATCCTCCCCAAGGGCGGCTTCCTGCTGGGCCGTTCCGTGCTGAACATGGCGACCGGCACCATGCAGATCTGCGGCTTCGCCGCCGGCGGCCTGCTGCTGGCCGCCCTGTCCCCGCGCGGGGTCCTGCTCGGCGGCGCGGCCCTCTACCTCGCGGCCGCGGCAGCCGCCCTGACCGGACTGCGCCCCAGGCCCCCGCGGGCGGGCGGCCGCCCCTCGGCTGCCGAGACCTGGCGCACCAACGTGCTGCTGTGGTCCGCCCGGCCCCGCCGCTACGTGTACCTCGCCCTGTGGGTGCCCAACGGCCTGATCGTCGGCTGCGAGTCGCTCTTCGTGCCGTACGCGCCCGAGCACGCCGGCCTGCTCCTGGCCGCCGCGGCCTGCGGCATGCTCGCCGGCGACACCATGGCCGGCCGTTTCGTCCCGCCGTGGTGGCGGGAACGCGCGGGCGCCGCGCTGCGGCTGCTGCTCGCCGCCCCCTACCTGCTCTTCGCCCTGCGTCCGGGCCTGCCCCTCGCGGCGGCCGTCGTCGCCGTTGCCTCCGTCGGCTACGCGGCGAGCCTGCTGCTGCAGGAACGGCTGATGGCCCTGACCCCGGACGAACTCAGCGGTCACGCCCTCGGGCTGCACTCCTCGGGCATGCTCGCCTGCCAGGGCCTGGGTGCCGCGCTCGCGGGCGCCGTCGCCCAGCACACCTCCCCGGGCACCGCCATGGCGGTGATGGCCGCGGTGTCCGTCGCCGTCACCCTGGCACTCGCTCCCGGTCTGCGCCCGGGCTCCGACGGCCGTGACGGCCCCGACGGCGCCGTCACGGCCGCGGCGCCCGACTCCGCGTCCCGTCGTCGAGTCCCGTGACCCGCATCGTGATGTTCAGCCGGCCCGAGGCGAGTCCGGTGGCCGGGTCGCCCGTGCCCGGGTGGACCTTCGGCACGGCGTGGTAGGCGAAACGGGACGGGCCGCCGAAGACGAACAGGTCGCCGGAGGCCAGCTCCAGGTCCGTGTAGGGGCGGTTGCGGTTCTCGGTGTTGCCGAAGCGGAAGACGCAGGTGTCGCCGATGGTCAGCGACACGACGGGCGCGGCGCTGCGCTCGTCCTTGTCCTGGTGCATGCCGAGCTTGGCGTCGCCGTCGTAGAAGTTGATCAGCGCGGTGTCCGGGGTGTAGCCGTCGCCCGCGGCCGGGTCCTGGTACGCCTCGACCAGGGCGCGGCGGCCCAGCTCCACCATCCAGTCGGGGAAGGGCGCCACCCGGGCGCCGTTCACGTCGTCCGCGGTGCGGCTGTAGCGGTAGGGCTGCCAGTGCCAGCCGATACAGACCGTGCGGACCGACATCACCCCGCCACGGGGGAGACGGGTGTGGCGGATCGGGACCGGGCCCATGGCCCACGCCCGGCACGCGACGACCAGCTCCCGCTGCTGGTCCAGGGTGAGCCAGCCCGGTACGTGCACCGCGCCCGGCGCCACCCGCAGCCGGGGACGGGGGATGAGCGCGCTCACCGGGCACCGCCCTTCCCCGGGGCGGCCGCGGTGACCCAGCCGCGGTCAACGCGCCACGTCCCGCCGTCGGCCGCCGCCCCGCGCAGGCCCTGGAGCGTCCCCGCCCCCGCGGCGGCCACCACGCGCGCGTCGCCGAGGGAGGCGAAGCCGTACGTACGGGCCGGGTCCCACGGCGTGCTGTGCCGCAGGCGCCGGGCCAACTGGGCCCACCCGGCGGGCGCCGCGGCGACCACCCAGGCGTCCGGCGCCGGCGCCGTCAGCCGCCCGGCGGCCCGCAGCCAGGACGCGGCCCGTTCGGGCCAGTCCACGACCGTCACGACGGTGCCGCCCGAGGCGCGCCAGGCCGCGGCGAAGGCTTCGGCGGCCGCGCGGGAGGCGGCGTCCCGGCTGCGGCCGACGGCGACGGCCCGCACATGGGGGCGGGCGTCACCGAGCAGGCCGAGCAGGGCGGTGAGTTCCGCATCGGTGTGCGGCCGCGGTCCCGGTACGCCCTCGAGCACGGCCAGTCCCTCGGGCGGGACCAGCGGCGAGGCCGGTGCCGCGGCGGGTGCGTCGGGGTTCGTCATGGCGTTCCGCTCCGTCGGTGTCGCCTTCCATTGTCGGTACCGCTCGGGCAGGCAGCGGGCGCAGGGGCGGTGGCCCGCGGCGACCGCCGTCGCCTCGTCCGCGAAGAACACCCGATCCCGGACGTATCCACCGCGCGCGATGGCCTTCTGTGCAGTCGGGCAGTCGAGCCGGCCGTACAGCCGGCCGCGCCGGTGGCCGCCGAGCGTCCCCGGGACCGTGCTGCGGTAGGTCGACCCGTCCGGGCCGGTCAGCGTGTACGTCGTCACGCCGCGTCGTGGAAGACCAGGCCCAGGGTGTGGCGGCGGCCGCCGCGCACGGTGCTCACCCCGTGCCGCATGGGCCCGGCCGACCAGCCGCGCGCCGAGCGCACCGGCCGGTCGCGGGTGGTGAAGACTAGCGCGTGGCCCTGGAGCAGGGTGGTGGACGAGCCCCGGGACTGGGCCCGCGGCCGCTGCTCCGTCATCAGGAACTCGCCACCGGTGTAGTCCTCCCCGGGGACGTCGAGCCCGATCACGACCTGGAGCGGGAAGACGAGGTCCCCGTACAGGTCGCGGTGGAGCGCGTTCCAGTCGCCCGCGCCGTAGCGCAGCAGGATCGGCGTCGGCCTGTTCTGGCCCGCCGCGTGGCACATGGCGAGCCACTCGTCGAGGGTGTCGGGCCAAGGTGCGGGCTGCCGCAACCGGGCCGCCCAGTCACGGGCGATGGGCAGCAGGCGGGGGTAGAAGGCGGCCCGCAGCGCCCGGACGGGAGCGGGGACGGGGTACGCGAAGTAGCGGTACTGCCCCGAGCCGAAGCGATGCCGCGCCATGTCGACGGTCGAGCGGAACCGCCCGGGTTCGTCGTAGAGCGCGGCGACGGCACGGCACTCGGCGGACGAGAGGACCGGACGGGTCGTCAAGGCGCTGCCGTACACGTCGAGTTCGGCGGCGAGCGCGGGCCAGTCCGCGGCGTCGACCCGCGCGGACAGGGACGTCGCGGGGTGAGCGGCGGCGGTGGCCATGGCCGTCGTCCTCACGCCGTCCCGCGCCCGGCTTCGAGGTCCAGCAGCAACTGCTTGCGCTCCACGCCGCCCGCGTAGCCGGTGATCGCGCCCTTGGCGCCGACCACCCGGTGGCAGGGGCGGACGACCAGCAGCGGATTGCGGCCGATCGCGGTGCCGACCGCCCGCGAGGAGGTCCGGGGGATGCCCATCACGTCGGCGACGTCGGCGTAGGTGAGTGTCGTGCCGTAGCCGATGGGCTCCAGGGCCTTCCACACCTGCTGCTGGAAGGCGGTCCCCGCGGAGGTGAACTCGATGTCGAACTCCGTCAGTTCGCCGGCGAAGTACGCCCGCAGCTGGCGGGCGATCTCGGTGAACGCGGCGTCGTCGGCGCGCGTGCCGTCCGACAGGTCCGCCGCGACGACCCCGCCCTTCTGGTCCGGCACCGACAGCGAGGAGAGCGCGGTGCCGCCCTTCGCGGTCGGCGACTCCTCGCCGACCAGCAGCAGTTCGCCCAGCGGGCTGTCGAGCGTCGTGTAGACCGTCATCGGTCCTTCCCTTTCCTCACGACTTCAGTGACATCTACGATTCTGCGGTGGTTCGTCACCGGTGTCCGGCGGGATTCGGACGTCGTATTCCCGCTGTCTCCCGGTCAACCGGCGCCCCACAGCAGGTGCATCGCGTAGGTGCGCCACGGCCGCCAGTTCTCGGCGTCCTCCAGCGGGACACCGGCACGGCCGGCCCCCGCGCGCACGGCGACGTCACCCTCCAGCAGCACATCGGGATCGCCCAGGGCGCGCATCCGGACGTACCCGGCCGTCCACGGCCCGACGCCGCGCAGCGCGAGCAGGGCCTTCTCCGCGCCGTCCCGGTCCACGCCGGGGTCGAGGACGACCTCGCCGCCGGCCAGCGCGTGGGCCAGACCGCGCAGCGTCTCCCGCCGGGCCTGAGGCATGCCCACCGTCGCCAGGGACGCCCCGGCGAGCGTGTCCGCGCCGGGGAACAGATGCGTCAGGCCGCCGCTCGGCGCCGCCAGGGGCTCACCGTGCGCGGCGGTCAGCGCCGCGCCGAGCCCGCGTCCCGCCGCCACGGAGACCTGCTGACCCAGCACCGCCCGCACCGCCAGCTCGTGCGGATCCGCCGCCCCGGGAGCGCGCAATCCGGGGCGCTCGCGCGCCAGTGCTCGCATCGACGGGTCCGCGGACAGCCGTTCGGCGACCGCGTAGGGGTCGGCGTCCAGGTCGAACAGGCGCCGTATCCGCTGCGTCGCCGTGGTCAGGTCGCGCAGTCCGGTCAGGTGCAGCCGGCAGTCGAGCCAGTCGCCGCCCCTGGCGGGCGCCGCCTCGTCCACCTCGGCGATACCCGGCCCGTGCGGCAGCCGCAGGGTCCGCCGGTAGACGCGCCGGCCGCGGGTCCCCGTGATCTCCTCGACGCCGGCGATCGCGCGGGCCGCCAGGTAGTCGAAGACCTGCCCCGCGTCGTACGGCCCGCGGTACGCCAGCCGCAGCGGCACACCGGCCGCGGCGTCGGCGGCCGCGTGCCGGGCGGGGCCCGCCTGCCGCAGTGCGGTCGGCGTCAGCGCGTACACCTCGCGGACCGTGTCGTTGAACTGGCGGACGCTCGCGAAACCGGCGGCGAAGGCGATCTCCGCGGCCTGCAGGTCCGTGGTCTGCAACAGGACGCGGGCGGTGTGCGCGCGCTGCGCCCGCGCGAGGGCGATCGGCCCCGCGCCCAGCTCGGCGTTGAGCTGCCGCTGCACCTGCCGGGCGCTGTAGCCGAGCCGCGCGGCGAGCCCCGCGACCCCCTCGCGGTCCACGATGCCGTCGCCGATCAGCCGCATCGCGCGGCCGACCACGTCGGCCCGGGTGTTCCACGCCGCGGACCCGGGCACCGCGTCGGGCCGGCACCGCCGGCAGGCCCGGAAACCGGATCCCTGGGCGGCCGCCGCGGTACGGAAGAACCGCACGTTGCGCCGTCTGGGTGTGACCGCCGGGCAGCTGGGGCGGCAGTAGATCCCGGTCGTGGTCACCGCGAAGAAGAACTCCCCGTCGAAGCGCGCGTCGCGGCTGCACACCGCCTCGTACCTGCTGTCCTCGCCGTTCGTCTCGCTCGTCACCCCTCCACTGTGCGGCATCGCGCGGGGCGCCGGCTGGCGGGATTCGGACGTCGCGTTGCCGGGCCGCCCGGCCCGGCACGGCCGTGCGGGGACGGGCCGCCTCGGTGATCCTGAAGGGATGACAGCCGGCTCCGGCCCGCAGGAGGTCACCGACCGGGAGGCTTCCGGTACGGGCAGCGCCAACTACACGGGCGCCGTCTACGGATCGCTCCTGGCCGCCTCGGTGGTGGCAGGGGCCGGCTCGGCGGGCCCGTATCCGCGGCTGGAACTGGTGCTGCTGCTGATCTGCACGGGCCTGGTGTTCTGGGCCGCCCATGTCTACGCCGGGTTCGTGGGCGACCGCCTGCGCGGGGGGCGGGTCACCTGGCACGAGATCCGTCAGGTGTGCGTCCGCGAGTGGCCGATCGTGCAGGCCGCGCTGCTGCCGGCGGCGGCGGTCGCGGTGAGTCCGCTGCTGGGGCTCGGGCCGGAGGGTGCGGCGTGGCTGGCCCTGGTCATCGCCATCGCCCAGCAGGTCGCGTGGGCCGGCGCGGCCGTGATCCGGGTGGGCGCCTCCCGCTGGGCGGTCGTGTCGGTCGGGATCGTGAACCTGGTGCTGGGCCTGGTGATCGTGGCGGCGAAGGTCGCGCTCCAGCACTGAGATCCGGCACGTAGCTCATCCTCTTTGCAGTGGTTTGTCGCCGTTTCCCGCAGGGGACGTGTGCCCTGAGGGGAGTGATCGCGCATGGCTCGCCACCCGCAGACCGGCGCCGGCAAGCCGACCGAGCTCCCCCAGGAGTCCTGGCGCGTGGTGCTCCGGCGCACGGTGAAGGAGTTCTGGGCGGACCACCTGACCGACTGGGCCGCGGCGCTGACGTACTACGCCGTGCTGTCGGTCTTCCCCGCCCTCCTGGTCATCGTCTCGGTCGTCGGTCTGCTGGGCGGCCCGAGCGTCAAACCCCTGATCGTCAATGTGAGCGGGCTCGCGCCCGGACCGGTCCGCGACACGCTGACCGGCGTGCTCGGGCAGTTGCAGCACGGCGTCGGCCGAGGGGGACTCGCCCTCGCGATCGGCGTCGCGGTCGCCGTGTGGTCGTCCTCCGGCTACGTGGCGACCTTCATGAGAGCCGCCAACGCCCTCTACGACGTCGACGAGGGCAGGCCCCTGTGGAAGACCCTGGCGGGCAGGTTCGTCATCCCCGTGGTGCTGCTCGTGGTCACGGCGCTCATCGCGATCGGCGTGGTCTTCACCGGAGCCCTGGCCCGCAGGGCGGGACAGGTGCTGGGCGTCGGCGACGCCGCGCTCGGCGTGTGGGGTATCGCCAAATGGCCGGTGATGCTCGTCATGTTCGGCCTGGTCCTCGCGCTGCTGTACTGGGCCGCCCCCAATGTGAAGCACGGCGGCTTCCGCTGGGTGAGCCCCGGCAGCATCCTGGCCGTGGTCATCTGGGCCGCCGCCTCCGCGCTCTTCAGCCTCTACGTGTCCGGCTTCGGCAACTACAACCGGCTCTACGGCAGCCTGGCGGCGGTCATCGTCTTCCTCGTCTGGCTGTGGATCTCGAACATCGCCGTCCTCCTCGGCCTGGAGTTCAACGCCGAGCTCGAACGGGCCCGGGCACGGCCGGACGGCGGCCCGGACGAGGGCCCGGACGAGACGGTGCCCAAGGCCGAACCGCGGGACACCGATCGGCTCCACGCCGACGAAGGGCGATGACGGGACGCCGCCGGGCCACCACGACGCGGGCCGCTCTGCCGTTGGGCCGCTCTGCCGCCGGGCCGTCACGACGCCGGGCCGCCACGACGCCGGGCCGTTACGCCGCCAGGGCCGCCTCTCAGCCGACCGTCGCCGCCATCCGGTGCACCGCCTCGGTGAGCACCTCCGGGGACGTCGCGAGGTTCAGCCGTACGTGTCCGTCGCCTCCCGTGCCGAAATCGGGCCCCGCGCTGAGCGCGACGCGCCCCCGGGCGAGGAAGGCGGCCGCCGGGTCGTCCCCCAGCCCCAGCCTGCGGCAGTCCAGCCAGGCCAGGTACGTGCCCGGTGCCGGACGGTAGCCGACGGCCGGGAGCCGCTCGGCGAGCAGGCCCGCCAGCAGCCGCCGGTTGTCGGCGAGGTCGCCGAGCACGGCGTCCAGCCACGGCCCGCCGTCGCGCAGGGCCGCGGTGTGAGCGATGACGCCCAGGTGGCTCGGCCCGTGGCTCACCTCCTCCGGCATCCGTGCCAGATCCTCCGCCGCGGCGGGACCGGCCAGGGCGAGCGCGGCCTTCAGACCGGCCAGGTTCCACGCCTTCGACGCGGACATCAGGGACAGGCCGTTCTCGCCACCGGGCACGCTCAGATACGGCACGAACACCGCCTCGGCGGTCACCAAAGGCGCGTGGATCTCGTCCACCACGACCCGCACCCCGTACGAGTCGGCCAGCGCCGCGACGGCGGAGAGCTCCTCCGCGGTGTGCACGGTGCCGGTCGGGTTGTGCGGGCTGCACAGCAGGTACGCGGCCCGCCCGCCGCCCGCCGTGCACCGTGCGAAGGCCTCCTTGAGCGCCGCGAGGTCCAGCCGCAGGTCAGGGCCGAGCGGCGCCTCCACCACCCGGCGGTCCATGTGCGCCACGAAGTGGTAGAACGGCGGATACACCGGACAGTTGACGATCACGGACTCACCGGGGCCGGTGACCAGCTTCAGCATCTCGACGACACCGAGCATCACGTCGGGGACGATGGCCGCGCGGTCCACGGCCGGTCCGTCCCAGCCCCATCGCTCCCGGGCGAAGCCGGCCAGCGCCTCCGCGTAAGCGGTGCCCGCCGGATACCCCGTGTCACCGAGCGCGATGGCCTCCGTGAGTGCGCGTGCCACCGGCTCGGCGAGCGGCACGTCCATCTCGGCCACCCACAGGGGCAGCACGTCCTCCGGATGGGAGCGCCACTTCATGCTCGTACGGCGCCGCAGCTGATCGAGCGTGAGGCGGCGCAGCGGGTGGTCGTCGGGCGACGTGGTGTCCATGACATCAAACATAGGCGCGGACCGGCCGGCGGGGCAGGGGCGGGGCACCGGCGGAGTTGCCGAACCGGCAAGAAGGCTTGCCCCGGGAACGGGGGAGCCGCATGGTCGGGGCAGACCCACGTTCCACCGCACGGGGGAGACGGCATCGATGACCGACGGCGCCACCAGCACGACCGACGCCGGGTCGGAAGCGGAATTCCGGGACGCGCGATACGCCAGGAGTGACCGCGTCCGGAGCGGCAACCCCAACGGGGTCCTGGTCCGCGAGGTCGGACGGCTGACGCCCGGTACGGCGCTCGACCTGGGCTGTGGAGAGGGCGCCGACGCGGTCTGGCCGGCCCGGCAGGGGTGGCGGGTCACCGCCGTCGACATCTCCCGCGTCGCCCTGGAGCGGGCGGCCGAGCACGCGAGGGCGGATGGCGTCGCCGACGGTCTCGTCGACTGGCAGCGGCACGACCTTTCCGAGTCGTTCCCCGAGGGTGTCCACGACCTCGTCTCCGCGCAGTTCCTGCACTCGCCGAACGACATGCCCCGCGAGCGGATCCTGCGCGCCGCCGCGGCGGCCGTGGCGCCCGGTGGGGTGCTGCTCGTCGTCGGACACGCCGGATTCCCGGCCTGGGAGACCCATCCGCACCCCGAGGCGCACTTCCCGACCCCGCAGGAGGTGCTGGAGAGCCTGGCGCTTCCCGAGGGCGAGTGGGAGGTGCTGCTCACCGACGAGCACGAGCGCGTCCAGAACGGGCCGGACGGGCGACCCACGATGTGGGTGGACAACACACTCGAGATCCGCCGCCTGGCGGGGTGAGGGGCTGCTCGGCGGGCCGTGCCCGGCACGGCCGGCCGACGTCCACGGGTACGAGGGAGTGACGGGGCGTCAGCGCCGGGCGTCCTCGTACTCCTCCTCCTCGTCGTACTCCTCGTCCTCGTCCTCTTCCTGGTCGTCGTCCTCGTACTCGTCCCCCGGTTCCTCTTCTTCCTCGTCGTCGGGGTACCCCTCGTCCTCCTCGTCCTCGTCGTACTCCTCGTCTTCGCCGTCCTCTTCGTCCTCGGCGTAGCCCTCGTCGTCCGGCTCTTCCTCTTCCTCGTCCTCGGGGTACTCCTCGCCCTCTTCGGCTTCGGCCTCCTCCGCCTCCAGGGCCTCCTCGTGCGTGCGGACGACCTCGCCGTCGCGGATCTCGCCGCGCCAGCCCTCGGGCTCCTCGTTGGTGAGGGAGACGTACCGCTGGAAGTGCTTGAAGTCGAGCCGCAGCCGGCGCCCTTGGGCCCGCCAGATGTTGCCGGTCTTCTCGAACAGGCCGGAGGGGTAGTACTCGACGACGAGGACGATGCGGGTCAGGGAGGGCGCGAGCTCGTGGAAGCTGACACTGCCGCGCGTGGTGCCCTTGGCGCCGTCGGAGTGCCAGACGATGCGCTCGTCGGGGACCTGCTCCACGATCGTGGCTTTCCAGCCCCGGGTCGACGGGCCGACCTTGACCTTCCAGTCGCTTGACGTGTCGTCGCCTTTGGAGACGCTGCGGACACCCTTGGTGAAGGCGCTGAACTTCTCGAACTGGGTCCAGTGGTCGTAGGCGAACCGCAGCGGGACGCCGACGTCCAGGACCTCGACGATGTTCGTCACCTTCTGCGTTCCGGACTTGCGGCCCTTGCCCTTGCCGCCGCCGAGCACCTGCTTCGCCTTGTCGAGCACGCCGCCTCCGAGGGCCTTGAGCGGTGAGTCGCCTTGGAGGATCTTCAGGCCGGCCTTGGGGAGCACTCCGCCGTTCTCGGCCACGTCCAGCAACTGGTCGGTGAGGTCGGAGACCTTGTCGCCCGCCTTGTCGGCCAGGTTGCCCACTTGGGCCCCGACGAAGCTGACGAGTTCGTCGCGCAGTTGGTCCAGGCCGGAAGCCTGGCCGTTGCCGGTCTCCTGTGCCGTCCTGGCCATCGGGCTACCTCCGCCGTGTGGACGTCTTCTTGGCCGCCGTCTTCTTGGCCGCGGTCTTCTTCGCCGGCGCCTTGCGCGCCGTGGTCTTCGCGGCGGGCGCGGACGTCTTCTTGGCCGTGCGCTTCGCCGGGGCGGCGGTCTTCTTGGCGGTGCTCTTCTTGGCGGCGGTCTTCTTCGCGGGCTGTGCCTTCTTGGCGGGTGCCTTCCTGGCCGCGGGCTTGGGCTCGGGCCTGCCCTCCGGCCTGCGCCGCGGCCTGCGTTCGGGGCTCGGCTCCCGGCGCTTCGCGGCGCGACGGCGCCTGGGCGGTGCCTCCTCGCCTTCGTCCCCTTCGTCCTCCTCTTCTTCCTCTTCCTCGGCCTCCTCGGGCTCCTCGGGCTCCTCGTCCTCGGATTCCTCCTCCACCCGGGCGGGGCGACGCCGCTTCGGCCGGCGCTTCCTCGCGGGCGCCTCTTCTTCCCCCTCCTCGGGTTCGTATTCCTCTTCCGTCTCGTCTTCCTCGCCCAGCGCCCCCTTGGCGCCGATCCGTGCCGTGCGGTCGTGCAACGCGCCCGCCAGATCGGCCAGCTTGCGGTCCGCGGCCGCGGTGACGGCCTTGCGGCCGGCGTCCATCAGCTCGCCGCGCAGTTGCTCGTTGAGGTCGGCGATCTGGGGGACCTCCTGGAGCCTGCGAATACCCTCGGTGACCAGTTGTTGCGGATCGAGTCCGGCACGGCGACCTGCGAGAAAGGTCGCCATCGCGAAGGCGAGCCGCCCCTTCCTGGCGCGACCGAGCACGTAGCCACCCGCGACCGCGGCGGCAAGAGCGATCTTGGTCGTGTCCTTCATCAGCCGTCCCCTTCGGAAAGCGACCCGTCGCCGCACAGATGTGTAGGGGTGTATATGCTGAAATAGTACGTTTCTTAGCAGGGGTGGCGCTCCTCCGGAACCGGAGAAGGGGATGGCGGCAAGCGACAGGAACGGCCGGAGTGAAGGCACCAGGCGCGGCCGCGCCGGCGAGCGGGCCAAGCGGCCGCCCAAGCGCTCCGCCGCCTGGGCCATGCGTTCCGCGGCCGAGCAGCTCTTCGAACTCCTCGGCCGCAGGCCGGAGTCCGTGTCGGCGGTGAAGCCCGTGGACGACGGATGGGAAGCCGACGTCGAGGTGCTGGAGTTGGAGCGCGTGCCCGAGACCACCAGCGTGATGGCCACCTACCACGTGAAGCTCGACGAGGAGGGAGACCTGGTGGCGTACGAACGCACCCGCCGTTACGCGCGGGGGCAGATCGATCGGCGCGTCTGAGACGACGGGGCGCTGAAGGGAGGCGCCATGACCGTGGTGCCGCAGGGCGGCGGCGGTATCTCGAGGGGCGGCACGGGGAGCCTGTACGACGTCCTGGAGCTGATCCTGGACCGCGGGCTCGTCATCGACGTCTTCGTCCGCGTGTCCCTGGTGGGTATCGAGATCCTGAAGATCGACGCCCGCATCGTCGTGGCCAGCGTCGACACGTATCTGAGGTTCGCCGAGGCGTGCAACCGGCTCGACCTCGAATCCGGCCGCAAGCAGCCGGCCCAGCTCACCGACCTCGTGGGCGAGATCACCGAGAGCGGGGCCAGGGGCAAGTCCAAGGGCGCCCTGTCCGGCGCGGTCGAGGCCGTGACGGGCGCCTTGAAGGGCGGCGACCAGGAGGACGAGGACGAGGAGTACGAGGAGGAGCCGGAAGAGGAGGAAGCGGAGTACGAGGAGGAGCCCCGGCAGCGGCGGCGCGGCAGCACCAGGCGAACCTCCCGGCGGGAGAGGGAATGACATGGCCGTCTACGTCTACTCCATCACCTCGAAGGATCACCCGATGCGCCTCGACGGCCTCAAGCCCGTCGGCGGATCGGACGAGGCGTTGCGCACCGTGACGTCCGGCGAGCTTTCCGCGGTCGTGAGCGAGGCCCCCGAGGACCTGCGCCCCCGGCGCAGGGACGTGCTCGCCCACCAGGAGGTGCAGGAAAGGCTGATGGCCGACGGCGCCGTGCTGCCGCTGCGGTTCGGCTTCACGTCGCCCGACGAGGAGACCGTGCGGGGCGTGCTGGACGAACGGGCGGTGGAGTACCGGGAGCAGTTGAAGAACCTGGCGGGCTGCGCCGAGTACCACCTGAAGGTCTCCTGGGACGAGGACTCGCTGCTGCTGCGGATCCTCGAGGAGAACGACGAGGTCCGCCGGCTCAACGACGAGATCCGCGGCGGATCCCCCTCCCCTGACGCGCCGATCGTGCTGGGCGAGCTGATTGCCCACGAGGTGCAGGCCCGCCAGCAGGCCCTCGGCGCGGGCATCGTCGAGGCGCTGCGGCCCTTCGCCCGGGACGACGTGGTCTCCGCGCCGGCGGGACAGGACTTCCTCAGCGTCTCCTTCCTGGTGGACGACGGCAAGGAGGAGATGTTCCTGGCCACCCAGCTGAGCCTGGCCAACCAGGTCGGCGAGGAATGCGACTTCCGGCTCGTCGGCCCGCTGCCCCCGTACAGCTTCGTGTGAGAGGGAGTGCCGTGGCCATGGGACTGTTCACCCAGATCGTCACCCTCCCCCTGGCGCCCGTGCGCGGTGTGGGCTGGGTGGTGGAGCGTGTGCTGGACGCGGCCGAGCAGGAGTACTACGACCCCGAGCCCGTGGAACGCGAACTCGCCGCGCTGGAGCGGGAACTCCTCGCCGGACGGATCGACGAGGAGACCTTCGAGGCGCGCGAGGAGGAACTGCTCGACCGCCTCGACGAGATCGCGGCTTTCCGGCGCGGTGAAGCGGCCCCCTGAGACGAGGTGACGCAGTGACGGACTCCCCGGCCGGCCGGCTCGGCTCGTACCCCTCGAGGGCCGCTCCCCAGCCGTACTCCTACGGGCAGGGGTCGTCGGCCAACCTCGCGGACATCCTCGAACGGGTCCTCGACAAGGGCATCGTCATCGCGGGCGACATCCAGATCAACCTGCTCGACATCGAGCTGCTCACCATCAAGCTGCGGCTGCTGGTCGCCTCCGTCGACAAGGCCAAGGAGATGGGCATCGACTGGTGGGAGCACGACCCCTCGCTGTCCTCGCGTGCCCACGGCGAAAGCTCCCTCGCGGAGGAGAACCGGCGGCTGCGCGAGGAGATCGAAGCGCTGAAGGGGGAGCGGGAGCTGACGGACACCCGGCGGGGCAGCGTGGCCTCCCGCCACCGCACGCGGTCCTCGGCCACGCACCGCCGTGAGGGCACCGGGGCGGACGATGAATGACCGGGTCGCCTACGCCTACGCCGTGCTGGGCGCATCAGATGTGCCGGCCGGTGCGGTGGAGGCCCTGCGGGGCGTCGCCGGAGCGCCGGTGGGGCTCGTGACGTCCGGGGACCTGGCGGCGGCCGTCAGTCCCGTGCCGTCTGCCGACTTCCTTGAGGACGCCCTGCGCCGCCATCTGGAGGAGCTGGACTGGCTGGAAGCGGTGGCGCGCGCCCATCACACCGTCATCGAGGCGCTGTGCGCGCACACCACGGTGCTGCCGCTGCGGCTGGCCACGGTGTACCTCGACGACGCGCGCGTCCGCGCGGTGCTGCGGGACGGCGCCGAGATGTTCCGTGCGGGTCTCGACCGGTTGGCCGGTCACCTCGAATGGGGCGTCAAGATCTATGTCGACACCCCCGCGGAGGCCGCCGCCGAGGCCCCCGGCACCGGCACCGCCGCGGACATGAGCCCGGGCCGCGCCTACCTGCGCGCCCGCCGCGCTCAGCGGCACTCCCGGGACGAGGCCCACCGCGCCGCTGCGGACGCCGCTTCCCGCGTCGAGGAGATCGGCCGCGAACTGGCCGCGGGCCACGCCCGGCACCGCGTGCAGCAGGGGCAACTCGCCTCCGGAACGGGGGAGAACGTCCTCAACGACGCCTTCCTCGTCGTGCGCGACCGGGCCGAGGACTTCCGTGCCCGCGTCCTCGCCGCGGGAGAGGGCCTGCCGGGGGTGCGGATCGACGTCACCGGGCCCTGGGCCCCGTACTCCTTCGCCGCCGTCCCGGGCGTCGTGGAGCCCGCGGCGGGCACGGCTCCATGACCGCCTCCGACCGGGCACCGGAACCGCTCGCCCAGCGTCAGGTGGCCCTCGTCGACCTGCTGGACCGGCTCCTCAGCGGAGGCGTCGTCCTCACCGGCGACGTGGTGCTGTCCATCGCCGACATCGACCTCGTCCGGATCTCCCTGCGCGCGCTGATCGTCTCCGTCAGCGAACGCAACCCCTCCCCGTGGGGCCCGGAGCCCGGTCCATGACCGCCCCCACGCCGCCGGCGCCCCCCGGCGACGACCGCCCCCCGGACCGCCTCGGCGAGGTCGCCGACGCCGCCGCCCGCGCCTTCCGCCTGCTGCCCGCCGTTCCGCACGACAGTCCGTCCCGCCCCGCGCGCCGGATCAGCACCGACCCCGACACGGTCGAACGCGACCTGATGAGACTCGTCCTGACCCTCGTCGAACTCCTCCGCCAGCTCATGGAACGCCAGGCCCTCCACCGCGTCGACACGGGCGACCTGACGGAGGAGGAGGAGGAACGCCTCGGGGCCACGCTGATGATCCTCCACGACCGCATGGCCGGCCTGTGCGCGCAGTACGGACTGTCCATGTCCGACCTCAACCTCGACCTCGGCCCCCTGGGCACGCTCCTCCCGCCCGACTGACGCCGCCCGGTACCGTGCGGCGCGCCGACCGGCCGTGACCGGGGGTCAGACCTGATCCGGCTCGATCCGGATGTACGGCCCCTCGCCTTGCGCGTCCCTGAGGTCGATGGTGATGCCGTGCCACTCCTCGACGGGTTCCTCCGGGACCTCGCCCAGCAGGCAGGGGGCGCTCCGGAGCAGTTCCTCGGTGACCCGCACGCCGGTGAGACGCTCGGTGAGGGCGAAGACGGCCGCCTTGTGGTCGACGTCGGGGTCGCCGTCCCCGTCGGGATCGAGGCCGACCTCCCGGATGAGGGGCACGAGTTCGTCCGGGGTGCTCCCGCTCCTGTTCGACGGCCACTCGAAGACGGTGCGCGACTCCCCGTCCTCGTACCAGTGGAAGAAGTCGAGGGGCTTGCCGCCGTTGCTCGAGTGCGCGACGGCGCGCGTCCCGGCGGACAGGGTCTCCAAGAGGCGCGGCCGCGTCCCCAGGTCGCCGCCGAATTCCAGGGCGAGGGTCCAGTTCCCCCCGTCCCCCGGCACGGTGAACGCTCCCGCGATGAAGGAGTCCGGCCAGGGGTCGAAGGCGTCGGTGAACTCGTTGTTCCGCTCAATCAGTTCGCCGACCCCCTCGCACGCGCCGCGCTGCTCGGCCCCCGCCAGCGCGAGCAGTTCCGCCGGGGCGACACCCCGCACCAGCGTCATGGTGTAGCCGTAGTCCTGCGCGTACCGGAAGAAGGAGGACGGGCTGCGTATCCAGCCGTAGTCGGCCGCGGTGGGTGAGGTCATGCGGCGCATCATGCCACCGGCCGCCGACAGCACCCGGGGCGGCCGCGGCTCAGGGCGTCGGAATGCCGCCCGGGCGGGAGGGGCGGCCGAAGCGGACGGGGACGCCGGGGGAGTACAGGACGCTGACCGGTGGGCCCGAGGGGGCGGGGAGGCCCGCGGCGGTGATCAGGGACTCGTCGCAGCGGAGCAGGTCCGCGCGGTGGAGGGGCCAGCGGGGGTGAGAGTTCGGCAGGTACATCGACCGTTCGAGGAACGTGTTGTGCAGGCCCCAGCGCGCGGTGAGGAAGTGCTCGAGTTCGGTGGGCTCGGCGACGGGCTCGCCGACGCGCACGGCGATCCGGGAGTGCGCCCCGCGCGGGCCCGGCCAGCGGCGGGTGCTGGTGTACGTGAGGGTCGCGCCGTCCCGGCGGACCGCCATCCGCGACCACTGGTACGGCAGGCGGAAGGCGGCGCGCGCGACCGCCACCGGGATGAGCCGGGACGCGTCCAGTGAGCGGAAGACGACGCCCCGCCGTCCGTGGGCGTCCACGGAGTAGAGCCGGACGTTCGTCTCGGGGAAGGTGCCCAGGTACGGAATGCCGGGCAGGCGGAACCAGCCGACACGGTGCATGCGGAAGGCGACGAGCCCGACGTAGGTGACGCCGTCCAGGGTGTCCGGGACGGTGCCGGCCGGGAGCAGGGGTGCGATGGCGGCGGGGTCCGCGGTCCAGTGGAGGAACGCGAGGTCCAGCCACGACTGGGTGAGCAGCGCGCCCTCGGCGGCGTGGGGCGGGTCCGCGGTGATGGGTTCCGGCGCGATCGGCGAGAGCGGCACCCGACCAGGATCGCAGACGGTTCGGGCGCTCCGGAGCGGGCCGCCCGGAGCGGGGCGGATGTGCGGTGGAGTCCCTGATGTGCGTCATCGACACTCCTGTGACGGGTGGGGTTCGGGAGGTCTCGCCGGGGTACACCTTGGGATGCGGGTGCCCGGGGCACCCTCGATCGGGGGATGGTCAGGGGCCCTTCCCCCCATGCCGGTGACGCCGTGGAGCGGTCCGCCGGAGGCCGATGATCCGGAGCCCTTCGGTCCCTGGGAAGTGATGGAGATGACGCACTCGTCCGCCTGGCCACCGGCCGCCCGTACCGACGTGTACGTGTGCGAGCTGGAGCACCGTGCCGTGGCCGTCGCCGTCGCGCGGCGCACCGCCCGTACCGTGCTGACCGGCTGGGCGGTGCCCGAGGAGGCCGTGCACGACGCCGTCCTCGTCGTCTCCGAACTGGTCACCAACGCCGTGGAGCACGCTTTGCCGCCGGTCGCGCTGCGCCTGCGCCGCGGCGAGTCGGACGGCGTCGCGATCATCCGCGTCGAGGTCACGGACGGCGGTCCCGCACCGCGGCAGGGCGCCTGGGCATCGAGCTGCGGTCCCGGCGAGCACGGCCGCGGCGCCGGCATCGTCGACAGTCTCGGCATCGGTTCGGGCGTCGGCAGCCGCACTCGCGGGGGCGGTCGCTGGGCGGATCTGATCGCCGCCTGAGCAGCGGCAGGAGGCCGCCCGTACAACGGCGACGCCCGTCCGGCCGGACGCCGGCGCGGCCGCTTCCCTCTCTGGCAGCGCCACGCCCTCCCACCGTTGTCGGCCGCGCCGGGCCCGGCGTCCGGTGCCTGCCGAAGCGCGCCCGCGTCCCGACCGGCTCAGCCCTGGTCAGGGCCCCGCCCACGCCGGATGGCGGGTTCCGTACGAGAATTTTGTCCGGAAGAAAACAAAAAGTCCTTATGTTGAGATCGCGCAGAGCGAGGGTTGTCGTGGTCGCACCCGGCCCGGGTGCGGGAAGGAGGCACCCGCATGGAGCTCGGGTCACGTCTCTCGGCGATGCAGGATCCCGTCGGGTCGGGCGGTAGAGCCTTCCTCACCGTGATGATCGCGATCATCACGGCGGTGCCGGTGGCGGACCACTTCCTGCCGGCCGACATCCACCTCGCCCACCTGCTCGTCGTCCCCGTGGCGCTCGCCTCCGCGTTCGCCGGAGCCCTGCGCGGTGCCATGACCGCCGTCGCGGCGGTGCTGGCCCTCGTCGCGGCGGGTGCCGAGCGGCACACCCTCCTCACCGAGAACGTGCTCGTCCAGCTCGGTTCCCTCGTGCTGCTCTCCCTCCTGCTCGTCCTGATCAGCGCGCTCCGCGAGCGCCGCAGACGCGAGCTGGCGGAGCTGCGCGAGGTGTCGCGGGCGACGCAGGGCGTGCTGCTGCGCCCGCTGCCACCGCACGCCGGGCCGGTCTCCATCGCCTCGGCCTACCGCAGCGCGGGCGACGGGGACCGCATCGGCGGGGATCTGTACGCGGTCGCCCGCACCTCGGGGGCCACCCGGCTCCTCATCGGCGACGTACGCGGCAAGGGCCTGGGATCCATCGGCGACACCGAGACCGTCCTCGGGGCCTTCCGGGCCGCCGCGCACCGCCAGGCGCCGCTGGCCGAACTGATGGCGTCCCTGGAGGGGAGCGTCCGCTGGGAGCTGACGCAGTCGTGGGACGGCGAGTGCGGGACCGACGTCGGGGAGCGCTTCGTGACCGCGGCCGTCGTCGAGATCCCCGACGGCGAGCCGTTCGTGCGTGTGGTCAGCTGCGGCCACCTGCCGCCGCTCCTCCTCCACGACGGAACGGTCACCGCCCTCGACGTGCCCGAGCCCGCGCCCCCGCTGGGTCTCGGCGGACTGACCGGGAGCGGCTACGTCCCGACCACCTTCCGCTTCGCCCCCGGCGACCGGCTGCTGCTCTACACCGACGGCGTGACCGAGGCCCGGAACGCCGACGGCGACTTCTATCCGCTCCTCGACCGGGCCGCGGCCTGGGGCGACCGGGTCCCGGAGCAGCTCGTGCGGGAGATCACCGACGACCTGCTCGCCCACGTCGCGGCGCCGCTCGAGGACGACATGGCCGTGGTCGCGGTCGTACGCGACGCGCTGGGAGCCCCACCACCGCAGGCCCGGGCCCGCGCGGCTGCCGACGCGGCGGCCGGCGCCCGCGACCCTGGCTGACGGCCCGCCGGAGGCGGAGGCTGTGCCCGTCCCCCGGAGCGCGCATGCCGTACGGGTCGTCGCCGGGCCCCGCGGGCGGGCGGTGGTGTGAGGGGGCCGCGGCTCGGGGCGGTGAGGGGGCGGTGGTCCGGGCGATGGAACCCGGGCCACCGCCCGGTCTGCGGGGAGGCGCCCCGGTCAGTTCGGGGAGGGGGATCCCAGGGGCATCCGGTCGGCGCCGGCATCCGTCATCGGCGAGGTCGGAGCGGCCAGACCGAGTGCGGTCGGGGCATCCGGCAGGCCGGCGCCGACGCGCAGCGGTTCGGTGACGGGCAACGGCCGGCTGGCGCCGCGGAGCAGGGCCATCAGGTGGTCCGTGCGGGCGGCGGTGCGGGGGTGGGGCGTGGCCCGAAGCTGGTCGTGGTGGGCCAGCACCAGCGCGGCCAGGCCGGTGAGGTGGGCCGCCGCGACGGCGGTGCCCTCCGCGACCGTGTAGGTGGCGCCGAGCGTCGTGGTGATGACCGCCGCGCCGGGTGCGGTCAGGTCGACGCCGGGCCCGGTGGGCGTGAAGGGCGCCGGGTACGGGCCTGGCCACGGGGGCTGGGTGGCGGCCGCCGGGCTGTCCGGCGGATAGGTGCCGGTGTGCGCGAGGGCGCCCGCGGCCAGCACGGTGGGCAGGGCGGCGAGCGGGGTGAGCGCGCCGGAGGTGTCGCCGGCGGGGGCGATGACGGCGATGCCCGCCGCGTGCGCGTCCATCAGCTTCCACGCCGCCAACTGCGAGGGCTGGTCGTAGGTGACGTTGATCTGCGCGACGTCGATGTCGTGGGAGATGCAGTGGTCCACCGCCCGCAGCAGGTCGGCGACGCGGCCACCGGGGAAGAGCTTGAGGGCGTGTACCGTGGCGTCCGCGGCGATCCCGGTGACCCCGGTGCGGTTGTCCGCGGCGGCCACGATCCCCGCGCAGCGGGTGCCGTGCCCCGTCGCGTCCGTCCGCCACCCGCCGTCGTCGGCGCCGGGTGTGAAGTCGGCCCCGGCCCGGACGGTGTCCTTCAGGTCCGGGTGCGCGGTGTCGACCCCGGAGTCCAGGAGGGCGACGGAGACCCCGTGGCCGCGGTAGGTCGGGGGGATCTCGTGCAGCCGCATCGCCTGCCAGCCCCAGCCGGTCAGCGGCCGGTCCGGGAAGCCCTCGAAAGTCTCCGCGAGGGAGCGGACGACCACCTCGACCTCGGTGCCTGAGAGGGTGTCGTCATCGGGGAACGGCCTGCCGGTGCGCACCGGCCAGTGGTCGCCCGACGGGCGTACGTACAGCGAGCGGACGGTGGCCGGGGTGTCGGCCGGCAGTGCGAGGCTCGCCCGGCCGTCGGCGCCGGTGACGCCGTACACCGTCGAACCGGTGCCCGCGGCCCACACCTGGGCGTCCGGCACCGCCTGCCCGCGGCTGGTCACCCGCACCGTGATGTGCGGCGGCTCCTGCAGCGTGACCTGCAGTTCCGGGTCCGCGGCCGGGACGGCGGGCCGCGTCGAGGGCGCCGCGGCGTAGGCGAGCGGCTGGTCGGCCTCGACGACCACCTGGGGGTTGGCGGCCAGCGCCCGGGCGCGTTCGTGGGGCATCATGACGACGGCCACCGGGGGGCACACGGGGTGGGGTTCGGCGATCGCCTCGAGACCACGGGAACGGGAGGGGTGCACCTGGGCGACCACCTCGACCTCCGGGTCCTCCTCCAGCAACGTGAACAGTGCGGCGGCCTCGACCGGCGGCACGCCGGCGGTAAGCCAGGCCGCGGGACGCGGGGCCACCAGGTAGCGGCCCCGTCCGGCGGGGCCCGGGTGCCCGGGACGCGCCCCGGCCATGCCCATGTACTGCTCCGGTCCCTGTTTCGTCCCGTCCGGTCCGGCGGCCGCCTCCCGGGCCCCGCCCGCCTCCGGTCCGGCGCCGCCGGGCTTGCGGCCGCCCTTCGCGCCGCCCTGGCCCTTCGCCATGCCGCCGTTGCCGTGCTGCTCACTCATCACGCTTCCGCCTTCACCCATCACCTTGTGTTTCACCACACAGCGCCGCCGCCGCGGCAGGACGCCCCGTCCGGCCGGGCAGCCCGAGGGCCGCCCGGCCGGACGGGAGACGAGTCAGATGCCGAGCGGCATCTGACCGAAGTGCTGCCCGTACTGCGACTGGCCGTACTGCGCCTGGCCGCCCTGGAACTGGCCCTGGAACTGGCCCGGGAACTGGCCGTACTGGCCGTACTGCTGGCCGTACGGGCCGATGTGCGACTGGCCCTGGGCGATCTGGCTCAGCGCGCTGTGGACCACCGGCGCGATACGGCGGGCGCACTCGGTGAGCACGCTGCTCCAGGCGTGCGGCGGGATCTGGCCCTGCGCCTGGATGCCCATCATGATCTGCGGGTCGATGCGGACCTGCTCGACCATGGCGTTCACGGCCGTGGCCGCACAGCGCAGCGACAGTTCGGTCACCAGCAGGGGCAGCTGCTGCTGGCCCTGCCCGATGCCGGGCTGGCCGATGTGCTGCTGCCCGTAGCCCTGCAGGCCCGTGAACGGCTGGCCGACGCCCTGCTGTCCGTACGCCTGCTGGCCTGCCCACGGCTGCCACTGCTGCTGGCCGGACTGCTGCCAGGCCGGCTGCTGCAGCTGCTGACCGTACTGCTGGGGGGTGTAGACCGACATCAAGCTCCTCCTTGAGCTGTGACGGAAGGGGAAAGAGGCGGCGGCTCCGTGGAGGGGCTCCCAGAACCGGACCGCCGCCATGCGCAGCAAACCACCGCCGGACAAAAAGCGCTTCTCATGACATACCGCCACCAGAGGGTGTGTGGCGTCCGAGCTGGACGGCTCCCGGTGGAGGCCTCACCCGTATGGCCCACCCGCCGATCGCGGCCGACGGGCGCCCGGGGCGGAGGGAACGGGAAGTCGCCGGGGCCGATCGGGAATTGCCGGGATCGGGCGGGGCGACGTCGGGGGACCGAACGGCGTTCGGGCCGCCCCGGACAGCGGGGGCGGGCGGCACCCGCCGCCGGCAGAGGACCGCCGCTCCCGGGCACGTCCGGGAGCGGCGGGGCGGGGCTCCACGGCGAGCGCCGCGTGCACGGTCCACCGGCCCTGTCCGTCTCCGGGCCGATGGCCTCGCCCGTGGCCGCCGGAGCCGCGTGCGCGGCCCGTATCCGCCACGCGGGACCTTCACGTCCGTCGACGGGTGCGACAACGCGTGCGGTCGGCGCGCGTGCTGTGCCGCCCGCACCTGGCGCGAGCGACCGTCGTGCACAACACGCCCGTCATGCGGGGGAGTTCGTCCCCGGGCGGCCCGCGGAGCGGCGGCGCGGCCGACGCGGCGGGCGGCCCGTGTGCGGATGCCCCCTCGTGTACGGCCTGCCGAAACGGGGGCGTGTGCGCCCCTGTTGCATCGGCACGGGACGGCCGGCGGGGCATGCGCGAGGGGTGGGGGGGGGGGCGCGCGGGGCGGCGCGGGGGCCCCCCCCGGCCCTGCGGGGGCGCCG
>NZ_JBEZXR010000056.1:0-59195 GCF_040638135.1 Streptomyces sp. NPDC026673 | reverse complement strand
TGATCATCGCCTTGGCAGGTGCGGGCATCGGTGGCCTCCTCCCCAGGGGCCGCGGGGCGGCGACCCGACTCCATGGTCGCGCCGCCGCCCGCCGTGCGCTACCACTCGCCGTCGGTGACCTGACCCTCGTCCTTGAGTTGCTTGACCTGTCCCGGGTGCGGGGCCACCCACGGCGACTCGTCCTCGCCGAGCCAGTCGCCGACCGGCTTGACCTGGGCCAGGGAGCCGGGCGCCGCGAGGTCCTCGGCGTCGGCGTCGTAGTAGTCGAACCAGGGCAGTCCGGCCGCGGTGTACGCGGCGCGGTTGACCGGGGAGGGCGGCGGTGCCTCGCCGGTGATGCGGCGCCACTCCGGTGCCGTCGTCAGGTGCACGAAGACCCGGCCCGACGGCTTCCCGCGCCAGTCGGACGGTTTGCGGTCGTCGCGGTAGACCTCCTGCCGCATCCGGCCGCCCGCGCCCAGCCCCATGGAGACCGGCGAGCGTGCCGCACCCCCCGCCGGGGGCGGGGCGCCCCCCGGGGCCGGCGGCGGGACGGCCGCCGGGGCGGCCATCGGCATCGCCCCCGGAGCGCCGCCGTAGCCGCCGAAAGCGGCGCGACGCGTGCTCTCCCGGCGCCGTTGCTCGGCCCGCCACGCGGCCAGCCGCTCCTCGCCGAGCTCGAACACCTGCAGCTGCACCCCGCCCCAGACCTCCTCGCCGGAGACCTGCCCCTCGACGGTCGCGCCCAGGCCCAGCGGTACGGCGACGAACTGCCGGATCGTCCCGGAGCCCGAATTGATCCCGTCCAGCCAGGGCTGGCGCGGCAGCACCACATAGTTCTGCGGGTCCTGCGAGAGCCGGTCGCTCCACGGCCGTCCCGACACCGCGCACACCTTGCCGACCCCCACCTGGAGCGCGGCGGGCGCCGGGGCCGAGAAGCTCAGCCACATGGCCTCGCGCTGGTAGACCGGCAGCATGACCCCGCCGCGGGAGAGCCACTCCTTCGGGGCGGTGTCCGGGAAGTCGGCGACCCGGCGCAGTGGGAAGGCCCCGATCCCGGGTGGGAGAGGATGCGTCCCCGTCTCCGGCAGGCGCAGCGTGCGCATGAAGCGCACCGTCACGCCGCCCGGCAACTGCAGCGCGTCGCCCGATATCCGTACCTGGTCGCCCATCGCGGGCCTCCCTTCGCGGCGGGCGGCCCCGTCAGCCGCGACCCCGTGCCTCCAAGGATGCCAAGTACGCGTTGTAGGCTGCCAGTTCCGCGTCGCCGTCGCGGTCCGCCGCGCGGTCCTTGCGGCGCGCCTGGCGCTGGTCGGAGGTGTACCACTGGATCAGCAGCGCCACGAGGACGATCACCGACGGGATCTCGCTGAACGCCCACGCGATGCCGCCGGCCGCGGTCTGGTCGTCCAGCGCGTCGATCCCCAGCGAGGCGGGCGGGTGCTCGAAGGCGCCGATCATCGGCTCGCTCGCCATCATCAGGGCGATGCCGAAGAAGGCGTGGAACGGCATCCCGGCGAACAGCTCGAGGATGCGCATCACGTGGCTCGGCCGGTTCGGACCCGGGTCCACGCCCATGATGGGCCAGAAGAACACCAGGCCCACGGCGAGGAAGTGCACCATCATCGCGATGTGCCCCGTCCGGCTGCCCATCAGGGTGTCGAAGAGCGGGGTGAAGTAGAGCCCGTAGAGGCTGGCGATGAACAGCGGGATCGTGAACGCCGGATGCGTGATCACCCGCAGGTAGCGGCTGTGCAGCAGCGCCACCAGCAGCTCCCGCGGCCCCTTGCGGCCGCGTCCCGCCGTCGGCAGCGCCCGCAGCGTCAGGGTCACCGGGGCGCCCAGCAGCAGGAGGATGGGGGAGACCATGCTGACGACCATGTGCTGCACCATGTGGACGCTGAACATGACCATGCCGTAGTCGTTCAGCGCGGTGCACATCACCAGGCCGATGGAGAGCACACCGGCCGTGAAGGCGGCGATCCGTCCGACGGGCCAGCGGTCGCCGCGCCGTAGCAGTCGTACGACGCCCCAGCCGTAGAGCGCGAGCGCGAGCAGACAGCCGGCCAGGAAGACCGGATCCCCACTGAACTCGAGCCCCCGGCCGAGGGTGAACGGCGGCAGCTCCGCCGTCATCCCGTGTCCGCCGTGGTCCATCCGTCACTCTCCTGTCGTGCCTGCCGCACGCACCGCGCCGTCGGCAATGTGCCGGTTGGGGCGGGTGCGCCCGCACCAGACTAGAACCGCCCCCGGCCGCGCTTGCGACCGGGGGCGGTTCGAGGAGTGTGGTCAGCGCGTCACAGCACGCACTCGGCCTCGACGTAGCGCTCGGCCGGGACGGTCTTGAGGTGCTCGACGGCGTGGGACAGGGGCACCAGGGTGATGTCGGTGCCGCGCAGCGCGGTCATCATGCCGAAATCGCCGTTGTGCGCGGCCTCGACCGCGTGCCAGCCGAAGCGGGTGGCCAGCACCCGGTCGTAGGCGGTGGGGGTGCCGCCGCGCTGCACGTGGCCGAGGATGACCGGGCGGGCCTCCTTGCCCAGGCGCTCCTCCAGCTCCACCGAGAGCCGGGTGGCGATGCCGGTGAAGCGCTCGTGACCGTAGACGTCCTTGGCGCCCGACTCGAACCGCATCGTGCCCTCGCGCGGCTTCGCGCCCTCGGAGACCACGACGATCGCGAACTTCTTGCCCGCCGAGAAGCGCTCGCCGACCCGCTGGGTCAGCTCCTCGATGTCGAAGGGGCGCTCCGGCACGACGATCGCGTGCGCACCGGCCGCCATGCCCGAGTGCAGCGCGATCCAGCCGGTGTGGCGGCCCATGACCTCGACGATCAGCACACGCTGGTGCGACTCCGCGGTGGTCTTCAGGCGGTCCAGCGCCTCGGTGGCCACCGTCACGGCGGTGTCGAAGCCGAAGGTGACGTCGGTGGAGGCGATGTCGTTGTCGATGGTCTTGGGCACGCCCACGATCGGCAGCCCGTTGTCGGACAGCAGCCGGGCGGCCTTCAGGGTGCCCTCGCCGCCGATCGGGATGATCGCGTCGAGGCCCAGGTCGGCGACGTGGCCCTTGGCCCGTTCGACGCCGTCCCGCAGGTGCTCGGGGCGGACCCGGGAGGAGCCGAGGATGGTGCCGCCGCGGGCCAGGATGCCGCCGACCGCGTCGAGGTCCAGCTTGCGGTAGTCACACTCCAGGAGGCCCTTCCACCCGTCGTGGAAGCCTATGACCTCGTCCCCGTGGTCGACGACCGCGCGGTGCACGACCGACCGGATCACGGCGTTCAGGCCGGGGCAGTCGCCGCCGCTCGTCAGCACACCAATACGCATTTGCTCGTTACTCCTGAAAGATCGATCCGGGCGCCGGACCTCGTCGTCCGGATGGACCCGCGGCGACGCGCACCGCTGTTGCTACGTTATCGAGCCGGGTGCGGGCGGCGGAAACGCCGCCCGCAGTGCGGACACCACCCGGCCCGGGCCCCGTTCTCCCCCGGTGCGGCCCGCGACGGTGCGGGCCTCAGGCGGGCTGGCTCGCCGCCGCGATGCGCTCGGCGCGCAGCGCCTCGTACCACTGGTCGTCGACGGGCGGCAGGGCCCTGACGTCCATGGCCAGCTTGATCAGCATGTCCGCGATCTGCGGGTTGCGGGCCATGACCGGGCCGTGCATGTAGGTGCCGAAGACGGTCTCGTTGTACGCGCCCTCGGTGCCGTCGCCCGTGCCGTTGCCGTTGCCGAAACGGGTCCGCGCCAGGGGGCGGGCGTTCTTGCCGACGTGGGTGACGCCCTGGTGGTTCTCGAAACCGGTCAGCGGCGGCAGGCCGAGCGCCGGGTCGATGTCCGCCAGCACGTCGCCGACGCAGCGCTCGCCCTCGCCGCGCACGCTCACCACGTCCAGCAGGCCGAGGCCCGGCTCGGGGCGGCCGAGGTCGTTGACGAACTCATGGCCGATGATCTGGTAGCCGGCGCACACCGAGAAGACGATGGCGCCGTTGTCGACGGCGCGGTTCAGTCCGCCGTCGCGGCGCAGCCGCTCGGCGGCCAGCCGCTGCGGACGGTCCTCGCCGCCGCCGATGAGGTAGATGTCGCCGGAGGTGGGGATCGGCTGGTCGGACCGTACGTCGATCCGGCTGACCGGCACCCGCCGCTGGCGGGCCCGGCGCTCGGTGACCAGGACGTTGCCCTGGTCACCGTAGGTGCTGAGCAGGTCGGGGTAGACCCACACCAGACGCAGGCTGGAGTCGCTCACAGCGTGTTCTCCTGTCGAAACGGGTCTTCGGTCAGTTGCCGACGCGGCGGCGCAGGTCCTGGAAAGCGGTGTAGTTGGCGATGGCCTCAATGCGGCCGGCCGGGGAGGTGCGCACGGCCTCGTCGAAGTCCTGACACACCTCGAACTGCAGCCCCGCCACCTCGAGCCGGACCGCGAGGTCCAGCTTGCGGTCGCCGATGACCCGGATCGGGTGCCCGGCCAGGCGGGTGTAGTCCACGTCCCACAGCCAGGAGGTGTCCGTGCCGTCGGCCCCGCGGGCGTTCACCGAGAGGATCACCGGGGCGGGCGGGCCGTCGATCAGCGAGAAGGTCTCCAGCCAGCCGGCCGGGTTCTTCGCCAGCAGCAGCCGTACGTCGCGGCCCTGGAACTGCACCACGTCGTAGCGGCCGGCGACGGCCTGCACCTTGTACATCCGCTCCAGGGCGACCTTGGGGTCGACACCGAAGGCGGCGGCCGCGGCGGCGGACACCGCGGCGTTCGACTTGTTCGCGCGGCCGGGCAGCTGGAGCTGGATCGGCCACGCGGCGCCGTACGGGTCGATGACGTGGTCCCCGGACAGCGCCCAGGTCGGCATCGGGCGGCGGAAGCCGCACTCGCCGCAGAACCAGTCGTCGGAGGGACGCTGCAGGACACCGCCGCAGGAGGGGCACGACCAGGCGTCGTCCTTCCACTCCTGGCCCGCCGCGACCCACACGACGGTCGGGCAGGAGGAGGCGGCCCAGGTGATCAGCGGGTCGTCGGCGTTGGCGATGATGATCGCGTCCGTGCCCGCCAGACCCTCGCGCCACTTCTCGGCGAGCATGCGGGTCTCGGCCGCCCGGTCGAGCTGGTCGCGGGAGAGGTTGAGCAGGGCGATGGCCTTGGGCCTGACGTCACGGGCCACGCCCGCCAGGTACTTCTCGTCGACCTCGATCACGCCGTAGCGCGCCTCGGAGCCGCCCGCGAGCGCCGAGGTGATGCCGGCCGGCATGTTGGCGCCCAGGGCGTTGGAGACGACCTCGCCGTTGGCGCGCAGCGCCTCGGCGAGCAGTCGGGTGGTGGTGGTCTTGCCGTTGGTCGCCGACACGAGCACGACGTCGAGGTGCGTCGCCAGACGCGCCAGCAGATCAGGGTCGAGTTTGAGGGCCACCCGGCCGCCGATCACCGATCCGCTGCCCCGGCCCGCCGCCCGCGACACCGCCGCCGCGGCCTTGCCCGCCGTAACGGCCAGCTTCGCCCGGGGCGACAGTGGCTCCGCGTTGCCTGCCATCGTGTCCATATCCTCCTCGCGTCCGGCCCCGCCCACCGTCCCGGCGGCCGTCCGGAGTGCGCGCTTCCGGCCCGTTCCGTCAGCCGGGAGGCGACGGTCGCGGATCAGCCTATCCACTTCCCCTACCGGGGCAGAAACGAGCCGTCCCCGTACGCTGGCCCGCATGCGACACGCCACCATCCCCGGCAGCTCCGGGACCGTCCGCCCGATGCGGTTGCTGGGTGATCCGGGACTCCGGGAACCCTGCCGCGACGTGACCGTCTTCGACGCCGAACTCGCCTCCCTCGTCGAGGACTTGTTCGCCACGATGTACGCGCACGACGGGGTCGGGCTGGCCGCGAACCAGGTCGGCGTACCGCTGCGGTTGTTCGTTTTCGACTGCCCGGACGACGAGGACGTCCGGCACCTCGGGCATGTGGTGAACCCCCGCGTCGTGCACAACGGCGGCGTCGTGGTGGCCGGCCACGAGGGATGTCTGTCGCTGCCGGGCGTCCACGCGGGTACCCCCCGGTACGACGAGACCGTGCTCGAGGGGGTCGACCTGAGCGGCGAACCGGTGCGCGTCGAGGGCACCGGCTTCTTCGCCCGCTGCCTCCAGCACGAGTGCGACCACCTGGGCGGCGGCGTGTTCATCGACCGCCTCACCGGCCTGCGCCGCCGCCGCGCGCTGCGCGCGGTCCGGCGCGCCCCGTGGGCCCCTGGCGACGGCCGGGCCCCGGCCCCCGGGCCCGCGTAGGCCGGAGCCGACCTAGAGCCGCGGCCCGCCCGGGCGGTCGCCCACGGCGGCAAGGCGGCCCCACAGCAGGTCCGCGAGGTGGCGGACGAGGACGTCGCGGGAGACGGGGCGTTCGCCCAGCCACCAGTCCCCGGCCGCGTGCATCATGCCGACGATGCCGTGCCCCCACACCCGGGCGGCCACCTGGCCCTCGGGGCCGAGGTCGAGCCGCTCGGCGATGAAGCCGGCCAGCTCCTCGCCCATGCGGCGCAGCACGGGGGCGGAGTGGCGGCCGATGTCGAATCCGCGGTCGGAGTCGCCGGCGTTCTCGGCGGGGTGCATCAGGAAGCGGTAGACCTGCGGTCGGGCCTCGATGGCCGAGAGGTACGCGTGGAGGGTGGCCTCCACCCGGTCGCGGCGCTCGTTGGGCGCGTCGAGGGCGGCCCGCAGGTTGGCGAGCAGGGCGTCGGTGTGGCGCTTTGCCAGGGCTCGGTAAAGCCCGCTCTTGTCGCCGAAGTGGCGGTAGAGAATGGGCTTGGTGATGCCCGCCTCGGCGGCGATGGCGTTCATGGACGCCTCGGGGCCGTCGCGCAGCACGACGCGGTCCGCGGCCTCGAGCAGCTCCCTGCGCCGCTCCTCCGCCGCGGATGTCGTCCGCTGCTCCTGCCGCCGGCTGGTGTCCACCCGAGCCTCCCCGCCCGTTCGAATTTCCTCGCGCCTGCGAAACGTAACACCCATCGTCCGGTTGACATCCCTTACCAGCCGGTAACAGACTGGCGTTACCGCAAGTAACAAGCACGTGGAGGGGACAATGGGCGGCTTCACGCTCGAGCTCGACGACGACCAGAAATCGGTGCGCGACTGGATCCACGGCTTCGCGGCCGACGTCATGCGCCCGGCGGCGGCGGAGTGGGACGAGCGCGAGGAGACCCCCTGGCCGGTGATCCAGGAGGCCGCGAAGATCGGACTCTACTCGCTGGACTTCTACGCGCAGCAGTACTTCGACCCGACCGGCCTCGGCATCCCGGTCGCCATGGAGGAGCTCTTCTGGGGCGACGCGGGCATCGGCCTGTCGATCGTCGGCACCGGCCTCGCCGCCGTCGGCGTCCTGGCCAACGGCACCGAGGAGCAGATCGGCACCTGGATCCCGCAGATGTACGGCGACGTCAACGACGTGAAGGTCGCCGCCTTCTGCTCCTCCGAGCCCGACGCGGGCTCCGACGTCGGCTCCATGCGCACCACCGCGGTGTACGACCAGGCCAAGGACGAGTGGGTCCTCAACGGCACCAAGACCTGGGCGACCAACGGCGGCATAGCCAACGTCCACGTCGTCGTCGCGGTCGTCGACCCGGAGCTCGGTTCCAAGGGCCACGCGTCCTTCATCGTGCCGCCGAACACCCCCGGGCTCTCCCAGGGGCAGAAGTTCAAGAAGCACGGCATCCGGGCCTCGCACACCGCCGAGGTCGTCCTGGACGGCGTGCGCGTCCCCGGCAGCTGCCTGCTCGGGGGCAAGGAGAAGCTGGACGAGCGCCTCGCCCGGGCCCGCGAGCGGGCGAAGGGCGGCGAGCGCGTGAAGAACGCCGCCATGGCCACGTTCGAGGCCTCCCGCCCGGCCGTCGGCGCGATGGCGGTGGGCACGGCCCGCGCCGCGTACGAGGTCGCCCTCGACTACGCCATGACCCGCACCCAGTTCGGCCGCCCCATCATCGACAACCAGGGCGTCGCCTTCCAACTCGCCGACATGCGCACGCAGATCGACGCGGCCCGGCTGCTGGTCTGGCGCGCCTCCTGGATGGGGATCTCGGGCAAGCCCTTCACCTCGGCCGAGGGCTCGATGTCCAAGCTCTACGCCAGCGAGACGGCGAAGAAGGTCACCGCTCAGGCCATCCAGATCCTCGGCGGCAACGGCTTCACCCGCGAGTACCCGGTGGAGCGCATGCACCGCGACGCGGCCATCTACACGATCTTCGAGGGGACGAGCGAGATCCAGCGCCTCGTCATCGCCCGCACCCTGTCGGGCATGCCGATCCGCTGACGCCCGGCGCGCTCACGCCGCCGTCCCGGTCAACCCGGCCGCCTGCTCGGCGATCGCGAGGACGGCGGCGTTGGTGTTCGCCGCGGGCGGCCGGCGGGCCTCACGGACGCGTCGACGACACGGAGCGGTCGACACCGTGCCGCCGCAGGAACCGCCGCAACTCGTCGGCCGGTGGATGGCCGGACCCGGCAACGCCTCCCCGCAGTACCCGCCGTACCGCCGTACCCGCCGTACCGCCGTACCCGCCGTACCGCCGTACCCGCCGTACCGGCGGGCCGGCGGAGCCGCCACGCCGACCGCACGGGCGATGCGCGGCCCGGTCGGCATCCGGTCCACGTCCCGCTCGCCGGCCGGCAGCGCCGGGTCGATCGCCGGCGGCACCGAGGGGTCGGGCGACTCCAGGCGTACCGAGCGGCGGCTGTACGGGGGTGAGCAGGCCAGACTCGATGGCGCGGCCCCCGGACCGGCCCATCCGGAACGCGCCGGGAGGCGTCAGCGGCGCCGCGAGGGACGGGCGCGCGGCCGCGGGCGCAGGGCGGCCTCCAGATCGTCGAGGGTCTCCAGGAGCAGCTCGGCGCTGCGGCGGACGATGCGGTCGGCATCCGAGGCCGGCCAGTCGTCGAGCGTCGCGTGGACGGGGGAGAAGTCCGGCGGGCGTCGTTCCCGGACCGCGTCCGCCGCGTCCGCCGTGGCCGTGCGCAGGCGCCGCGCGAAGGGCGCGGCGTCCGGTACGGGAGCGGCGTCCGGGGCCGGGAGATGGGCCTCCATGAGCATCGGGACACGCCCCATGGCCGACAGGGCCGCGTCCGCGCCGTCCGCCGCGCGGCGGGACAGACCGCGGCCCCGGACGGGCTCTGCGTCGGCGCGGGCGACGGCCTGGTCCCAGGCGACCGCGGCCGCGCGGGCGTCCAGCAGGGCCGCGCGCACCGCCTCGCGGCTCCCCCGGGCGGGGGCGGCGTGCGCCTCCATCGCCGCGGCCGCGTAGCGCCCGGTGGCCTTGATGCGGTCGGCCAGCCGGTTCCGCAGCCGCGGGGTCTCCCAGGCCGGGAAGAGCGCGTACGCGGCCATCGCCAGCACCCCGCCGAGCAGGGTCAGCAGCACCCGGTCGGGCACGGTCTGCGTCCAGCTGGAGCCGGCCATGCCGAGCAGGAAGA
This sequence comes from Streptomyces sp. NPDC026673, assembly GCF_040638135.1. NCBI lineage: Bacteria > Bacillati > Actinomycetota > Actinomycetes > Kitasatosporales > Streptomycetaceae > Streptomyces > Streptomyces sp. NPDC026673. The sequence continues at coordinate 49,803 of NZ_JBEZXR010000056.1, read as the reverse complement.
CCACGTAAGCCGACGCGGCCACCTGGGAGACCAGGTACCCGGTGCGCAGGAGCCCGTACATGAGGGCGACCGACACCACGGCCAGCACCGCGCAGGGATAGGGGCCCGGGGCGAAGGACTGCATCACGGCGGTCGCCACGGTCACGCCGGCGAGGGTGCCGATGAAGCGGGCCACGCTGCGCCCGTACGTCTGCGAGAAGTCTGGCCGCATCACCAGCACCGAGGTCAGGGGCGCCCAGTAGCCGTGGCCGAGGGGCAGCGCGGCGCCGAGCGCGTAGCCCGCGGGGGTGACGGCCGCCAGCCGGACGGCGTGCCGGAAGACGGGGGAGTCGAAACGGGCCTCGCGCCGCACCGTGCGCACGGTGAGCGGCAGCAGCTCGGACAGGCTGGGGCGGCGCAGGTGCGCGGTGTCGGCGCTCACGGAGCCGCCGCGGCCTGCGGCGGAGGAGACCGCCTCGCTGAGCAGCGCGACGAGCCGCAGCGCGGTGCGCCGGGCGGGCCCGGTCAGCCGCTCCTCCGGATCGGGCTCGACGAGGACCACGGACTCCGCCTCCGGCGGTACCCGCACCGGTTCGGCCTCCCGCACCGCGCGCGCCACCGCGTCCAGCACGGAGGCCGCCGCGGCCAGCAGCTCGCGGGCCCGGTCGCGCTCCGGGCCTTCCGCGGCGGCACCGACCGCCGGATCGGCCAGGGAGGCCAGGACGGGGCGGATCCGCTCGGCCAGCACCCGTTTCCCGCGCAGCGCGGCCGGGCGCCGCCGCGCCTGCCGGTCGGTGATCACCGCCGCGCTGCGCGCGGTCATCAGCGGCCCGGGGTCGAACGGCGCGACCGGGTCGTGCCGCAGCCGCCGCGCGTAGTCCGCCTCCGCGGCGAAGGCGTCGGCCAGCGCGTCGCGCTGCCGCCCCCAGCGGCGCACCGGGAACAGCACGATCAGTCCCGCCTGCACGACCCCGCCCGCCGCGATGACCAGGGCGTGGCCGAAGGCGCTGGGCACGGACGTCGGCAGCGTGACGACGACCAGCATCACGGCGACGGTCAGCGACGAGACGATGCCCGCCGTCGGCCCCAGCGCCCAGGCCATGCCCGCCAGGAACGCCCAGACCGCCAGCAGCACCACGAACACCGCCCAGTGCGCCGCCGCCAGGTAGCCCAGGAAGGTGCTGACCGCCAGACCGCCACCGGCGACCAGCGCCAGCACCGGCCGGGGGCGCCAGCTGCGCTGGAAGGTGGCCATGCCAGAGGCGAAGGCGCCGAAGGCCGAGGAGGCGGCCACCGATGGGGAGGCCAGCCACAGCGAGAGGCCGATGACGATGGCGACGCCCGCGGCGGCGCGCAGCGCGACGAGCGGTTCCAGCCTGGCACGCTCGATCCGCAGTCCCTCGCGGGCACTGCGGCGCAGGGCGCGCAACCAGGTCATGAGGCTGAGGATAGGACGGGTAGGACGGGGAGGGCCGGGTAAGCGCAGCGCAAGATCCGCTCCGGCGAGTCCGAGGAGGCAGACCGCCATGACCACCCCAGCACGCCGCGCCACCGTGCCGCCCGTGCCCCCCGCCCCGAGCCCGGTGCCGCCCTTCCCGCCCGATCCCGTACCGCCCGCCCCGCATCCGGTCCCCGGACCGACCCCCGACCCGATGCCCTCGCCGCCCCCGCAGCCGGAGCCCGATCCGGAGCCCCAGCCCGCGCCGCAGCCGTTGTAGGGCCTGGTCAGGGCCCTGCCGCGGGCTCTCTCTGTCCCGGGGGGCGTCAGGTCTGGTTCAATGGGTGCCATGGCCAGCCTCACTGACACCGCGACAGGTCGCAGCGACCTCGAGCCGTTCTGGCCGTCCAGGCAGGAGTACCAGTTCGACCGGGAGTGTTGTCGCGCGGTCCCCGCGCGGACCCCGGCCCGCAGCTGACGCCGTCCCTCCGGTCGCCGCCCGCCGCCGGCCTCCCGGTGGTCCCGCGCAATACGTCGTCCCACGACCCTTCGCGCGAGAGCCGAGACCTCCATGTCCTCCAGCACCCGTTCGCTTCCCCTGCCCGCCGCCAACCGCCATCACCTGCGCGCCGTTCGGGCCGGTGACGTCCGCAGCGGCGACCTCCCGCCGGTACCGGACTTCCTGCCGCCCGGCGCGACCTGGCTGCCCGCCCCGGGCCATCTGATGCCCACCGGGGTGGGCGGCCCGCCGATGGTCGGCTATCTCGTCCTGGTCCCCGCCGAGGGGCAGGCGCTGCCCGAGCCCCCGGCACCCGCCGCCGACCTGCCGGTCAGCATCGACGCCGAACGCCGTGTCGCCCAGGTGCGGGGCCGCACGCTCGACCTCACCTACCTGGAGTTCGAACTTCTCGCCCACCTGGTCGCGCACCCGCACCGCGTGCACACCCGCGACCAACTCGTCACCACGGTCTGGGGCTACGGCCACGTCGGCGACGGACGCACCGTCGACGTCCACATCGCCCGGCTGCGCCGCAAGCTCGGCTCCGAGCACCGCGGCAGCATCGTGACCGTGCGTCGCGTGGGCTACAAGTACGCGCCGCCGGCGGCCCGCTGAGCCGTACGGCGGCGGGGGGAGAGGCGGGCGGCCGCCGGGAGGGAGCGTTGCGGAACCCGGCGGAATCCCGCCTCTCCCACGTGTCACGTCTGTAGCATGTCCCCCCACCGGTCCATGGGTACGCTGTCCTCGTTCCGGTGCGGCTCGGCGCAGCGGAGGCAGGTCCGGAGGGCGTGATGGCTGAGTCTCGGGAGTGGACGCCTCCCGCGCCCGCGGCGGTCGACTGGCCGGCTTCCGCCGCCACCCACATGTCCCTCAACGACGTCGGCGGTTTCGACTGGGACCTCGATCGGGACCGCATGCATCTGGACGACCACGCGCTGCGGACCGTCGATCTGCGCCCCCGGGACTTCGACGGCGACCCGAAGGCGCTGTTCTCCCGGCTGGCGCCCGACGAGGCGGCCGCGGTGACCCGCACCATCACCCAGGCGCTGGGGGAGGGCCAGTCCTCCTTCCGCGCCTACAGCCGGCTGACCCGCCGCGACGGCCGCCGCGGCTGGATCCGCTTCCAGGGCCGCATCGTTCGCGACGGAACCGGCCGGGCCGGCCGGGTCATCGGCATCGTCACCGACGCCACCGACGAGCTCGCCCAGGCCGCCGAGTGCCTGCGCGAGGACGAGGACCGGCCGACGGAGAGCCATCTGGTCATGGAGGTCACCGCCTCCCTGGCCCGGGCCGTGACCGTGCGCGACGTGACCGCCGCCCTCACCGGGAACCGCAGGATGGACCGGCTCGGCATAGCCAGCCTCTTCCTCGGCCAGGTCGAGGCCGGCCGGGTCCACGTGGTGAGCGACGCCAAGGCCACCAGCTGGGTGCCGTCCCTGCAGTACACCCGCATCGACGACGACTTCCCGATGAGCGAGGTGGTACGGACCCTCGTCCCGCGCTTCATCACCTCACCCGAGGAGTTCGCCCGGCGCTACCCCAAGCTGTGGCCGCACATCGAGCCGCTGGGCGCCTCCGCCGCCGCCTACCTCCCGCTGATCGCCCAGGGCAAGCCCATCGGCGCGCTGGGACTGCTCTACCGGCACAAGCAGGGGTTCTCCCCGCAGGAGCGCAATCTGCTGATCGCGCTCGGCGGCAGCATCGCCCAGAGCCTGCAGCGCGCCATCCTCTTCGACCAGGAGCACGACATCGCGCAGGGCCTGCAGACGGCGATGCTGCCCCGCACCATTCCGCGCATCCCCGGCACCGAGATCGCCGTGCGCTACCGCTCCGCCCGGCTGACCAGGGACATCGGCGGCGACTGGTACGACGTCGTGGCGATGCCCGGCGGCCGGGTCGCCGTCATCATCGGCGACGTCCAGGGCCACGACACCCACGCCACGGCCGTCATGGGCCAACTGCGGATCGCGCTGCGCGCCTTCGCCGGAGAGGGGCACCCGCCCGCCAGCGTCATGGCCCGCGCCTCCGCCTTCCTGTACGAGCTGGACACCGACCGCTTCGCCACCTGCCTGTACGCCCAGGTCGACCCCGCCACCGGGTCCGCGCTCCTGGTGCGGGCCGGCCACATCGACCCCCTGGTCCGGCAGGCCGACGGCACCGTACGCGTGCTGCCCACCGCGGGCGGCCTGCCGCTCGGCCTCTCCGCCCAGTTCGGCCGGCCCGACTACCCCGTCACCCCCGCGGAACTCGATCCCGGCGACACCCTCCTGATGTTCAGCGACGGACTCGTCGAGCGGCCGGGCGCCGACCTCGACGACGGCGTACGGCGACTGTCCGGGGCCCTGCGCGAGGGGCCGCACGGGGTCCACAACCTCGCCGACCACCTGACCACCGTCATGGGCGAGCAGGGCACCGACGACGACATGGCCCTGCTGCTGCTTCGGCGCGACGCCGACGACTCCCCGCACCCTCCGCGCCGCCTGCACCGGCACATCGCCCCCGGCGACCCCCGGGCGCCGGCCGAGGCCCGGGCCATGGTCCGCGACGCGATGGCGGGCTGGGGCATGCGCGACCGGGTCGACGAGGCCGAGCTCGCCGCCGACGAGCTGATCACCAACGCGCTGGTGCACACCGACGGCGGCGCCGTGCTGACCCTGCGCATGCTCACCGACACCTCCCCGGCCCACGCCGGGCAGGACTCCGCCCGGCGGTTGCGCATCGAGGTGCACGACCTCGCCGCGAACTGGCCGCGCCGCCGCCGGCCCGACGAGCGCGAGGTCTCCGGACGCGGTCTGCTCCTGGTCGACCGGCTCGCCGACGCGTGGGGCGTGGAGCCGCACGGATCGGGCAAGGCAGTGTGGTGCGAATTCCGCGACCGCAGGGGCGTCACGGAGCCCGTCGGGCACTGATCGCCAGGGGCCGCGGGCATGCCGTTCCCGCCGGTCACGTACCCCGGATTCACCCGGACGGCTCACTCGAAACGACACACCGCCCGTTTGGCCGCAGGCTGTCGGTGAGGAGCCAAGAAGGAACTCTGCTCACATGCTGGCCGCGCCGGCACCGGGGAGGTCTGCGATGCCGACGGTGTCTACGAGCGTGATCGTCACCCGTACCGTGGAAGAGGTCTTCGACTTCCTGGCCGACGCCCGCAACCTCGCGTCGTGGAGCTCCGGGATCGCCGCCGTCGCGGCGGACTCCGTGGCCCCCGGCGAGCGGGCCGTCTACCGCTACCACTATCCGGGCCGCCACCGGGAGCACCGGCTGGTCTGCTCGGTCTACCAGCCCTGCCGGCGGATCTCCTACCGCGGCCGGCGGATGTGGAGCCCCTTGGGCACCCAGACCCCCGAGTTCGCCTTCCGGATGCTGCCGCATTCGCGCGGCGCGTTCGTCCAGCTGCGGGTCACCTGCACGCTCGGCGGCGGCATGCTGCTGCTCGGCCCGTTCCTGGGCTGGGCCTGGCGGCGCGACCTCCCGGAGGACGCGCGCCGGCTGCGCGAGGCACTCGGTGAACCCGTCATGGCGCCCCCGCCACCGCCACCGCCCCCGCCGCTCCCGTCACCGCCCCCCGCGGGGCCGCTGCGGGCGGGCCAGGTCCGGCCCCCCGCCCAGGCGACCGACGTCGTCGGAGCCTTTCCCGCGCCGCCGGCGGCCGCGCTGCGCGGCGCGGTGCCCCATGTAGCAGGTCAGGGCCGCATAGGTACCGGCACCTGACGGATCCGGCCGAATTCCCGGCCGCCGGGCCGCTTCGCTGACAGGCTGGACGTCGAACGTGTGCCCCCCCGCACCACAGAACAGAGAGGAACCGCAGATGGCGGAGCAGGCCCGCATCGGCGTCACCGGACTCGCGGTCATGGGCCGCAACCTGGCCCGGAACCTCGCGCGGCACGGCCACCCGGTGGCCTTGTACAACCGCACCCCGGCCCGGACGCGGTCCCTCGTGGAGGAGTTCGGCGGCGAGGGCGAATTCCATCCGTCGGAGACTCTCAAGGAGTTCGTCGAATCACTCGAACGGCCCAGGCGCATCATCATCATGGTCAAGGCGGGCGGCCCCACCGACGCCGTGATCGACGAACTGGTGCCGCTCCTGGAACCCGGCGACATGGTCGTGGACGGCGGCAACGCCGACTACCGCGACACCCGGCGCCGCGAGAAGGCCCTGCGCGAACAGGGGCTGCACTTCGTCGGCACCGGCATCTCCGGCGGCGAGGAGGGCGCCCTCAACGGTCCCTCGATCATGCCGGGCGGCTCGGCCGAATCGTACGAGTCGCTCGGCCCGATCCTGGAGGACATCGCGGCCAAGGTCGACGGGGTGCCCTGCTGCACCCACGTCGGCCCCGACGGTGCCGGGCACTTCGTCAAGATGGTCCACAACGGCATCGAGTACTCCGACATGCAGCTCATCGCCGAGGCCTACGACCTGCTGCGGCACGCCGCGGGCAAGCGGCCCGGCGAGATCGCGGAGATCTTCCGCACCTGGAACTCCGGCCGCCTCGAGTCGTACCTCGTCGAGATCACCGCCGAGGTGCTGGCCCACACGGACGCCGAGACCGGCAAGCCGTTCGTCGACGTGGTGCTGGACCAGGCGGGCCAGAAGGGCACCGGCAGCTGGACCGTGCAGAACGCCCTGGAGTTCGGCGTCCCCGTCTCCGGCATCGCCGAGGCCGTGTTCGCGCGCTCGCTGTCGGGCAGCGGCGCGTTGCGCGCCGCTTCGGGCGGCCTGCCCGGACCGGCCGAGACCTGGCTGGACAGCGCCGCGGGCGACCGCTTCGCCGACGACGTCGAACAGGCGCTGTACGCCTCGAAGATCGTCGCCTACGCCCAGGGGTTCAACCTGATCCAGGCGGGCAGCGAGGAGTTCGGCTGGGACATCGACGCGGGTGCGATGGCCACGATCTGGCGCGGCGGCTGCATCATCCGGGCGCGGTTCCTCAACCGCATCAAGGAGGCCTTCGACGCCCAGCCCGGCCGTCCCACCCTGCTGACGGACTCCCACTTCGCGGACGCGCTCGGCTCGGCGCAGGCGGCGTGGCGGCGCGTGGTGTCCACCGCGGCGCAACTGGGAGTCCCGGCACCGGGGTTCTCGGCCGCGCTCGCGTACTACGACGCCCTGCGGGCGGAGCGGCTGCCGGCCGCGCTCATCCAGGGGCAGCGGGACTTCTTCGGGGCGCACACCTACAAGCGGGTGGACAAGCCGGGCTCCTTCCACACGCTCTGGGGCGGCGACCGCTCGGAGATCCCCGCGGGCTGAGGCCGTACCTGCTCCGGACTTCCTCCGTCCTCCGGACCTGCGCCGGACCGGCATCGGGCGGGGGTGCGGGCACGGCCCCGCACCCCCGCCCGGCCCCGTCCCGAGGCGTTTAGGCCGCCGGCGGGGTGATGATCTGCTCCGCCCAGACGGTCTTGCCCGTCTCCGTGTAGCGGGTGCCCTGGGCGTCGGTCAGCTGCGCGACGATGGACAGCCCCCGGCCGTCCTGGTCGCTCGGTGCCGCGTGGCGCGGGTGCGGCGCGGCGCTGCAGGAGTCCGACACCTCGCAGACCAGGACCCGGTCGCGAATGAGCCGCAGCCGGATCGGCCCCGTGGAGTAGCGGATGGCGTTGGTGACGAGCTCGCTGACGACCAGGGTGGTGGTGAAGGCCAGTTCCTCGAGCTTCCAGTCGGTGAGCAGACGGTCCGTCCACGCCCGGGCGTCGGCGACGGCGGCGGGGTCGTTGGAAACCTCGCGGGTGGCGACGTCATCGGCGTCCAGGGCACGGGTGCGGGCGGCGAGGAGCACCGGTTCCGAGCCGGGATCGGCGTGGCGCAGAACGCAGTCCAGCACCGATTCCGCGTCGGCACACTCCCCCTTGTCGTCGGCGGGCAGGACGCGCAGCCCGGTCACCCGGTCGGCGCCCTCCGCACGGACCGGGGCCCCGTCTGTTCCGCAGCTCAGCAGCAGCACGCTGCCCGGCGGTACGTCGCACTCCGCCACCTCCGGCTCGCCGGGCGGGGGAGCCCCGTCGTCCGCGGCACCGGGCCGCGCGAGCGGGGCCGGGGCCGGGTAGCCGCCGCACGCCACGGTGCAGCGGCAGGCCACCGGGTCGTAGACGACGATCAGGCACTGGTCGGCCTCGTCGCCCACAGGGGTCGCGGTCGGCCGGTGGAGGCGGGAGATGACCTCGCCGGGGCTCATGTCGAGCAGCACCAGGGCCCGGACCGCGGCCCTGAGCTGGCTCATGGCGGTCGCGGCGGCCACGCCCCTGCCGCGCACCGAACCCGTCACCAGGGCCACCCGGGCGCTGGGGAGCGGGACGACGTCCACCCAGGCCCCCGGGGCGGCCGACGGCGGCATGTGCGCCCGGGCGCCCTGGATCGCGTTGACCGGGGGGGCCTGCGGCGCGAGCAGCGCCTCCTGCAGGATCCGTCCGGCGGCGTTCTCGATCAGGCGCCGGCGGGCGCCGTCCAGCAGCCGGGCGGCCCCGCGGGCCAGCTGGCCGATCGTCACCAGGTCGGCCCGGGAGAAGGCGGGGGAGCCGGTCGTCCGGTAGAAGGCCGCGACGCCGAGGACCACACCGGCGACGTCCAGCGGCACCACGAGCAGCGAGTGCGTGCCGGTGACCCGCATCAGGGGGGCGCGCACCGGGTCACGGGTGAGCCAGCCCGTCTGCGGGCGCAGATTCAGCACCAGGTGCGGCCGCCGATCGGTCAGGGACGCGTGGTACGGCGTCCTGGCCGGAAGGCTGCTGACGTCCCCGACCTCATAGGCGCGCGGGATCTCGGCACCCCGCGCCGCCCGGAAGGCGCCCCGGCGGAAGACGAGCCCGGTGGCGGGCAGTCCGGAGATCGCGGCCTGCTCCGTGACGGTGGCGTCCGACACCTCGACCGCGGCGAAGTCGGCCACGGCGGGTACGGCGGAATCCACGAGCTGCTGGGCTGCGTCGTAGGACCACGGCCGGTCCACAGGGCCGGCCTGGGGCGGGAGGGTGGCACAAAGCATGGCGGTCGCCTCGGTGGGGTGTGGGGCGGCGGTTTCCGGGTCAGGCGGGGCTTTGACAGGCATTGGTAGGCATTTCAAACACTCACTTCGAGCCTGCCTCCCCACAGGGGCAGCCGCATCCCCGCGGATCCGCAAAGGTCATCGGGGGTTTTCCGCATATGTGACCGCGGGTTTCCCGCAACAGTGGCGGCGCGGGCTGCCCGACGCGCGCGCCCGATCTACCGTGGCTGCTATGGACGTCCTCAGCCGCCCCGACGGCAGGCAGCCGCACCCGGCCATCTCGGTCGTTCTGGCCGACGACCATCTGGTGGTGCGGGCGGGCATGCGGCTGCTCATGGCGGCCGACCCGGCCTTCGAGATCGTCGCCGAGACGTCCACCGTCCCAGAGACCCTGGAAGCCGTCCGGCGGCACCATCCGCGGGTGCTCGTGCTGGACCTGACCATGTCCGGCAGATCGAGCCTGCCGACGATCCCCGCGCTGCTGACCGAGTCGCCCAGGACGCGCATTCTGGTGCTCACCATGCAGGAGGACCCGGCGTTCGCGCGCGAGGCGCTGCGCACCGGCGCGGCCGGATACCTGCTCAAGGAGGCCGCGGCCGAGGAACTGCTCGCCGCCGCCCACCAGGTCGCCGGGGGCGCCACCTATGTGCAGCCCTCGCTGGGCGCGCGGCTGGCCGTCGAGGACCTGGACCTGGCCGAGCGGCACCACGAGGAGCCGCTGACCGACCGCGAGGCCCAGGTACTGACCCTGCTGGCCCTCGGGCACACCAACCAGGAGATCGCCCGGCGCCTGTTCGTCTCCGTACGGACCGTCGAGACGCACCGGTCGCGGCTGCGCGACAAACTCGGCAAGGAGAGCCGGGCCGAGTTGATCGCCGTGGCCAGAGAGCGCGGGCTGGTGGCATGACGGCGTCCGGCCCTGGACGGACCGGGACACGCCTGGTCCTCGAGGGGGTCGGCACCTGTCTCCTGGCGGCCGCCACCGTCATGGAGGTCACCGACCGCTCCCAGGGGTGGGAACTGGTCCTCGCCCTCGCCGCGGCCCTGTGCTATCTGCTGCTCACGCCGCTGGTGGCGCCGAGGCACCGGGTCTGGCTCATGGTGGCCATCGCGTTCTCCCTGATGCTGACCGTGGCCGGGACGGTGCGCGTCGCCCAGCAGCCGTCGCTGAACGTGCTGCACCTGCTGCCGCTCCTGCTGGTCGCCTACGCCCTCTTCGCGGTCCGTTCGGCCTCGCGCAGGGAGGCCAGGCTGCGCCGGGAGCGTGTCAGGGCCCGGCACGACGGTGAGGAGCGCGAGCGCCGCCGCTGGGCGCGCGAGCTGCACGACGACACCCTGCAGGAGCTGGGGGCGGTCCAGGTGGTGCTGTCCACCGCCGCGGCGGACGGGCGTCCCGAGGCCATGCGGGAGGCCATTGACCAGGCGCGCGGTCTGGTCGGCAACCAGATCGCCTCGCTGCGGCACCTCATCGTCGACCTGCGCCCGGTGGTCCTGGACGAGCTCGGGCTGCGCCCGGCGCTGCAGGCACTGTGCCGGCGCTCCTTCGAGACCTACGGCATCCGCACCGAACTGCGGCTCGGCCCGCACGCGGACACCCTCGGCGGACGGCTCACCTCCGAGACGCAGGCGCAGGTGTACCGGATCGTCCAGGAGGCGATCACCAACGCGGTGAAGCACGCGGAGCCGACCCGCGTGGTGGTCGATCTGGAGAGCGACGAACGCATCCTGCACGTGTCGATCACCGACAACGGGCACGGCATGGCCGCGGCGACCGCGGCGGGCCGGGACACCTTCCGCACCGCCGAGCCCCCCTCGCCGCAGACGCGGGGCATGGGGCTGTCCGCCATGCGCGAGCGGGCCGAGCTCATCGACGCGCGGCTCACCGTCCGCAGCGCACTGGGCGAGGGCACCACCGTCGACCTGCGGGTGCCGTACGGGCCCGGCGAGGCGCCCGACGGCGAGTGACCGGTGCCCGGTCGGTGCGCTGCGCCGGGTCCGGGGCCGGGAGAAGGGTGTGGCCGGGTCGGGGGGCCAACGGCGTGGCGGGGGCGTGGCGGAGGCCGGGACGAGGGCCCCGTGCGCGGGCCGTGATCCCGAGCGGCACTATGGGGGCGTGCGACTGACGCCTGTGACCTGGGAACGGCTGACCGAGGCCGTCGCGGACCGTGTGGTGGGACTGGAGCCGGACGACGGCGGGGAGCGCCCCCGGATCGCGGTCGACGGGGCACCCGCCGCGCGGCCGGGCGCGCTGGGGGAGGCGCTCGCCGAGGCCCTGCGGCTGCGGGGCCGGCCGGTGGTGCGGGTACGGGCGGAGACCTACTGGCGCCCGGCCTCGCAGCGCTACGAGGCCGGGCGCCGGGACCCGGACGCGTACTACGAGCGCTGGCTGGACACCGGGGCCCTGTGGCGCGAGGTGTTCGGCCCGCTCGCGCCCGGCGGCACCGGGCGCGTGCTGCCGTCGCTGTGGGACCCGGCAACGGACCGTGCGACGCGGGCGGCGTACGAGGAACTGCCGCCCGGCGGCGTGCTGTTGCTGGAGGGCGCGCTCCTGCAGGGCTACGGCTTCCCCTTCGACCTCTGCGTCCACCTGCGGATGTCGCGTGCGGCGCTGGCCCGCCGCACGCCGGAGGAGGAGCGCTGGACGCTCCCGGCGTACGCCCGCTACGAGGACGAGGCGGCACCCGGGGAGGCCGCGGACATCCTCGTGCACACCGACGACCCGCGGCACCCGGCCTGGACCGGCTGAGCCGGCCCGGCGGGCCTTGCCGTCGCCCGGCGCGACCGTTAGCGTCGCGGTCCACCATGACTGTCGCCATCGCTCCGCTGACCACCGAGCACCTCCCCGAGGCAGCGGCCCTCCTCGACCGCTGGTACGCGAGGACCCGCAAGTCCCTGCCCCACCAGTCGGGCCGCACCGCCGCACCCGCGCAGGGGGAGGAGCTGCTGGGCAAGATCCTGGCGGAGCCGCGCGTGGAGGCGGTCCTCGCCCGGGGCGGGGACGGGGCGCTCACGGGCTACCTCGCCGCGACCCCGCTGGACTTCGCCGACGACGACCGCGCGGGCTTGCGCGCACATCCCCGCTCCGCCCTCGTCCGGTACGGCGGGCACGCGCTGCGCGGCGGCCGCGAGGGGGTGCGCGAGGACGTGCTGCGGGCGCTGTACGCGGCGGTGGCCCAACGCCTCGTCGCGGAGCGGCGGCCGGTGCACTACGTGGACCTGCCCGCCGACGAGGAGTTCGCCTCGGCCTGGTTCCGCTCCGGCTTCGGCCTGGAGCGGGTGCGGGGCCTGATGGCGGTACGGCCGCGCGGCCGGCAGCCGCGCGGGGTGGACGCGCTGTCGGTGCGCCGGGCCGGGCCCGGCGACCTGGACCGGATCGGGCGGATGGCGGTGGAGGCGGCCCGCGCCGACCGGGGGACGGCGGTGTTCCGGCCGCAGCCCGAGGGGGCGTTGGCGAGGTTGCGGACGCACTACGCGGACGCCCTGGCCGACGCGCGCTGCGGGGCGTGGGTGGCCGCCCGGCGGGGCGAGGAGATCGGCATGGTGGTGCTGACGCCGGCGGCGCCGGGCCCGGTGGTGCCCGACGGGTGCGTGGAACTGGTCGAGGCGTACGTGACCCAGGCCGCGCGCGGCGAGGGCATCAGCCGGGTGCTGCTGGCGACGGCGCTGGCGTGGGCGTACGACAGTGGCTACCGGCACATCACGGCCAGTTGGCCGGCCGGTTCGCCGGTGTCGGCCACGCACTGGCCGGCCGTCGGATTCCGGCCGGTGGCGTACCGGCTGCAGCGGGTGCTGGACCCGCGCATGTGCGCGATCCCACAACGTTGACACGTTTGGGTGGTGCGAAGCACTCCTCATTCACTGTTAAACTAATTGCAGATCGCCCGGCGGACCCACGAGCGTCCGCGGCGAACTCCCTTACCGCCCCGGCCAGATCCCCCCGTCCTGGCCGGGGCTTCTCCTTTGGTTTTGGTCTAGACATGACCAAAGCGTGGGAGTATCTTCGCTGTTGGTCTAGACCTAGCGCCTGCAGGCTGCGCACTGCTCTCAGAACTCCCCCACGTTCTCCGAGGAGCGAAGCATGCACAGGAAATTCGGCGCCGCCGTCGTCGGCCTGGGCCTTGTCGGGCTGTCCGCGCTGGGCACCGGCAGCGCCTGGAGTCACGGTTACACCGACGCCCCGATCAGCCGTCAGAAGCTCTGCGCCAACGGCACCGTGACCAACTGCGGCGACATCCAGTGGGAGCCGCAGAGCGTCGAGGGCCCCAAGGGCTTCCCGTCCTCCGGTCCCTCCGACGGCACCATCTGCGCCGGCGGCAACAGCAGGTTCGCCCAGCTCGACAATCCGCGCGGCGGCACGGGCTGGCCGACGACCAAGGTGACGAGCGGTCAGAACTACAGTTTCCGCTGGCAGTTCACCGCTCCGCACGCGACGAGCGACTTCAAGTACTACATCACCAAGCAGGGCTTCGACCCGAGCCGGCCGCTCACGCGTTCCGCGCTCACCCTGACGCCGTTCCTGACCGTCAACTACAACGGCGCCAGGCCGCCCGCCACCGTCACACACCAGGGCACGATGCCCACCGGCCGGACCGGACGGCACATCATTCTGGCCGTGTGGTCCGTCGCGGACACGGGCAACGCCTTCTACGCCTGTTCCGACGTGCAGTTCTGACCGCCCCGGGGCGGGCCGGCCAACGGCCCGGGCCGCGTCGCCGGGCTCGCCGATCCGCCCCCTCGGCAGCCCGGCGGCGACCGCGTGCCCCTCGTCCCGCCGGGTCGGGTCGGGCCCCGGGTGCGGGGCGGCGCTGGGGCGATGCTGCCGGTATTCGGCGGTCGCGCCGTGTCGCTCCCTTCGGTCGCAAGGCGGCGGGCTGCGGAGGGGAGGGTGGGCGGCTGGTCCGTCGTGGCGGTGTGCGGGTGGGTGCGTGGTCGGGGTTCAGGCGCCGGAGCGGGGTCCCTCTCCGGTGGCATCGGTCTCGTTGCCGCCCGCGGGTAGAGATGGCTGGTTGCGACGCCCGCCGTTCGTGGGTGGCGCGCCTGCCGTAACCGGCGTCTGCGGGTAATTCCCCTGCCGGCGACGGGTTCGGCTGGTTGGTTTGCGAGATCGGGCTCTGTTCCGCCGACATAGTCGGTGAAAGCGGGCCCGATGTCCCTCGGCGCAAAGATCGGGCTCTGTTCCGCCGAATATGTCGGCGAAAGCGAGCCCGATGTCCCGCCCACCCCCACCAGCACCTCGAATCAGCCGCAGACGCGGGTTACGGCGGGCGCGCCCACCACGAAGGGTGGGCGTCGCAACCAGCCATCTATACCCGCGGACGGCAACGCGACCCCCGCCACTGGAAAGGCACCCCGCTCCGGCGCCTGAACCCCCGCCGACCACCGGCCCGCACACCGCAACGAAGCCCCGAACCGCCACCCTCCCATCCGCAGCCCGCGTCTTTGCGACCAAAGGGAGCGAGACGGCGAGACAGCCGACGACGGCTGACCCTCGAACCAGCCCGCACAGCCCGCACCCCCGGGAAAGCCAGCGTGCCCGCCGTCAGCCCACCCGCTCTCCGCGGACCGCGCCACGGCATCGGACGCCACGACGACGCGGGACGCCCCGGGAAGAGGAGGCCCCCGCACGCCGGTCCGGCAGGCCCGCCGCCACGGCGATCGCGGGCCCCGCCCCCGCCGGGGCGGCGTACGCGGCCGTGTGACCGGCCGGGCCGTACTCGGCCGCGTGAGGCGCCATGGTGGACCCATGGTCAAGAAGGCGTGAATACGTCACGGCGTCAAGACGCCAACTCCGCGCATTGACCCGGCTGTCGGGTGCGGGTGATCTTTCTTCCGGCCGAACGCCCGCAGACCGGCCGACATTGTTGTCCCGGTCTGCGCCGTCCACCCCGCCCTCCGCATCGGAGTCGCCCTGTGCTCGTTCCCCGTCCACGACGCCCCCTGCCCAGACCCGGGGGCCCTTCCGCCGGTCCGCCGGCGTCCCGGTGGCGGCGTGCCACCGGCACGGCCGCGGCCCTGCTGCTGACCGCCCTCGCCGTCCAACTGCCGCAGCAGAGCACCGCCGTCGCCGACGACACCGCGCCCGCGAGCGAGTCGCTCTGCGGCACCCCGCAGCCCGGGCACTTCGGCTGCTTCGCGGTACGCCAGGCGGACACCGACGGCGGCCGCACCGCGCGGTCGGGCGCACCCGAGGGATTCGGTCCCGCCGACCTGCGCTCCGCGTACGACCTGCCCGCCGGCGGCGGTGCCGGTGAGACCATCGCGATCGTGGCCGCGTACGACAACCCGATGGCCGAACAGGACCTCGCCGCCTACCGCACCCGGTTCGGCCTGCCGGCCTGCACGACCGACAACGGCTGCTTCCGCAAGGTCGACCAGCGCGGCGGCACCGACTACCCGCAGCCCAACGACGGATGGGCCGGCGAGATATCCCTGGACCTGGACATGGTTTCGGCCGTCGCTCCGAAGGCGCACATCCTCCTCGTCGAGGCCGACAGCTCCGCCACGGACGACCTGGGCACCGCCGTCAACACCGCGGTGGCGCTGGGCGCCCGCTATGTGTCCAACTCCTACGGCGCCTACTACGACGGTCCGGACCTCGCGGCCCTGGACGCGGCGTACTTCGACCACCCCGGAACCGCCGTGGTGTTCGCCTCCGGCGACTACGGCCACGGGCTGAGCTACCCGGCGTCCTCCCCCTACGTGACGTCGGTCGGCGGCACCTCGCTCAGCAGGAGCGACACCGCTGCGCGCGGCTGGACGGAGACGGTCTGGAGCGGCAGCGGTTCCGGATGCTCCGCGTACCAGCCCAAGCCGGCCTTCCAGACCGGCACCGGCTGTGACCGGCGATCGGTGGCCGACGTCAGCGCGGTCGCCGACCCCGAGACCGGCGTGGCCGTCTACAACACCTACTCCGGCGGCGGATGGGGCGTCTACGGCGGCACCAGCGCCTCCGCCCCGATCATCGCGGGCCTCTACGCGCTGGCCGGGAAGCCCGTCGAGGGCACCTATCCGGCCGGGTACCCGTACCGCGCGCCCGGTGCGCTCAACGACGTGACCACCGGCAGCAACGCGCAGTGCTCCGAGGACGCGCCCTGCGACCCGGACACCGCGCCCGCGTGCGAGCCCGCGAACAGCTGCACCGCCGGTCCCGGCTACGACGGACCGACGGGTCTGGGCACACCGAAGGGCGTCGGCGCCTTCCGGCCCGGCCCGCACGGCACCGTGACCGGCAAGGTGACCGACCGGGCCACCGGCAAGGCGCTGCCCGGGGCGACGGTCCGGCTGGGCGCGCACACGGCGGTCACCGGCACGGACGGCACGTGGTCGCTGGCGGCGCCCACCGGCTCGTACCCGCTGACCGTCAACGCCTTCGGCTACGCCGAGAAGGACCTGGGCAAGGTCACCCTCGCCGACGGCACGGAGCTGACCAGGAACGCGGCGCTCGCCGCCGTGCCGACCACCACGGTCTCCGGGACGGTTCGCGACGGCGGCGGCCACGGCTGGGGCGTCTACGCCCGGCTGACCGTCGACGGCGTGCCCGGCACCGTGTACACCGACCCCAGGACCGGCCGCTACTCCGTGCGCCTCGAGCGCGGCAGGAGCTACACCCTGCGCGCCACCGGTCTCTACCCCGGCTACCGTCCGGCCGAGACGAAGGTTGCGCTCGGATCGTCCGCGAAGACCGCCGACCTCGCGCTGCCCCTGGTCGGCACCGGCACGCTCCCGCCCGGCTACGCCGTCGAGTACGGCGGCGGCGGCTTCCAGTCCTTCGACACCGCCGCGAAGCCCGCGGGATGGACCATCGTCAACCACACCGACGCCGGGGGCTGGGGATTCGACGACCCGCTCACCCGCGGCAACCAGACCGGTGGTGAGGGCGGTTTCGCCCAGGTCGACGACTACGCGCTCGGCTGGGGCGAGGTCGACACCGAGCTGATCAGCCCCGCCTACGACCTCTCGAAGGAAACGCGGCCGACGCTGGAGTTCGACACCGCGCTGCCGAGCCTGTGGCGCTTCAACGACCCCACCGCCGACATCGACGTGAGCACCGACGGCGGGGAGAGCTGGGAGAACCTCTGGCACCACACCGACGTCGTGGAGGGCCCCTCCCACCAGTCGGTTCCGCTCACCGACTACGCCGGCAAGTCGTCGGTGCGGCTGCGCTTCCACTTCGCCGGCTCGCTGACCGGCATCTGGCAGCTGGACAACGTGGCCGTCGGCACCCGCTCCCTCGTCACCGTCCCGGGTGGGCTGCTGACCGGCCGCGTGACGGACGCCAACACCGGTGCCGGGGTCGTCGGCGCCACCGTCTCCGCCGTGAAGTCCCCCGCGGACAGCGGCCGGAGCATCGCCTCGCCGGGAGACCCGGCCGTCGGCGACGGACTGTACTGGGCCTTCTCCTCCCGTACCGGCCGCCAGGAGTTCACCGCCGGGCTGCCCGCCTTCGGGTATCCGGCCGGCACGTCGACCGTGACCGTCAAGCCGGGCGCCGTCACCGCCGCGGACTTCGCCCTGCGCCCGTCCCGGCTGCGGGCCACCCCCGGCGCGGTGGGCGTCACCGTCCCCTGGGGTGAGAAGAAGACCGTCACCGTGAAGGTGCGCAACACCGGGGGCGCCCCGGCCGCTCTCGCCGTCGGCGAGCAGGCCGTCGCGGGATCCCCGGCGCGACTGCCCGGTGCCGCCAGGGAGCGGACGGCCGCCAGGCCCGACCCGCTCGACGTCGCGACGACCGCCACCCCGGCCGCGGGCCGGTCCGCCGGTGCGACCGCCGGTGCGACCGCCGGGGAGGCGTGGCAGCCGCTCGCGGACCTCCCGCAGCCCACGACCCTGGGTATCGCGGGCGCGTACGGCGGTGTCCTGTACACCGGCCTCGGCCAGACCCCCGACGGCCAGTGGACCACCGCCCTGCGCTCCTACGACCCGGCCACGGCGACCTGGAAGGACCTCGCCCCTGCCGTCACCAAGCGCAGCGGCGCGGCCTACGCGTTCGTCCGGGGCAAGCTGTACGTCGTCGGCGGCAAGAACCGCGCGGGCACGCCCATCGCCGGAGGCGAGGTCTACGACCCGGCGACCGACACCTGGTCGCGGATCGCCGACGCGCCCAAGGCGTACGGCAATTCCGCCGCGGCCGCGGTCGGCGACCGGCTCTATGTGATCGGCGGCTGCACCGGCGTCTCCTGCGGTACGCGCGACGTGCAGGTCTACGACCCGGCGAGCGACACCTGGTCCTCGGGCCCGGCCTACCCCCTGCCGACCTCCTGGCAGAGCTGCGGGACCGTCGACGGGACGCTCTACTGCGCGGGCGGTGTCCACCAGGGCAACGGACAGCCTCCGCACGCCACGGCCGTGGGCTACGCCCTCGACCGTGCCGCGGGCCGCTGGACGCCGATCGCCGACCCGCCGGTGGACTTCTGGGGCGCCGCGACGGCCACCGGGTCCGGCCGGCTCATGGCCGCCGGAGGTGTGCTGGTCGGGGCCGGCGCGGTGACCAACGAGGCGTACGCCTACGATCCGGGCGCGGACACGTGGAGCGCGCTGCCGAACCTGCCGCAGCCGCTGTACGCGGCGGCAGGCGCGCCCGGCTGGGCCGTCCTCGGCGGCCTGAGCCCCTACGGCGTGATGCAGACGTCGGCCCTCGAACTGCCCGGCTACGACGCGCCCCACGGGGACGTGTCCTGGCTGGCGGGGAAGGCGAGCGCCTCCTCCGTCGCCGCGGGCAGAACGGCGGAGCTGACCGTCACGGTCGACGCCGGCGCGATGGGGCCGGCCGACGCGGGCGTGCACCAGGCGCGGCTGGTCATCGACAGCGACGGGCCGTACGCCTCCGTCACCGTGCCCGTCACCATGACCGTGGTGGCGCCGTCCGGTTGGACGCACCTCAGCGGCACCGTCAGTGGTGCCGGGCGGCAGGGCGGCACCACGCCGCTGGCCGGGGCCACGGTCCGGGTCGGGTCCGGGGCGGGCACACACACGCTGAGCACGGCCGTGGACGGCACGTACGAGCTGTGGCTCCCGGACGCCGGACGCGCGATCCCTCTCATGGTGAGTGCCGAGGGTTACCGGACGGCAGAGCGCACCGTGCGGCCGCGCGGTCGCGACGCCGTCACCGCCGACGTGGTTCTGACCAGGCGTTAGGCGGCATGCGCGGGGCATCGTGGGGCCGGTCCGGTGGGCCGGCTCCACGGTGTGCATCGGGTGCCGGTGTGCGGCTCGGGGCGGATGCCCCGGCTGCGGGGTGAGTCGGGGCCGGGGGGCCGGGGCCGAGGAGTCGGGGCCGCTGGGTCAGGGCCCGGCGGCCGCCGCCGGTGCGGTGCCCGTCTCCGGCCAGGGCGCCCCCTGGCCGCCGTCCGGCATCCACCAGCCGCGCCGTGCCGCGAGGATCCCCGCCTGGAATCTGCTGGTGGCCCCGAGCCGCACCAGCAGGGCCTGCACCCGCCGCTGCACGGTGCGGTGGCCGATGCCGAGTTGACGGGCTATGGCCTCGTCGGGCAGGCCCATGCCGAGCAGGGAGAGGATGCGGCGCTCCTCGTCGCTGAGGAAGTCGTCGGCGCCGCCCTCCGCGTCCCGGTCGGGGACATAGGGCTGGCCCTGCTGCCACAGGGTCTCGAAGAGGGTGCTCAGCGCGTCCAGGAGGGCCGAGGGGTGCACCAGGATGCAGGTGTCGAGTACCTGGGGGGTGGCCACCAGCGGGATCAGCCCCGCCTGGTCGTCGGCGAGGAGCAGTTTCATCGGCGCCTGCGGCAGGACGCGTACCTCCTCGCCCGCCGCGATGTCCCGTTCGATGCGGCCGACCGCGCCCGGCAGGGTCAGTGCGTCCCGGCCGTGGATGAAGCGGCTGGTGAGCCGGCGGCCGGTGATGTCGGGGACCGAGTTCACGGGGGTGCCGTCACCGGCCTCGGCGTACGGCGGCGCGTCGATCCCCCGGATCTCCCGCTCCGCGCGGCGGAACAACTGCTGGCCGCAGCGGGCCACTCCGTCCCGTCCGGAGATCACCTCGATGAGCGAGGCGGAGTCCTGGCCCGCCCTGGCCCGGTGGTGGCGCTCGCCCAGGCGGTGGGCGAGCGCCCGTACCCGCCGGATGTCGCGCTCGCGGGCGAGCAGCAGCACCTCCACGGCGTGCTCCGGGGGCAGCGCGGTCCAGCTCACAGGGCGGCCGGGCATCCGGGCGATGAGGCCGCCGTCCTCCAGCCGGACCAGGGCGCTCTCCAGGGGATCGCGCTCCAGCCCGGTGCGGGCGGCGAGTTCGTCGACGGCGAGGGGGCGGTTGTCGACGAGGACGAGATAGACGGCCTCGGCCCGCTGGTCCAGGCCCAGGACTTCCAGCACGCCCTTACCTCCGCTTGTTCCCGGGACCGCCGCGTACGCGACGTGCCCCCCGCGCCACCCATGCTAATGATGTTGGTCGCGGCGGCGTCGGGCGGAGTGCCCCGCCGGACGCGACGGTGACGGGGACCGTGCGTCCGGCGAGGGGGAGGGGTGCCGTGGGGCGATGGGCGCCCCGCGGGGTGTCAGGGCGTGAGCGTCCACTTCTGGTTGCCGCCGCCGGTGCACGTCCACAGCTGGAGCCTGGTGCCGTTGGCGGAGTTGTTGCCCGCGACGTCCACACACTTGTTCGCCTGTGGGTTGACGATGTCGCGCGCCCCGGTGAGGACCCACTTCTGGTTGGTGCTGCCGGCGCAGTCCCACAACTGCAGCTGGGATCCGTCGGCGGTGCCGAAGTCCTTGACGTCCAGGCACTTGCCCAGGGCGCGCAGGGTGCCGTCGGAGGCCGCGGTCCACTGCTGGGCGGCGGTGCCGTTGCAGTCGTAGAGCTGGACGGGCGTGCCGTTGGCCGGGTTGGCTCCGGCGACGTCGACGCACTTGCCGGCCAGCCCGGTGATGCGGCCGGTCGTGCCGCCGCCCCCGCCGTCGGAGGTCGTGACGCGGACGTAGTCGACGACCAGTTGCTGCGGGAAGGCGGTGCTGCCGTCGGGGTCGCCCGGCCAGTAGCCGCCCACCGCGAGGTTGAGGATGACGAAGAACGGCTTGTCGAACACCCACTGGCGGCCGCCGAGGTCGGCGGGGGTGCGCCGCTGGTAGACGGTTCCGTCGACGGACCAGCTGATGGAGTCCGGGTTCCAGTCGACGGCGAAGGTGTGGAAGGCGTCGGCGAAGGCCTGGCCGCCCGGGAGGGTGTAGCCGGCGCCGATGCCGCCGGAGCCGAAGTAGCCGGGGCCGTGCAGGGTGCCGTGGACCGTACCGGGCTCGAAGCCGACGTTCTCCATGATGTCGATCTCGCCGCTGGCGGGCCAGCCGACGTCGCCGATGTCGTTGCCCAGCATCCAGAACGCGGGCCACATGCCCTGGCCGCGCGGGACCTTCATCCGGGTCTCGACGTGGCCGTAGGTGGTGGTGAAGCGGCCCGCGGTGTTGAGCCGGGCGGAGGTGTACTGGCAACTGCCGTACCAGCACTGGTATCCGGCGGGGTTCTCCTTGCGGGCGGTGATGACGAGGTGGCCCTGGCCGTCTAGGGCCGCGTTGCGGTTCCCGGCGGTGTAGTACTGCCGTTCGTGGTTGTTGACGTTGTCGCCGGTCTCGACCTGCCACTTGCCGCCGTCGACGGCACTGCCGGCCGGGCCGTCGAACTCGTCGGCGAAGGTGGTGACGGCGGCGGTGGCGGCGGGTGCCGCGGGGAGCGGGCCGGTGCCGGGGCCTGCGGCGGTGAGGGCGGAGAGGGTGAGCAGTGCGGTGGCGCCGGCGGCGAGCAGGCCGCGGGCGCGGAGGCGTCGGCGCGGACGGGGGTGTGGGGGGAGTGCCTTCACAGGGGCGCTGCCTTTCGGGACGGTCGTGGGGTCGTGAGGACGGACGTCAGTCATGAACCTGACATTTTTGGGAGCCTCGGGCGTGGGGGCCCGGTGATCGATTCCGTTCGCCTTTGTTCAAGGCTTAGTTCACGCCGTGATTGAACTGCCGCCCCCAGGTCCCGTCAAGAGGTCTGGACCAAGAAGGGCGGGCCCGCGCGGAGTTCCCGCGCGGGCCCGCCCCGCCGTCCTGCCGACGCCGCGACCGGTCACGTCCCGGGCTTGCGCCCGTACACGTACACGTCGTCACCGTTCTTGAGCAGACTCCAGTACTTCTTCGCGTCCGCCGTGCGCATGTTCACGCAGCCGTGCGAGCCCGGCGGCGACCACACGCTGCCCGAGATCGAGTGGAACGCCTGCCCCCGGTCGAAGAACTGGCTGTAGGGCATCGGGACGTTGTAGATGGTCGACCAGTGGTCGATGTTCCGCCAGTAGATCTTGTTGGCGCCGGTGCGCGTCTCGTAGCCGTTGCGTCCCGTCCGCACCGGCACCGGACCGAACGTCAGCTTCTTGCCGTCCTGTATCCAGCTCAGCTGCCGCGTCAGGTCCACGCACGCGATCCGCCCCTTGTTCGTGGGGCACTTGCCGGCCTTGTTGGGAGTGCTTCCCGCGGCCTTCTGGGCGTTCATGATCTTCATGACGCCCCAGGTCACCGGACCCGCGTAGCCGATGTTCGGGGATATCCCGTACTTCGTCTGGAAGGCGCGTATCGCCTTGCAGTCGGCCGCCGACTGCTTCCCGTCCACCGGCCGCCCCAGGAACTTCTCCACTTGCTTCTGGTACGGCCCCTTGCTCGTCGTGCACGACGCGGCCTGCGCCGTGCCGCCCCCCGCGACGACCGGAGTCACGGCCATCGCCATCACCGCGAGGGCGGCCCCCGCCCGTCGTCCCGCTGACGCTCCCGCTCTCATCGCATCCCCTTCCCCGGTGAGGCCGTCACATGACGGCCTCACCCCCTAGGACAAGCGGGAGGCGCCGGAGGTTGCGGAACGGGGCGCGTGGAAAAAGGGCGTGACGGGCCGTCAGCGCTGCGTCGCGCCGTCGCCGCCCAGGGCGTCGCGGACGATGCGCACGGCCTCCTCGGTGTCGGCCCGCGACACGTCGAGGTGGAAGACGAAGCGCAGCCGCCCCGGGTAGCCGGCGCAGCGCAGGCCGTGCCGCTCCAGGCGCTCCCGCACCTCCTCGGCGGACAGCCCCGGCGCCGGTTCGGCGAAGACCATGTTGGTCTGGGCGTCGCCCACCACCAGGCCCGGCACGCCCTTGATCCCCTCCGCGAACAGCGCCGCGTTCGCGTGGTCCTCGGCGAGCCGCGCCACCTGGTGCTCCAGCGCGAACAGCGCACCCGCCGCGATGATCCCCGCCTGCCGCATCCCGCCGCCGAGCGCCTTGCGCCAGCGCAGCGCCCGCGCCACGAACTCCCGCGTGCCCAGCAGCGCGGAGCCGACGGGCGCGCCGAGTCCCTTGCTGAAGCAGACCGAGACGCTGTCGAAGTGGCCGGCGATCAGCCGCGCCTGCTCGTACGGGTCGCCGCCGCCGGCCACCGCCGCGTTGAACAGCCGGGCCCCGTCCAGATGCGTGGCCAGCCCGTGCTCGCGCGCCAGCCCGGTCGCGGCCCGCAGATACTCCACGGGGACGACCCGGCCGCCGATGGTGTTCTCCAGGCACAGCAGCCGGGTGCGCGGGAAGTGCGGGTCGTCCGGCTTCACCGCGGCCGCGATGTCCGCCGGGTCGAGGGTCCCGTCCGCCCGGTGGGGCAGCGGCTGCGGCTGGATCCCGCCGAGGACGGCCCCGCCGCCACCCTCCCAGCGGTAGACGTGCGCCGACTGCCCCGCGATGTACTCGTCACCGCGGCCGCAGTGGGTCAGCAGCGCGCAGAGGTTGCTCTGCGTCCCGGACGACACGAACAGCGCCGCCTCGAAGCCGAGCCGCTCCGCGATCCGGTCCTGGAGCGCGGTGACGGTGGGGTCGTCGGCGAAGACGTCGTCGCCCACCTCGGCCTCCGCCATGGCGCGGCGCATGGCCGCCCCCGGACGTGTGACGGTGTCGCTGCGCAGGTCGATGACCCGCCCGGGCTGCTCATCGGTGACATCGGTGATCGGCATGCGTTCACCCTGCCATGCCCGCGCTTCGGTAGGATCGTCGGGTGAATTCCCACTGGCACGTCGTTCTGCCGCCGCCGCGCGCCTGACCGGGCGCACTTCTCACCGACGGCTCAGACCTCGACCCCGACCCCGCCGGCCGCCCGGCCGCCGGGGACGGCTGCGGTGCGCCCGTCCCGGATCCGTTCTCGCCGATTCGCGACGAAAGGCCACTCCCGTGCCGGAGAGCACACCCACGTCCGTCCCCGCCCTCGACATCGACGCCGCACACCCGCCCGCGACCGCGTCCGCGTCCGCCTCCGCGTCCGCCTCCGCGTCCGCGTCCGACACCGCGTCCGCGACCGCGTCCGCGTCCGCGACCGCGTCCGCGACCGCGTCCGCGTCCGACACCGCGTCCGCGACCGCGTCCGCCTCTGCGACCGCCTCCGCGACCGCGTCCGACACCGCCGCCCCGCGGGCCGGCTTCACCCACGGCGCGCTGCCCATCCTCGCCGCCGCCCTGCTCTGGGGCACCACCGGCACCGCGGCGTCCTTCGCGCCCGCCGGCGCGCCGCCGGCCGCGGTCGGCGGCGCCGGACTCCTTCTCGGCGGGCTGCTGCTCCTGGCCGGCGCGCGGGGCGTGCGCTCCGTGGTGCGCACCGCGGGCCGCGGCGGTCTCGCGCTGCTCGCCGTCGGCGCCCTCGCCGTCGCCGGCTATCCGCTCTCGTTCTACCCGGCGGTGGCCCGCAGCGGAGTCGCCGTGGCCACCGTCATCGCCCTGGGCAGCGCGCCCGTCTTCACCGGGCTGCTCGCCTGGGCGGCGGGCCTGCACCGCCCGAGCCGCCGGTGGGCCGCCGCGACGGTCGTCGCCGTCCTCGGCTGCGGGCTGCTGGTGCTCGGCGGCGCGGACGCGGGGCCCGCGGCGCGAACGGACGTCGCGGGGGTGGCGCCGGCGGCCCTGGCCGGGCTCTCGTACGCGGTGTACTCCCTGGTGGGCGGGCACTTCATCGGGCGCGGACGGCTGCCGGGCGCCGTGATGGGGGTGCTCTTCGGGGCCGCGGGCCTGCTGACCCTTCCCGTGGTGGTCGCCGCGGGCACCGCGTGGCTCGCGACCCCGCGCGGCGCCGGCGTCGTCCTGCACCTCGCGCTGCTGACGACCTTCCTGGCCTACCGGCTCTTCGGCCACGGCCTGCGGCACACCCCGGCCGCGGTGGCCACCACGCTCACCCTCGCCGAGCCGGCCGTGGCCGCGCTGCTCGGGGTGGCGGTGCTCGGGGAGCGGCCGAGCCCGGTGTCGTGGGGCGGCCTGGCCGTACTCGGCCTCGCCCTGGCGGTGCTGGCCCGCAGGGATCGCTGACGGCCGGACGGGGCGGCCCCGTGTCCGGTCACTCGGGCGGGATCTCGTCCAGGCGCTCGCCCTCGGCCTGGGAGGGGGTGGTGCGGGGCACGTCCGGGTGGATCTCCATCGTGCTGCGCTCGGCGTCGTCGTAGATGCGTTCGCCCTCCGCCTGGGAGGGGGTCTCCGCGTACAGGAACGCGTCGGGGTCGGAGGAGACGGACTTCATGGCGGACCTCCTCACGTTCGCTGCCTCCATCGTGCTCCCTCAGGCCCGCCGGGGCGACACCAGGAGGAACGCCCGCCGCCTGCGGTCGTGGTGGAGCGTGCACTGCCATCCGTGTGCCTCCAGCACCGCGCGGCACCCGTCCAGCGCGGTCTCGGCGGCGGCGGGGGCGTCGCCGGCGGGAGAGGTCCAGGACACCTCGGCGACCCCGCTCTGGGCGGCGGGTGCGACGGCGTAGCCGCCGGCCGCCCGCCGCCCGGCCGCGTCGCGTGCGGACGGGGGGATGCCGGCCGCCTCCAGTGCCAGGGCGACGGCATGGACGTACCGCTCGCGCTCCCAGGGTGCGGGGCGCGTGGTGTCGCCATCCTGCAGGACCCGGCGGATCTCCAGCAGGCCCGACCAGGCGGTGGCGACCTCCGCGGGGCGCCCCGGGGCCGGTGTTCCCGTGCCGCGGCCGTCGTCGGCCGCGAACCCGCGCTCCGGGGCGGGGGTGGCCGGAAGCGTGTCCGGGCCCGGCGGGTGCTCCTCGGTACTCCGCGGCGGCTGCGGGTGGGGGAGTTCGCCCCCGGTCAGTTCCGCGCGGACCCGGCGCCCCTGCTGCGTCAGATACCAGCCGCCGGTGCGGCCGTACCGCACGGCGAGGCCCTGCCTGGTCAGCGCGGCGCAGGTCGGCTCGCGCGCGCTCAACTGCCCGGTGTTCGCGTCGGACTCCAGGAGGGCTCGGCGCTGTACGGCGGTCAGGGTCATGCGACGACCCTATGAGCCGGACGTGGGGACCGGGAATGCCCTACACTCGAATTCGAGCAGTTGTTCGAACGAGGTGGAGGCGGGCAGACCATGGTCGAAGCCGAGCCGCACCAGGACCCCGGGCCCTGCGTGCTCTACATCCGCTGCGGCGGGACCGACCCGGCGACACTCGCGGCGCTGGCCGGGCTCGTCGGCCGGTTCACCCCCGTCGTCCGCGCCGAGCCGCCGGACGCGGTCGTGGCCGATGTGCGCTCCGCGGTGAGCTTCTACGGGCTGCTGCCCGAACAGCTCGCCCTGATGATCAGCACCCGGGCCTCGGCGCTCTACGACGTGAGCCTCACGATCGGCGTCGCCGGCAGCCGTACGGTCGCCGCCATGGCCGCCTGCGACGTCCTCGTCGGCCGGATCCGCGCGGTCGACTCCGATCCGCGGGCCGTCGCCGAGTTCCTGCGCCCCCAGCCGGTCGCGGCCCTCCCCGGGGTCGCCCCCGAGGCCGTCCGCATACTGATCGCGGCCGGGCTGGACACCGTCGGCAAGGTCGCCGCCGCGCCGCTGCCGGACGTCCAGGCGATCCTGGGCGCCGTTCCCGGGCGCGGCGTGTGGGAACGCGCGCAGGGCCTCGACCCGGCCCCGATCGTTCCCGAGCACCCACCCGGTTCGCTCGCCGCCGACCGCCTCTTCACCGCCGACGCCACCGACCGGGGTGCCCTGAGCCGTGCCGTCCTCGAACTCGGGCTCGGGCTCGGCGACCGGCTGCGCAGCACCGGCCGCACGGCCACCGGTCTCACCCTGACCGTCCGGCTCGCCGGTGGCTCGTCCGTCAGCCGCAGCCGCACGCTGCCGGAACCCACCTGCGACCCGGGCGAGCTCGCCGAGGCCGCCTACGCCATGCACGAGGCGCTCGGCCCGCACGGCGCCCCCGTACGGGCAGTGGCGCTGCGCGCCGAGGGGCTGTCCGCGGCCGACCCGGAGCGGGCCCGTCCGGTGCCGGTCGGCGCGGGACGCGCCAGGGCCGTGCTGCCGTCGACCTTCGCCGATCCCCCCGCCGCCCGCTGACCGGGTTCGTTCGACCGGGTTCGTTCAGGAGGAGCGGCCGCTGTCCTGGTGCAGCGCCTCCAGCACGGCGGCCATCACCTCTCCGCCGTCCAGCGGGCGCGGCAGCGGGCCGCGCCGGGCCCGCGCCATGTCCGCGAAGCACATGTCGCACACGGCGAGCGGGAGATGGCGGATGCCGCAGTCGCGGACGGTGTCGTCCTCCCGCCCGCAGACATCGCACCCCGATGACGCCGCCATGTGTTCGATACTGCCCCGTTCCGGCGTTTCGCGACAGGGCGCGACCGGGTCGCGACATCGCGTCAACAGGCGCCCCCGCTCCGCCACTTGACCGCGTCCGGGTTTCGCCCCGACGTGGCCGCGGTCCGGCGGGGCGGGCCCCGTCGCGCGCCGGACCGGAGTGCCGAGCGGAATGCCGACCGGGGTGCCGACCGGGGTGCCGGGCCGGTTCGGCGGCCCCGGCGCGGCTCCCACCTGGCCCCTTGCGATACGGGAGGGGCGGGACGAGAGTGGGATGGGAACAGATGATCGAGCATCGAACGGAGGTTCCGATGCGAGAGGGAAAGGCCGAACTGTACGCGCGCGACCTCACGGCGGCGCGCTGGGTCAAGAGCAGCAAGAGCGGCTATCTGCCGGAGTGCGTCGAGGTCGCGGACCTCGGCGAAGGAGCCGTCGCGATCCGCGACTCCGACAACACGGACCTGCCGCCCCTGCGGTTCACCGCGAGTGAGTGGGCCGCGTTCCGGGACGGAGTGCGCGAGGGCGAGTTCGGTTAGGACACGCCGCACGCCACCCGCGCCGTGCGGGCCGGCTCGCCGAGGCCGCTCGACCGGACCGGCGAACGGGCCCGCCACCCACGGACCACGCCAGGACCTGGCGTGGTCCCGGTGTGACCCGGTCCTGGTCATCCCCCGGCACGTGGAGCGTCCGGGCCCGCGGCGCGTGCGCGACCTGGCCCCCGTGGGTGCGGCGCGCCAGCAGCGCGTACGCGACCCGGCCCCCGTGGGTGCGGCGCGCCAGCAGCGGGTACGCGACCTGGCCCCCGTGGGCGCGGCGCACCCGCGGTTCCGTCGCCGGATGCCGCCCGGAGATCAGGCCGACGGTGCGGTACGCCGTCTCCTCGCCCTCCGCCGCGACGTACACCGGCACCGCCCCGCGGTCCGCCTCCCGCTCCGCCAAGGGCGCCTCCTCCGTCGTACGGCCGTCTGCGTGGACGCCGCGGACGACCGCACGGCCGCCGCCGAGGTTCTGCCGGGCCCCCGGCTCACCCGCACGAAGCGCCGGGCGACGCGCGGGGCTTACGATGAGTGGCCGGCAGCCCGTACCCGGAGAGGAAGCCTTGGCCAAGCAACGGATTCCGGTCGTCGTCCTCGCGGGATTCCTGGGCTCGGGGAAGACCACGCTCCTCAACCACCTGCTGCGCAGCAGCGGCGGCACCCGGATCGGCGCGATCGTCAACGACTTCGGCAGCATCAACATCGACGCGCTCTCCGTCGCCGGCCAGGTCGACTCCATGGTCGCCCTCGACAACGGCTGCCTGTGCTGCGCCGTGGATGCCGCGGAGTTGGACGAGATGCTCGCCCGCCTCTCCCGGCCGCAGGCCCGCATCGACGTCATCGTCATCGAGGCCAGCGGTCTCGCCGAACCCCAGGGCATGATCCGCATGCTGCTGGCCAGCACCGACCCGGCGATCACCTACGGCGGGCTGGTCGAGGTCGTCGACGCCGCCGAGTTCGAGGCGGTCCGCGCCCGGCACCCCGAACTCGACCGCCATGTGCGCGCCGCCGATCTCGTCGTCCTCAACAAGACCGACCGGGTCGGCGCCGCCGATCGCGACCGGGTCCGCGACGCGCTGGCGGCCGCCGCACCCGGTACACCCGTCGTCGAGGCCGCCCACGGCCGCGTCGACCCCGCCCTGCTCTTCGACCCCCGGCCGCGGGCCGCGGAGGAGGCGGAAGCCCGGCAGCTGTCGTTCGAGGAGTTGTTCGCGGACGACGGCCACGGTCACGAGCACGCGGACGGCGACCACAGCGGCCACCTCCACGCGGCGTACGAGAGCGTCGAGTTCGTCTCCGAGGCGCCGCTGCACCCGCGCAGGCTGATGGACTTCCTCGACGACAGGCCCGAGGGGCTGTACCGGATGAAGGGCTTCGTCCGCTTCGCCGCCCCGGCCCACCGGCAGAAGTACACGCTGCACGTCGTCGGCGGATTCCTGCGCTTCCTGCCCTCCCCGTGGACCCGCGGTGAGTCCCGGGCCACCCGCCTGGTGATGATCGGTACCGGCCTCGACGCGGACGCCCTGCGCAAACGGCTCGACGCCTGCGTCGCCGACCCCGCCGAGGAACTCCCCGAGGACGCCATGCTCGGCGTCCTGCGCTACCTCCGGCCCTGACCCGCCGATCACGTCCATGGCGGGGAACCGCCGCGCGTCAGGCGAACGCCACGACCAGCCGGACGCCGTCCCCGCCGAAGCGGCCGGCGAGGGCCTCCACCCCCCCCTGCCGGTGGAGCCATGGAAAGAAGCAGGGTGCGGTTGCGGGGAGTGTGCGAGTAGTCACGCGCTCCCGGGAAGCCTGAGTAGTCGGCGCGCGGTGCGGGTAGCCCTTGGGGACGGACGGGGCGGGCGGGGGCCGGGGGCACACGTGCTGAAGATTTTTCTGAGCTGGTCGGGTGAGCCCGCCAGGGAGTGCGCCAAGCTGCTCCACAAATGGCTGCCGCGGTTCAACGCGTCGATCAAGCCGTTCGTCTCCTCCGAGGACATCAGAAAGGGGGACCGCGGCCTGCAGCGGATCGCCGAACAGCTGGAAGGCTGCTCGTTCGGGATCGTTTGCGTCAATCGGTCGAACCGTGACGCGCCCTGGATCAACTTCGAGTCCGGGGCGCTGTCGCGTCAGGTCTCGGAGGGCAAGGTTATCCCGTTCCTGTTCGACGCCACGACGCCGCGGGATCTGGTCGACAGCCCGTTGCAGCAGTTCCAGGCCGTGGTGGCGGAGTCCGAGGGCGATGTGCTGGCCATGGTCAAGGCGATCAACGCCAAATGCGAGCCGGTGGCGGACGAGGCCGCCATTGACGAGCTCTTCCAGATGATTTGGCCCAGGATGCATGCGGGTCTGCAGGAGATCGCCGAGCGCTCCGCAGCCGGGGAGGAGTCCGAGGCGCCGCCGCCGCGGCCCGCAGAGGAGATCTTGGACGATCTTTTGCTCCTGATCAGGGAGCAAGTGAACAGGATCACCGATCTGGAACGGGCGGTGCGGGCGTTGAGTCCGGACAACCCCCGGCGGACGCCGTTCAAGGGCCTGTTCGACGATGTGAGCCTGGCGCCCGCCGAAGGCGTCGAGGGACCGGCGTCCGGCGGAGAGTCACAGCTCTCGCCCCTGGACAGGGGGCGGAGGGAGCGGTGATCGGCCACAGCCTGCGCATACTCCTCCGCACGCCGCAGGGTCTGCGCTTGCTGGCTCGCGAGTGGGCCGTGCAATTCGGTCTGCTGTCCGGAGCCGCCCAGCTGTACTTGGCGTTCTGGCCGGACAGTGCTCTGCCGCGCTGGCCGGCGTTGCTGGGTATCGCCGGGCTGGCCACGGTCGGCGGAGTGCTGCGGTCCTGGCCGCGATCCACGGTCAGCCGCGAGTTCACCGGACCGGGCTTTACCGTGACGGTGCAGGTCGGCGACCTCTTCGACCGCGAGTCGCACCTGGTCGTCGGATTCAACGACGTCTTCGACACCGACACGCGTGACGAGCGGCTGATCGTCCGGCGAAGCGTCCAAGGGCAGTTCCTGCACCGCGTCTACGCTGGAGACCTCGCACGCCTGGACGACGACCTCGCCGTGGCGCTCGGCGGGGTCTCCCCAGCGGGATTGGAGGAGCGGTCAGCGAAGCAAGCCGGCAAGCTGGTGCGTTATCCCGTGGGGACCGTCGCGGTGTTGTATGGGCCGGGCCGACGGTTCTTCTGCGCCGCCTACGGGCGGATGGGCAACGACCTGGTCATCTCCTCCGGGGCGGACCAGCTCTGGCACACCCTTTGGCAGCTGTGGACAGCCGTCCATCTGCACGGGCGGCGGGAGCCGATCGCCATGCCGGTCATCGGTGCGGGCCTGGCCCGCATCGACAGCATGGACCACATGGCGCTGCTGAAACTCATCCTGTTGTCATTCGTCACCAGGTCGCGGGAAAGCGTCGTGTGTAAGTCCCTCACGGTCGTGGTGCATCCGGGGGATTATGACCAGGTGGACATGCTGGAACTCGGCATGTTTCTAAGGAGCTTGTGACCTGGGCCGGTCGCCGAGACGAGGGGGCGTCACCTATGGACGATCCGCGCGGTTACAACAGGGCGCCCTACTTCTTCCTCAGTTATGCCCACACGCCGAAGCACGGTGGCCAGGGCGACGTGGATCCGGACATGTGGGTGTGGCGGCTCTTCCGCGATCTGTGCGATCACATTCTGCAGTTGACGGCTGAGCCCGTCGGTTCCCCCGTGGGCTTCTTAGACCGGACCGCGACCGTCGGCGAGGGTTGGGACGAACGGCTGACGGAGGCGCTGGCGACCTGTCGGGTGTTCGTTCCCCTGTATTCCCCGCGCTATTTCAGAAGTGATATGTGTGGCCGGGAGTGGTACGCCTTCTCCGAGCGCATGGCGCTGCAAACGGCCCGCTCGTTCGGCGAGGTGGCGCCGATCGTGCCCGCCCTGTGGGTGCCGGTACACCCGGCTCACTTGCCCGTCACCGCGGCCGCACTGCAGTTCAACCACAGCGGCTTCGGAGCCGACTACGCCGAGGAGGGCTTCTACGGGCTCATCAAGTTGAACTACCTCCGCAATGAGTACGAGAGGGCTGTCTACCTGTTGGCGAAACGGATCGTGCAGGTCGCGGAGGAGACGACACTGGCTCCCGGGCGCCGCCCGTCCTTCGACACATTGCCGAGCGCCTTCGGCGCGTCCGGCGAGGAGCGGACACTGAGGATCGTCATTGTCTCCTCCCGGGGGGAGGGCGGTAGCCGCGGTGGTGACAAGTCCGCCGTGCAGGAATGGAATCCGTACGAGCACGCACGGCCGCTCGCCGAATTCGCCGCCTACCTGGCCCGCAACCTCGACTACCGGGCGACCGTCTTGTCGTTCGACGACGTGTCGCCGGATGATCTGCTGACCGGCGGGTCTTCTTCCGGACCTGCGGTACTTCTGGTGGACCGGGGGGCGCTGCGCGAACCGGAGCGGCGCGAACGCCTGTCGGCCCTAGACTCCGGTGTCCCTCCATGGGTCGGGGCCGTGGTCCCCGGGAGCCCTCCTGAACCCGGTGTGCCGGACGAGGAGGATCCCGACCCACCTGACCTGGAGACTGTGGCGCCGGTCATGACCAGGCGCAGCCGCGCCGTCTCCCGGGCCGCGGTCACGGGGTTGTCCACGGCGGAGATGTTCAGCGAGGTCTTCCCGAAGCTCGCGAAGGCGATGAGTGCGCAGTTCGCGACGCATGCCCCGTCCCACCCGCCGACCAGACCACCGAGACGGCCCTCCTTCCAAGCCGATGGTCCCGAACCCGCGGCTGGGACGAGGCACGAGCAGGAGGCGCACGGTGACCGGAGGCCGTGAGGGACGCATCATCACCTTCTACTCGTACAAGGGCGGAGTGGGCCGCACCATGGCCGTCGCCAACATCGCCTGGATCCTCGCATCCAACGGCCATCGAGTTCTGGCCTGCGACTGGGATCTGGAAGCCCCGGGACTGCACCACTACTTCCACCCGTTCCTGCCTCCCGCCGCGCTGGGCTCCACGACCGGAATCGTCGATCTCTTCGCCGATCACGCCGTACTGGCCAGGGGCCGCGGGCCGAGGGGCAGGGACCTGTACACCCATACTGCCCGGGTGCGCCCGCATGCTCTGTCGGTCGAGTGGGCCTTCCCGGGTGGCGGTTCCCTGGACTTCCTGTCAGCCGGACGGCAGAACGCGGAGTATCTGGACACGCTGGCCTCTCTCTCCTGGGATTACGTCGGCGGCCCGTTTCTCAGCGCGTTGCGCGAGGACATGCAGCGCAACTACGACTACGTGTTGATCGACAGCCGTACCGGTCTGAGCAACGCCGTCGAGATCTGCACCGTGGATTTGCCTGACGTGCTGGTCAGTTGCTTCACCCTGAATATCCAGAGCATCGAGGGAGCGGCCAGGACGGCCCGGTACATCGGTCACAACTCTCCCGGTTGGGAGATCCGGATCCTGCCCGTGCCCATGCGAGTGGGCGGGCCCGACACGTCGAAGCTCGCGGCCGGACGGCAGCGCGCGAGGAATTCCTTCGAGGGCCTGCCGTCGGGTCTGTCGGGCGCGGCCGCCGACCGGTACTGGGCGGAAGTCGCGATCCCCGACCAACCGAAGTACGGGTGCGAGGAGATCCTCGCCGTCTTCGGTGACGTCTCGGGTGAACCGGGCAGCCTCCTGACCGCCTACGAGCGGCTCACATCGGCGATCACGGACGGTCTGGTCGAGCGGTTGCCGGTGCTCGACGAGAGTCTGCGAAGGCGGCATCTGGCTTCCTTCACCCTGCCTGTTCCGACGCGGGCGGTGCCCGTTGTGCTGGCGCACGTTCCCGCAGACCGGTTGTGGGCGGAGTGGATCGGCTGGGCGCTGCGCAGCGCGGGCTTTCAGGTGCTGCCGCCGGACTCGGGCGCCCCCTCCGGGACTCCGGCCGTCGTCGCGGTCTCGCCCAATTTCCTGGGCTCGCCGCGTTCCCGCACCATGCCGGCTGCCGCGGACGGTTCGGGCGGCACGCCGGGCGGAGTCGCGCGAGTGGTGCCCGTCATGGTCGAGCCGGTGGTGTTGCCAACGCGATTGGCCGGTCTCGTGCCGGTCGACCTGACCGGGCTGGACGAGGCGGGTGCCGCGGCGGCGGTGCTCCAGGCCCTCGATCAACCGGGCTCGCTGGACGGGGTGCTCGATCCTGCCCGTCCGAGGTTCCCGGCGCGGCAGCCGGTGGTGTGGCGGGTGCCCGGCCGGGACACCGCTTTCGTAGGACGTGACCTGGTGCTCGACCGCCTGCACGACAGCCTCGCGGTCAGCCGGTCGGTGGTGGTGCTCCCGGACGGCGGGCTCCCCGGTGCGGGACGACGCTGGCTCGCGGTCGAATACGCACACCGGTTCCGGGCCGACTACAACCTCGTCTGGTGGATACCGGCCGGCACGGCGCACGCGGCGACGGCGTCGCTCGCCCGGCTCGCGGAGGCGCTGTGGCCCGGCACGCTGCTGGACGGAGCCGACGCGGCCTGCGCCCGGGTGGTCGAGGCACTCACCGCCGGCCGTCCGTACGACAGGTGGCTGCTGGTGTTCGACGATGCGGGCGGTCCCGGCGAGTTGGCCGGGCTGGTGCCGTCTGGCGCTGGCCGAGTACTGATCACCTCCCGCTCCGCGTCTTGGGCAGAGAGCATAGAGACTGTTCAGCTTGGCGCCTTCAGCCGGGAGGAGAGCGTCGAACTGCTGCGCGGGCGGGTCTCCGGGCTGGGTGAGCCGGACGCGGATCGGGTGGCCTCGGCGGTGGGGGACATGCCGCTCGCCGTCGCCCAGGCCGCAACCTGGCTGAGGGAGACGGAGACATCCGCGGTGACTTACGTCCGCGAACTGGCGCGAGCCGGAGCAGAGTCGGCGTCGCCGGTCACGGCCTGCTGCCGGGTCGCCCTCGCCGGTCTTCGTGAGGTGTCCCCGGCCGCAGTCCGCCTGCTGTGGCTGTGCAGCCAGCTCGCTCCGACTCCGCTGCCACTGGACGCGCTGGTTCGCAGCGAGACCCTGGCGGGAGTGTTGTGGGCGGGCCGCGTCGACCGGGCCGATCCGTTGAGATTCATGCCCGTTCTCCAGGAGGCGGGCCGTAGTGGGCTGCTAGAGGTGGACAGGCGGGCCCAGACGCTGCGGATGCACCGAGCCGTACAGTTGGAGATCCATGCGGAGGTCGACTCCGACGAGCGGGATGCGGTCCGTCATCACGCGCACCTCATCCTGGCTGAGGCGGTCCGGAACCAGCCGGACGGCGTGCTCGGGGACGAGGCACCGGAAGGGCTCCAAGCGTTGTGGCCGCACTTAGACCACACGGAGGCGGAACACTGTTCCTCGCCGGAGGTCAAGTCCGCCCTCATGCGGCGGGCCTCGGGCAGTGCTCCAGGGGGCGCTGCCGGATAGCGTCCTGAGTCGTTGATCCGCTGCGTAAGTCCGTGATGGTTCGGCACGATGGTCGGATGGCGAGGACGGGACGGCCGGAGGTTGAGCTGGTACTGACCGACGTTGAGCGCGAGACATTGACCTGATTCGCCAGGGCCGGACGTCTTCGCAGGCTCTGGCCCTGCGGTGCCGGATCGTGCTGGAGTGCGCGAGCAGGTAGTCGAACAAGGATGTGGCTGCCCTGCTGAATGTGGAGGCACGTACCATCAACCGGTGGCGGGGTCGGTTCGTGGACGTCCACCTGATCTGCGACGAAGCGTGCACCCACATGACCGTCCATTTCACTCCCACCAGCAGTTCCTGGCTCAACCAGGCCGAGCGGTGGTTCGCACTGCTGACGACCCAGCAGATACGGCGAGACGTTCGCAAGAACATCAACCAGGTCCTGGAGAAAGACATCCGCACCTGGATCCAGACCCGGAACGACGACCCCAAGCCCTTCGCCTGGATGAAAACCGCAGACGCAATCTTCGAACGCCTCGCCGGATATCTGAACCGAATCAACGACTCAGGACACCAGTGCACGGTTCCCCGGGCGCCGCGGGCTCAGCGGCCCCGGAGGGCGCCCGCCGTCGTGCCCGCGCGGTCGCGGAGCAGGACGCGCAGGGTGTTGGCGTGCTCGTAGCCGACGCGCCGGGCGACGACCTCGACCGGGAGGTCGGTCGTGCGCAGCAGGTGCGTGGCCTGCTCGACACGCAGGTCCTGCACGAAACGGACCGGGGACACGCCCAGCACCCTGCGCACGGCCCGCTGCAGGGTCCGCTCGCCGACCCCCAGGGCGCGGGCGGCCTCCGCGATGCCGATCGGCTCCTCCAGCCGCTGCCGCACCCAGCGCTCGAACGCGGCCACCGTCGGATCGTGCTGGGCCAGCGCGCTGGGGATCGTGTAGGCCGACTGCGACGGACGCTCGTCGACGACCAGGTAGCGGGCGACGAGATCCGCCAGCGCCGGGCTGGACATGCGGACCACCGCCAGGGCGAGGTCGACGTGCCCGAAGGCCGCGCCCGCCGTCGTGACGCCGTCGCAACTGGTGACCATGCGGGTCTCGTCCACCGTGACGGCCGGGTACCGCTGCCGGAAGACCGGGGCCAGCCACCAGTTCGTCGTCGCGCGCCGCCCGTCCAGCACCCCGGACTCCGCGAGCAGGAAGGTGCCGGTGCAGGCCGAGGCGAGCGGAGTGCCGCGCTCGCGCGTCGCCGCGACCAGACGGCGCACCGCGGCCGTACCGCGGCCCGACACCCGCTCGACCAGGGCGTCCGGCCGCCGCTCCGCGAGAGCGGGCACGAGCACCAGATCCGCCCCCTCGGCCTCGGCGGCGGGGGCCGTCGCCACCGTGTGGCCGGCGCCGGTACGCACCCGGCGGCGCGGGCCGACCGTCGTCACGTTCCAGGCGGGCGGCGGCTGCGGAAGCTCGCCGCGCATCGCGTTGGCCGCCTCGAGCACGTCGAGGACGGCCGAGAGGCCGGAGTCAAAGACACCGTCGTATGCCACCACTGCCACATCCATGACGGAAACGATATCGAACGCGTCGTTTCCGACACTGGGTGAGCCGTGCCGCGCGGCATAGGTTTTCCGTTGTCCGGCCGGACGACGTCCACCACCGCACGACCACCAAGACGGAGCACACGATGACGAAGATCGGCCTGCTGGCCCGTATCGAGGCCAGGCCCGAGTACGCCGAGGAGGTCGCGGCCCTGCTGCGCGACGCACTGGCCGCCGCTCGGGAGGAGGAGCACACGGTCACCTGGTACGCGTTCCGCGAGGACGCCACCACCTTCGGCGTCTTCGACACCTTCGAGGACGAAGCGGGCCGCACCGGCCACCTGGAGGGCCGCATCGCCGCCGCCCTCATGGAGGCGGCGAAGACGATGCTGAGCACGCCCCCGGACATCCGTCCCGTGGACGTCCTCGCCGCGAAACTCCCGTGACGGCCGCCGCCGCCCCGGACCGGGGAAGGAGAAGGACATGAGCGCGAACGGGCCCCAGACCACCGTCGTCAATCTCAAGGGCCACCTCGGCGACCCCGACTACGCGGACGTCGTCTACGTGGGCCGCCCGATGCACCGCGGCGGCTGGCGGCTGGCCGGCTCCCCGCTGGCCAGTCCCTACCGGCCCGGGCGCGACGGCACCCGCCAGGAGGTCCTCGACAAGTACCGCGCCCACCTGCTGGGCCGCCCCGACCTGCTCGCGATGCTGCCCGCGCTGCGCGGCCGCAGGCTGGGCTGCTGGTGCGTGCCCGAACCGTGCCACGCTCAGGTGATCGCGGAACTCGCCGACGCGACCTGACCCCCCGCCCCGCCGGATACGGCCGGCCGGACGCGTGTCCCGTTCCGAGGGCCGCGCGTCCGTCCGGCATCCGGCGGGGTCCGCCGCCGCGTCCGACGATGGACCCATCGGTGCCGAGCGCCGTCCGGGCGCCGGCGGAACCCGGAAACCTGTCAGGAGATTCGACGTGGCTGAAATCATCGCGGACATCGAGGTGCCCGACACCCGGCTCGTGCGGGAGGCGACGGAACTGGTGCGCAAGGCCGCCGACCCCGTGGTCTACCACCACTCCCGCCGGGTGTTCTTCTGGGCGTCGATACGCGGCCGCAACCGCGGATGGGACGTCGACCCCGAGCTGCTGTACGTCGGCGCCCTCTTCCACGACCTCGGACTGACCGACACCTACGCCCGCACGGACCAGCGCTTCGAGATCGACGGCGCCGACGAGGCCCGCCGCTTCCTGCTGGAGCACGGCGTCCCGGAGGAACGCGCGCGGGTGGTGTGGGAGGCGATCGCCCTGCACACCACCCCCGAGATCCCCTGGCACATGGCGCCCGAGATCGCGCTGGTCACCTCCGGCGTCGAGGTCGACGTCCTCGGCTTTGGATATGACGAGATCACGCCGGAGCAGCGGGAGGCGGTCGTCGCCGTCCACCCGCGGCCCGACTTCAAGAACAACATCCTCAAGGAGTTCACCCACGGCATCGCGTCGCGCCCCGACACCACCTTCGGCAACGTCAAGGCCGACGTCCTGGAGCGCTTCGTGCCCGGATACGTGCGCGGGAACTTCGTGGACACCATCCTCCGGTCGCCCTGGCCCGAGTGACCCCTCACTCCCCGGAGGTGCCGTGCGGCCGGGTGGTGCGGAAGCGGTCGCGGTACGCGCCCGGGCTGACGCCCAGCCGGCGCCGGAACGCCCGCCGCATGGTCTCCTCCGAACCGAAGCCGCCGCGCCGGGCGACGGTGTCGAGGGCGTCGTTGCCCGCCTCCAGCAGCGCCTGGGCGGCCTCGACCCGGACGCGTTCCACGTACTCCGCCGCCGTGCCGCCCGTCTCGGTGCGGAAGAGCCGGGTCAGATGACGTGAACTCACCCCCGCCCGGGCCGCCATGGCGGGCAGGCTGTGGTCCCCCGAGGGATCGGCGGCCACCTGGTCGAGCACCTCGCGCAGCACCGAGTGCGCGGGGTGCCGCGGGCTCTGCCGCACGCTGAACTGCGACTGCCCGCCCGGCCGGGCCATGAAGACGACCAGGAACTTGGCGGCCTTGCGGGCGATGTCCGGCCCGAGGTCGGACTCGACCAGGGACAGCGTCAGGTCGATCCCCGCGCTGATGCCCGCCGAGGTGATGAAGCGGCCGTCCCGTACGAAGATCGCGTCGCAGTCCACCTCCACCTCGGGGTAGCGGGCGGCGAGGTCGTCCGCCAGCCGCCAGTGCGTGGCGGCCCGCCGGCCGTTCAGCAGCCCGGTCGCGGCCAGCGGGAACGCTCCCGCGCAGACCGAGGCGACGGTGCCGGAGCGGTCGGCGAGCCGGGTGATGCCCTCGACGAGCGCGCTGTCGGCGACCGCCGCCCACCAGTCGGGGCGCCCGGGGATGACCAGGGTGTCGACGGCGAAGTCCACCTCGTCCAGGGCCAGGTCCGGCATGAGCCGCAGTCCCGCGGTGGTGGTCACGGGAGCGCCGTCCGGCGAGACGGTGCTCATCACGTAGTGCGCGCCGTACTCGTTCGCCGCCGCGTACACATCCAGCGGACCGGTCACGTCCATCAGCTGCACCCCGTCGAAGAGCAGGACCAGGACGCGGTGCGGCGGGGCGGCGGAGGTTCCGGAGGGCTTGTGCGGGTTCACGCGGGGGTCACTCTCATTCCTTCGTTCCGACGGCCGTGACCGGCCGTGTGCGCAGCAACAGCCAGGTGGGCACGAGCGCCGCGCCGAAGGCGAGCGCTCCGGTCCCGCCGGCGATCGCCGCGTAGGCCGGCACCGGCACATGCGGCACGGGCGAGCCGGTCAGCGCGTACGCGACCAGCACCAGCGGCAGCGCGGCGGCCGCGGTGCCGAGGCCGGCACCGGTCAGGACGACCGCCCCGCTCTCCCACCGCATCATGCGCCGCACCTGCCCCGAGGTGCCGCCGGCGAGCCGCAGCAGCGCGAATTCGCGGCGGCGGACCGAGGTGTTCATGGCCAGAGTGTTCACTACGGTGATGCCCGTGTAGACGATCACCATGCCGGCCAGCAGGTAGTTCACCCACGCGTTCGCCTCCTGCTCCGCCGGCCGGTCATGGCGGGCGAGCCGGTCCTCGACGCCGGTGCCGGGATACCGCCCGGCGAGCGCGGCCAGCTCCGTGGGAACCCGGGCGCCGGACGGCCCGGGGGCGGCGCGCACCAGGACGGAGGCGTCCAGGCCCGCCGTGGTGTGGGGCAGCAACTGCTCATGGGCGAAGGTGACGTCCGCGAAGCCGAAGCCGCGCCCGTACACCGCCACGACCTCGGCCTTCACGGGCGTGCCGTCGCCGAGCCGCAGTTCGGCGGTGTCCCCGAGGCCGACGTCCAACGACGAGGCCGCCGTGGTGCTGACGGCGACGGTCCCCGGGCGCAGCCGCGCGGCGCTGCCCTCGCGGACGTCCAGGTCGAGGGTGTGCCGCAGCCCCCGGGGCGAGACGCCCTGGGCGGACAGGGAGACCGCCGACTCGCTGCCCAGCTGCCGGCTCCGGGCGACGACCTTGGACCGTACGACGGCGGTGGCGGCCGTCACGCCGGGCAGGCCGCGGGCCCGTTCGGCCAGCTCGGGAGGGAGCCCGTACGGCGAGGTGAGGACATGGTCGGCGACCGTGCCGGCCCGGGTCTGCCGGGCGGCCGCGTCCAGGGCGGTGGTCTGCGCGAACACCACGGTGGCGGCGAAGGACACCGCCAGCACCAGGGGGGTCACGGCACCCGCCAGCCGGACGGCGTTGGCCCGGTTGTTCGCCGCCGCCAGATGGCCGCTGACCCGCGACAGGCGCATCAGGGGGCCGAGCAGCCGCATCGCCAGGCGTGCGACGGCCGGGCCGAGCACCGCGATGGTGATCACCAGCAGGAGGACCAGGGTGTTGGCGAGATGGGCCAGCGCGGCCGGGTCCCCCCGTTGGCCGAGCCCGGTCGCGAAGGCGCCCAGCGACAGTGCCAGCAGCACCGCCCCGGTGATCGCGCGGCCCCGGCCGAGGGCGGGACGTTCCACGGCCGCCTCACCGAGGGCCTGCGCCGGGCGGACGCGGCTCGCCCGGCGCGACGCCGCCAGTGCCGCCACCAGGGCGGTGAGCA
Organism: Streptomyces sp. NPDC026673; assembly: GCF_040638135.1. Taxonomy (NCBI): domain Bacteria; kingdom Bacillati; phylum Actinomycetota; class Actinomycetes; order Kitasatosporales; family Streptomycetaceae; genus Streptomyces; species Streptomyces sp. NPDC026673. The sequence continues at coordinate 8,894 of NZ_JBEZXR010000056.1, read as the reverse complement.
CCGTGACGACCAGCGCGCCGGCGGCCGGGAGCGGCCCCACGACCGGCTCGAAGTCGGGCGGGACGATGCCGTGCCCCGCGAAGCGGTCGCGCATCCAGCGCGCCACGGCAGGTGCCAGGGGCCAGCCGAGCACGCCCGCGACCACCGCGAGGCCCGTCGCCTCGAGGCCGATCATGCGCCGTACCTGGCCGGGTGTCGCGCCCACGGCGCGCAGCAGGGCCATCTCGCGTGCGCGGTGCCGCACGGACAGGGAGAGCGTGCTCGCCACCACGAAGGCGGCGACGAGGAAGACCGTTCCGCCGAAGGAGCCGGCCAGCAGGGTCAGTGTCGAGCCGGTCGTCGCGACGTCGACGAACTCCGCCCGGGCGCGCCCGTCACCGGTGCGCACCGACAGCGAGGGATCGTCCAGCGTGGTCCTGATCCGGTCCGCCAACTTGTCGGGGTCGGGGCCCGACCGCCCGGCCGGTACGCCGACGGCGTCCACCGAGCCCGCGCGGCCCGCGAGGCGTGCGGCGGTCGCGTCGGCGAAGAACAGCACGGACTGGCGGGCCAGCCGTACGCCGGGCCCCGGCTCCACCACGCCCGTGACCCGGTACCGCCCGGGGCCCGACCGGGTTGCCAGCGTCACCGCGTCCCCGGCGCCGGCGCCGGACCGCCGGGCCAGGTCCTCGTCGAGTACGACGTCATGGGCGGCGCGCGGCGCGTGTCCGGAGACCAGGGTGAAGGGCCCCAGCCGGGCGCCGGACCAGTTGTGCCCCAGCGGGGGCGGTCCGTCGCCCGCCTTCCCGCCGCCGACGATCCGGGCGGGGAAACCGATGTCGGCCACGGCGCGCTCCGCGCCGGGCACGGCCGCGACCCGTTCGCGCAGCCGCTCCGGCACACGCACCCGCTCGCCGAGCGGCTGCGACGCGATGCGGTCCTTGCCGCCGGCCGTGTGCACCGTGAGGTCGGCGCGGTCGCGGCCGGAGACGACGACCGAGGCCCCCGCGTAGCGCTCCGCGGGCGGGGTGGCGCGCAGTCCCGACTCCAGCAGGATGCCGCAGGTGCCGAGCATCGCGGAGGCGAGCAGCAGGGCGACGAAGCTGCCGGCGAAACCTCCGGCGCGGGCGCGCAGCGTGCGCAGGGCGAGCGTGACCATCAGGCGGCTCCCCGCAGTGCGGAGAGCCGCCGGGTGACCTCGTCGGCCGTCGGCGCGGCCAGGTGCCCGGCGATCCGTCCGCCGCAGAGGAAGACGGCGGCGTCGGTGTGGGCGGCGGCGACGGGATCGTGCGTCACCATGATCACCGTCTGCCCGAGGTCGGCCACCGCCGTGCGCAGCAGACCGAGGATGTCGCGGGCGGTGTCCGGGTCCAGGGCGCCGGTCGGTTCGTCCGCGAAGACGACGTCGGGCCTGGTCACCAGCGCCCGCGCGACGGCGACGCGTTGCTGCTGCCCGCCGGACAGCTCGGCGGGCCGGTGGCCGGTGCGGTCGGCGAGGCCCACGCGGGCGACGACCTCCCGCAGCCAGGCGCGGTCCGCCCGCCGCCCCGCGAGGCGCAGCGGCAGGGTGATGTTCTGCCCGACGGTCAGTGACGGCAGCAGGTTGAAGGCCTGGAAGACGAAGCCCACGCGCTCGCGGCGGATCTTCGCCAGTTGCGTCTCTCCCATGCGGGTGAGGTCCGCGGTCCCCAGGCGCACGGTGCCGGCGGTCGGCCGGTCCAGCCCCGCGGCGCACTGCAGCAGGGTGCTCTTGCCCGAGCCCGAGGGGCCCATGACCGCCGTGAACGTCCCGCGCGGGAACGCCGCGTCGACGTCCCGCAGGGCGTGGACGGCACCGGCTCCGCGTCCGTACGTCCTGCTGACGCCCTCCAGCCGGACGGCGGCCGCGGGTGCCTCGGCGGGTATGGGCCGGGCGGCCCGGAACGCCGCGCTCACCGCGCGTCCCCGGAGGCCGTCCGCGCGCCACCGCGGCCCGGGGGAGCCGTGCCGGGCCCCGGCACCCGCGGTGTCCGGCCGGCTCCACGCCGCCGCCGGACGGCGTGGCCGTCCACACCTGGGACGGCGGGTGTGCGGGGCAGGCGGGGGAGGGGGGTGGCAGGCCGGTATCGCATTGCTGTGCTCCTTCTTCGGATGCGTCTGTGTGCCCGGGCGACCGCGTCCGCGGTCAGCGGGGGTCAGGGCCGGGGCGCGGGCCGGGGTCCGGGTCCGGTACGGCCAGGGCCTGGCGCAGCATCCAGCCCGCCTGTGCCGTGGCGGCCCGGGCGGCGGGACTGCCGGCCAGCGGGTCCTGGGCGGTGAAGGAGTGGACGGTGCCCAGATAGCGGACCGCGGTCACCTCGACGCCCGCCGCCAGCAGGGCCCGCGCGTACGCCTCCCCCTCGTCGCGCAGGACGTCCGCCTCCGCCGTGACGACCAGCGTCGGCGGCAGGCCCGCCAGATCCTCGGCCGCGGCGCGTGCGGGCGCCGCGGCCGGCTCGGTGCGCGCGGTGGCGTCGGGCGTGTACTGGTCCCAGAACCAACGCATCTGAGACTCCGTCAGGAAATGGTCCTCGGCGAACTCACGGTAGGACGGGGTGTCGAAGCCCGCGTCCAGCGCCGGGTAGAAGAGCACCTGCGCGCGCAGGCGCGGAGTGCCCCGCCGGGCGGCGAGCATCGCCGCGGCGGTCGCCAGGTTGGCGCCCGCGCTGTCGCCGGCGACGGCCAGCCGGGTCCCGTCCAGGCCCAGTACGGCACCGTGCCGCGCCAGCCATGCGACGGCGGCGTACACCTCGCGCAGCGCCGTGGGATAGCGGGCCTCGGGGGAGCGGCTGTACTCCACGAAGGCGACGGCCGCGCCCGAGGCGTGGGCGAGTTCGCGGACCGCCCGGTCGTAGGTGTGGCGGTCCCCGAGCACCCAGCCGCCGCCGTGCGCGTACACCACCACGGGCAGCGGCCCGCGCGCCCCGCGCGGACGGACGGTCCGCAGCAGCACCGAACGGCCCGGTCCGGCCTCGATCTCGCGCTCGTCGATGTCGGCGGGCGGCAGGACGACCGGGGTGCCGCTCCCGGCGGCAGCGCGGGCCCGCGCCTGCCGGGGGCTCAGCGCCTCCAGCGGCGGGCCGCCCGCCTCCCGCACCGCGTCGAGGAAGCGCCGGGCGTAGGGGTCGAGCCGTACGGCGCTGCCGGTGCCGCTGTCCGGGTCCGGGCCGCTTCGGTTGCCGGGGTCCGGGGACGGCGGGGGTGCGGTGGTGGTCATGGTTCTGTCTCCGTGGGGTGGTTCGGGGTCGCGGTGGCCGCGCCGGGTTCCGACGGCGGGGTGCCCGGCGCCGGCGTACGACCGCGGCGTCATCGGTGCGGGGCCGGACCGAGGTCCGGCCCCGCCGGACACGTCACTCCATCCCGGGCACGAGCAGCACGGCGATGCGCGTGTGGTGCACCACCGCGTCGGTGATCCGCGGCGAGAGCCAGGCCCCCAGGCGCGTGCGCGGGTGCGGGCCGAGGACGATCAGATCGGCGTCGTACCTGCGCGCGGCGTCGGCGATGGCGCCCGCGATGTCCGACAGCAGGCCGTCGACGAGCTCCCCGTCGGCGGCGATGCCGTGCCCGCGCAGGGCCTCCACGGCGTCGTCGAGGACCTTGTGCGCGGTCGCGTCGTCCTCCATGCCGACGACGGCGTCGTAGACGACGTCGGACGGGTCGACGTGCAGGACGCGCACCGACGCGCCGGTGAGCGCGGCCATTTCGGCGGCGGTGAGGACGGAACGCCGGTCGGTGCCGCTGTTGTCGACGGCGACCATGATGCGTCGGAACATGAGATGACTTCCTGTTCGGCCCGGGCCGGTCAACGGCCCTGGGCGGGCTGGGCGGCCGGGGCCGCCGTGTGGTCGGGGTGCGGCAGGGCGGCGTGCGTCCGTTCGCGCTGGGCGAGGGCGACCGCGGCGGAGACGGCGAGCAGGATCACCGACAGCCACAGCCCCTTGGCGATGCCGCCGGAGGAGTCGGACATCAGGCCGGAGATGAGCGGGCCGACCGCCTGGCCGACGCTGAACGCCACGGTCAGCAGGGCGATTCCGGACGTCCAGGCGTGTGCGGGCAGCATCCGCCGGGCGATGACGGTCACCGCGGTGGGACCGGCCATGAAGCTGCCGCCGAAGATCACCGCCGAGACGATCGCGGCGACCTGGCCCTGCCAGAGCAGGACCGGCAGCACGCCGACGAGCACCACGACGGAGACCGCCGCCGGGGCCAGACCGCCCCTCAGCCGGCCGATCACCCGGCCCCACACCAGCAGCGTCGCCAGTGCCGAGGCCGCGCCGAGCACGATGAAGAACGCCGCGGTGGACCAGGTCCCCTGCCCCTGGCTGTGCAGCAGGGCGATGACGAACGTCATGTACGAGACGTAGCCGGCGCCGAACAGCACGTACCAGGCGAAGGTCGGGGTCAGAAACCTCAGGCTCGCCCGCTCTTTGCCGGCGGTGGCCGCGGGTGCCGGCGGGACGCGCCGGGACGCCCACGCCGCCGGACCGGCGGCGAGCAGCGCCAGCAGTCCCATGAGGAGCCAGCCGCCCTGCCAGCCGGAGGCACCCCAGGCGGTCAGCGCCGAGGGCACCACGATCCCGGACAGGACGACGCCGATGCCGACGCCGGCCATGTAGGTGCCGACCATCACGGCCGAGCGCGCCTGCCTGCCGCCGGTGTGCACCCGCGAGGCGAGCGCGGAACCGATGACGAAGGTCACCGCGGTGGCGAGTCCGCCGACGAAGCGGAAGAGCGACAGCGCGACGAAGCCGCCGGTGGTGGCGGACGCCAGCAGCGCGACCGCGCTGAGCACCATGCCCCACACGAAGGACCGGCGCGCGCCGAACCTGCGCGACCACCAGGCCGCGGTTCCCGCGCCGAGGATGTAACCGAGCGCGTTGGCGGTGTTCATGGCGCCCGCCGCCGCGTAACTCCAGCCCAGCGTCTCGCGCATGGCGGGCAGGAGCAGGGCGTAGGCGAACCGGGTGAAGCCGAGGGCCACCACGGGCCCGGCCGCGAGGCCGAGCGCGATGAGCGGTTCGGGTACCGCTCTGCGGGTCTGGGTCGTGGTCTCGGTCATTGCACACTCTCCCGTGGGACGAGGGGGGGGACGTGGAGGCCCGCCGCGGCGGACACGCCGGGGTCGGGGGCGCCGGGCGGCGCCTGATGGGGGTGTCAACCGGCCCCGTGCGCGGTGCGATGCCCGGCGGAAGGGACCACTGACCCTCGGAACGGGTCATCGCGGCGCCTCCCCGAACGCCATCCGGGGCAGCGGCGGCACCCCGACCATCCGGGAGCGGACGGCGGCGAAGCCCACGGCCGCGGCGAGCGGCGCCAGGACGTACACCCACAGCCACCGTGTGTCGCCGGAGAAGAGCGCCGGGCCGAACTGGCGGGCCGGGTTGAAGCTGCCCCCGGCCCACCCTCCGGTCAGCAGGATCAGCACCGCGACGGCCGCACCGGCCACCAGCGGCACCCGGAAGGCCGGACCCGGCCGGGCGGCGACATGGGTTACGGCGGCCAGCAGCAGCGCGGTGGCGGCGGCCTCCGCCATGAACACCGCCGCGTACGGCACGCCTTCGGCCGCCCGTACGGCCGCGAAGTCGGGGCCGGGGCCGGCCAGCGCCTCACCCCACAGCAGCCGCCCCGCGGCGACTCCCGCGACGGAACCGGCCAGTTGCGCCACCGCGTAGGCCGCGAGATCCCGGCCGGGCAGCGCGCCCAGCAGCCAGAACGCCACCGAGACGGCGGGATTCATGTGCGCCCCCGACCGCCGGCCGAGCGGGGAGAGGACCAGCAGCCCGACGGCCGCGCCGCTGACGACGGCGTCCACGACGAGACGGCCGCCCGCCGAGGGGACGGCCCGAGCGAGCGGGGCCACGGGATCGGCCAGCCACCGGAGCAGGGTGGCCATGGCGAACAGCAGGAGGGCGGTCGCGGCGAATTCCGCGAGCCACGCGGACCGGCGCGCGTCGCGCGAGCGGGCCCCGCGCCGCGGCGGCGGGAGCCCGCCGTCCTCCGGCGTCCGCGGTTCCGGCGCCCGTGCGCCCATGCCGTTCCTCCTGGTCGTGCGGTACGAGGCGGGCACCCCCGGGCATCGGCGACCCGGCCGGGCGACGACCGCACATGCAACGATCCGCCCCGGTATTGCACGGGCGTTGCACACCGCGGGGCCGCCTCCCGCCCGCGACACCCCGGCCAACGCGGCCACGGGCCCGGGACCCGGGGCGGCCCCCGACGAGGCGGCGGTGACGTCCGCCGGGTGTGGTGCGTGCGCCCGAACACCTCCCGGGCGCTGGGGTGTTGACGCCGGACGAAGGGGCGGGCGCGGGCACGGCGTCATGTGTCCGTCCGGCCCGGCGACGGTCCGCGGGAGCGCGGGCGCCCGCCTGCGCGACGCCCCCGCCCGCGGCCCGCCCCCACGTCCGTCGCGTGTGCGGCGGCCACGAAGATGCCGGTACCGGGGGCGCGAACGCCGGGCGGGAGCAGGCTCGTTGACCTCCGGGCCCGCGTGGTGCCCGGTGACCGGCGCCCCGACCTCCCGACGTCCCGGCACGGCACCGCGTCCGCGTCGCGTGTCCCGATGCGTGGGGGGTCTGTCCCGCGGTCCGGTGGCGCGAGGTGCTGCCCCGACGGAAGGTGGAGCGCGGGCGGTGACGTCCCGCCGCCCGCGTAGAACAGAGAGCCGTCGCATGTCATCCACCACCAGCGCGTCCGACGCGGCGCGGGCCGCCGGCCCGATCCGCCTGCGGTTGATCGGCCCCCTCGAACTCCTGGATCCGGCGGCCGAACGGCGCCCCGTGATCCCCCGGGGCCGGGCCGCCCTGCTGCTCGCCCTGCTCGGCGTCCGGCGCAACCGCGTGGTCTCCCTCGGCGAGGTCGTCGACACCCTGTGGCCGCAGGACCCGCCGCCGGCGGCGGAGCAGGTCGTCGCCTCCCTGGTCAGCCGGCTGCGCAGGCTCACCGGCCCCTGCCTGGAGCGCGTGGGTTCCGGCTACCGGCTGGACACCACGGCCTGGCAGGTCGACCTGGACGAGGCGGCCCGGCTGACCTCGGTGGCCGAACGCCACCTGGGCGCGGGGGAGACCGCCCTCGCCGACGTCGCCGTGCGCCGCGCGCTCGATCTGCTGACCACAGGGCAGCCGCTGGAGGAGTTCCCGGCCGAGGAGTGGACCGAGGAACTGCTCCGCACCGTCGACCGGCAGTTGCGCCGCACCCGTGAGGCCGCGTGGCTCGCCGCCGCCCGGCTCGGCGACCACCGCCGCTGCGCCGACGTGGCCTGCGCCGCCATCGCCGTCGACCCGTACGACGAACCGGCCTGGCGGGCGCTGATGGCCGCCGAGTACGGACAGGGCTCGGCCGGTGCCGCGCTGCGCACCTTCGACCGGCTGCGCCGCAGGCTCCGGGCCGACCTCGGCACCGACCCCGATCCGCGGACCGCGGCGCTGCACGAGGCGATGCTGCGCGGCGGCGAGACGATGTGCCTGCTGACCCGCCCCCCGGTCCGGACCCGGAAGGGCATGACCGTGCCCCCCGGACGGCTGGTGGGACGCGACGCCGAACTCCGCCGGCTGCACGGGGCCTGGCGCGCCGCCCTCGCCGGACGTCCCGCGGCCGTGGTGGTCCGCGGCGCCTCCGGCATGGGCAAGACCGCGCTGCTGACGGCACTGAGCCGGCACGTCGAGAACCACGGGGCCGTCGCGCTGACCACCGCGCACCCGGCCCCCGGCCACGAACCGGAGGCCCCCGCGCTCGTGCGCGCCGTACGCGCTCACTGCCTCACCGCCCCGCCGGAGGAGGTGCGCGCCGCCGCGGCCGGTCTCGAACGCCCCCTGCGCGGACTCCTCCCGGAGCTGGACGTCCTGCTCCAGGGCGGCTGCCACGCCTCCGGCTCCGGTGCCGCACCCCAGGGGGACGACGCGGCCGTCGAAGCGGTCGCCGCCTTCGTCCTGCGCATCGCCGCGCGGCGCCCGGTGCTGCTCGCCCTCGACGACGCCCAGCACACCGACGGAGAGAGCCTGGCGGCCCTCCGGCGGGTGGCGGGCGCGGCCGGCCCGCGCCACCGCGTCCTGGTCCTCCTCACCGTGGGTGCCGAGCACGGCGCCCAGGACCTCGTCCCGGTGCTCGGCGGCCACGCCGAGCAGCTCTGCCTGGAGCCGCTTCCCGCGACCGACGTCAGAGAGCTCGCCCGCCGCCGCGGCCTGTCGAGCTCCGCCGAGCACGTGCACCGGCTCACCGGCGGTCGCCCCGGCCTGGTCACCGAGACGCTCCGCGCGGCAGCGGGCGGCGCGGACCTCACCGGACGCGAGCGGCTGCCGGTCGCCCCGGTGGAGGCCGCGCTCGCCCTGGTGGACCGGGCCGGCCACCACACCGCCGCGTTCCTCCGGTACGCCGCGCTCGTGGGCCCCCGGTTCCGTCTGGGGGACGTCCTGGAGATCAGCGGCGCCGACGAACGCGACGCCGCCGTCCACGTGGAGACCGCCCTGCGGGCCGGGCTGCTCGCGGCCGAGGGCGACGAACTGGTCTTCGGCGCCCCCCTGGTGCACGCCGCGCTCCGTACCGCGGTGCCGGCTCCGGTCAGGGCGGTGCTGGAACGGTCACGGCGGAGCCGCGGCTGCGCCAGTTGCGGCGCCCCCGCGGACCGGCTCGCGGGCTGAACGGGCGTACGGTTCGGGCGGCTTGGCGGCGTGGGCGGGGTCGTCGGCGCGGTGCGAGCCGCGCTTGGCGGGGCGGAGCAGGAGGAATCCCGCGACGGCGATTAGCGCGCCGAGTCCGGCCGGCCACAGGTTGGTCCCCGTGTCGGCCGGCCTGGCCGGCGGGGCTGGGGGCGACCACGCCGGTGGCGGGAGTCTGCTCGGGTGCCGCCGACTCGTCCTCGCCGTGGTGCTCGTGGCCTCCGGCCGTCGGGGCGGCCGTCG
>NZ_JBEZXR010000055.1:0-59281 GCF_040638135.1 Streptomyces sp. NPDC026673 | reverse complement strand
CCGGCAAGCGCGGCCAGGACGTGACGCTCGCCGCCTGCGTCGTCCTCGCCACCACCCGGGCCGATGTGAACGGCCTCGTGCGGCGCCATCTGGGCAAGGGCCGGCCCCGGACGCCGGTCCGCCCCGTCACCGGGGCGGTGACGGGGCGGACGCGGTGCCGGGAACCGGTGCGGACTACTTCAGGAAGCCGATGTTCTCGTAGCGCAGGTCCTGGAAGCCGAAGGCGCCGATGTTGACCAGGTTCTTCTTGACCGCGTAGATGTCGGGGCGCTGGTACAGCGGCAGCAGGTTGGCCTGCTTCCAGATCAGCAGGTCCGAGACGTTGGCGTCGTCGATCGCCTGGGCCGGGTCGGTGGCCGCGGCGGCCTTGTTCATCGCCGCGTCCAGCTCGTCGCTGCCGACGCCGGTGTAGTTCTGCTGGATGTTGTCGCCCACGGGCTTGGCGTAGATCGACTTGGTCGAGGACACCGGGAAGGGCGTGCCGAGCCAGGAGAAGGCGGTCAGGTCGAAGCTGCCGGTGCTGACGTACTTGTCGAAGAAGTCCTGCAGCGGGACCGACTTGATGTTCAGCTTGATGCCGACCGCCTTCAGCATCGGCTGCATCAGCTTGCCCTCGTTGGCGGAGGTGCTGACGTTCGCCGGGATGACGAAGTCCAGCTCCAGGGTCTTGCCGCCCTTGGTGCGGAACTCGCCGTCCTGCTTCCAGCCGGCCTCGTCCAGCAGGCTCTTGGCCCTGGCCTGGTCGAAGACGCCGATGCCGGCGGAGTTGTCCTTGTAGCCCTTCTGGTTGGTGACGAAGAAGTGGTTGTTCAGCGGCTTGGCGTCCCAGTCCAGGCCCTGCAGGTCGGACTCGGCGATGGCCTGCCGGTTCAGGGCGGACATGATGGCCTGGCGGACCTTGACGTCCTTCAGCGGGCCGCGGGCGCCGTTGAAGGTGACGTGGCGGTAGTTGGGGCCGGCCGCCTTGCGGATGTCGGCGCCCGTGACCTCCTCGGCCTGCTTGTACGCGGCCGGGTCCGGGCCGACGTTGAAGAGGTCGACCTCGCCGTTGGCGAAGGCGCCCGGGGTGGCGTCCGCGTCCAGGGCCCGGTAGATGATCTTGTCCAGGATCGCCTTGTTCCCCCACCAGCCGTCGTCGCGTACGACGGTCAGGGTCTTGGTGGTCTTGTCGATGCCCTGGAACTTGAAGGGGCCGGCGGTGACCGGGAACTTTCCGAGGTAGCCGGTGTTGAAGCCCTCCGGGGTGCCGATGACCTTGGCCGGGTAGAGCGGGGTGAACAGGCTCTTCCAGTCACCGAAGGGGCTGGAGAAGGTGACCACCGCCTCCTGGTCGTCCTTGCCCTTGGCGACGCTGGTGATCAGCTCGTAGCCGGTGCTGGAGGAGATCTTGTACTTGGCGTTCTTGCCGTTGAGCGCCTTCCAGTTGGCCTCGAAGTCCTTCCAGGACATCGGGGTGCCGTCGGACCACTTGGCCTTGGGGTTGATCTCGTAGGTCACGACCTGCTTGCCGGAGCTGTCGTCGACCTTCGCCGAGGTCAGGTAGTCCGGGTTGGGGGTCACGGTGCCCGCCGCGTCCGACATCATGGTGATCGGCATCAGCGCGCGTTCGACGTCCAGGCCGTCGGACAGGGTGCCGTCGAGCTGGCTGTAGTTGAAGTTCTCGGCGATCTCGCCCAGCGGCCAGTTCAGGGTGCCGCCCTGCTTGATCCGGTCGCGGTCGGTGGCCTTGATGTTGTTCGCGCTGGACTTGGGCACCGAGTTCTTCTTGACCGCGGTGTCGCTCGTCCCGCCCTCGCCGCACGCGGTCAGGGTCAGCGCGCTCGCCGTGGCCAGCGCCACCACGGCGATGGACATACGTGTTCTGTTCAACGGACTCTCTCTCTTCTTGCGGGGTGGGAAATCACACGACGGTGACGGCGGCGGCGAAGTGGCAGGCCGCGGTGTGGTCGCCGGCCAGGCCGGTCGGTGCCGGGTCCTCCTCGCGGCACCGGCCGCGGTCGGACTCGTCCAGGGAGGCGAACTTCGGGCAGCGGTTGCGGAATCGGCAGCCGGTCGGCACGTCCGCGGGGCTGGGCAGATCGCCGGTGAGCAGGATGCGCCTGCGGTCGCGCTCCTTGCGGGGGTCGGGCAGCGGCACCGCGGAGAGCAGCGCCTGGGTGTACGGGTGGGAGGGGGCGGCGAAGACCGCCTCGGCGGAGCCGAGTTCGACGATCCGGCCGAGGTACATCACCGCGATCCGGTCGGCGATGTGGCGTACCACGGACAGGTCGTGGGCCACGAAGAGGTAGCTCAGCCCCATGCGCGCCTTGAGCTCGTCCAGCAGGTTGAGGACACCGGCCTGGATGGAGACGTCCAGGGCCGAGACCGGCTCGTCCAGCACGACCAGCTTGGGCTCCAGCGCCAGCGCCCGGGCGATGCTGATGCGCTGCCGCTGCCCGCCGGAGAACTCCGCGGGGAAGCGGTCCACGTGGTCCGGGTCGAGGCCGACCTGGCCCAGCAGTTCCGGCACCCGCGCGGCGATGCGGTCCCGGGACCAGCCATGGGTCCTGAGGGGTTCGGCGAGGATGTCGCCGACCGGCATCCGCGGGTCGAGGGCGGCCATCGGGTCCTGGAAGACCACCTGCAGATCGCGGCGGAGCGCCTTGCGGTCGGCGCCCTTGAGCCCCCGGATGTCCTTGCCGAAGACGGTGACCGTGCCGGACTGGCCGGAGGGCAGGTCGAGGATCTCCAGCAGGGTGGTGGTCTTGCCGCAGCCCGACTCGCCGACCAGCCCGAGTGTCTCGCCCTCGCGGATGTCGAAGCTGATGCCGTCCACCGCGCGCACCTCGCCGACCTTGCGCTTGATGACCGCGCCGTACATCAGCGGGAAGTGCTTGACCAGTCCGTCGACCTCCAGCACCGGGACGCGTTCGTCGCGGGGCCGTCCCGCCGCCGGGGCCTCGGGCAGCTCCGGCACCGGGTAGATGGTCGCGGGGTCGAGGGGGCCGCCCTCGAGCAACTCGTGGCTGCGGTGGCAGGCGGTGGGGTGGTCGCCCCCCTCGCCCACCGTCAGTTCGGGCTCGACGCGCCGGCACACGTCGATCGCGATCGGGCAGCGGGCCGCGAAGGGGCAGCCGGCCGGCAGGTCCACCAGCGAGGGCGGATTGCCGTCGATCGGGGTCAGCGCGTGGCGCCGGCCGTCGTCGAGCCGGGGGATCGAGCCGAGCAGGCCGATGGTGTACGGCATGCGCGGCGCGTAGTAGACGTCGTCCACGGTGCCGGTCTCCACCGGACGGCCCGCGTACATCACCTGGACCCGGTCGGCGAATCCGGCCACCACCCCCAGGTCGTGGGTGATCATCACGATGGCGGCGCCGGTGACCTCCTGGGCCTTCTTCAGGACGTCCAGGATCTGCGCCTGGATGGTCACGTCCAGGGCGGTCGTGGGCTCGTCGGCGATGATCACCTCGGGGTCGTTGGCGATCGCCATGGCGATCATCGCCCGCTGGCGCATGCCGCCGGAGAACTCGTGCGGGAAGGCGTCGGCGCGGCGGTGCGGGTCGGGGATGCCGACCAGGTCCAGCAGTTCGATTGCGCGCTCGCGCGCGGCGGCCTTGTCCAGGTCCCGGTGGATCCGCAGCGCCTCGACGATCTGGTTGCCGACCGAGTAGACCGGGGTCAGGGCGGACAGCGGGTCCTGGAAGACCATGGCGATGTCCTTGCCGCGGATCTTCGTCATCTCCCGGTCGTCCAGCCCCAGCAGCTCACGGCCGTGCAGCTTCACCGAGCCCTTGACGTCCGCGGTCTCCGGCAGCAGGCCGAGGACGGCGAGGGAGGACACGGACTTGCCGGAGCCGGACTCGCCGACGATGCCGAGGACCTCGCCGCGCCGTACGGAGAAGGACACGCCGCGTACGGCGCCGACCGGCCCGGCCTCGCTCGGGAAGGAGACGTGGAGGTCGGTGACCTCGAGGGCGGGGGTCTCGCTCACGACGTGCGTCCTTCCGTGGACGTGCTTTGGGGGGCGCTTTTGGGGGCGCTCTTGGACGTACGGGGGGCGCGGGCCTTGGCGCCGGCGGAGTTGGGGTCGAGGGCGTCCCGCAGCCCGTCGCCGATGAAGGCGATGGACAGGCAGATCAGCACCAGGCAGCCGGCCGGGAAGTAGAACAGCCACGGGAAGGACGGGGCGGCGGGCGTGCCGGTCGCGATGATCGTGCCGAGCGAGACGTCGGGGGCCTGCACGCCGAAGCCGAAGTAGGACAGGCTGCTCTCGCCGATGATCGCGGCGCCGACCTGGATCGTTCCGTCGATGATCAGCATCGAGGCCATCGACGGCAGGATGTGCCGGAAGATGATGACCGGGGCCGGGACCCCCATGTACTTGGCGGCCTTGACGAATTCACGGTCCTTCAGGGTCAGCGTCATGCTGCGCACCACCCGGCCGGTGATCATCCAGCTGAACGCCGCCAGCAGCACCACGAAGAGCAGCCAGGTGGCGCCCTGGAACGCCGGGGAGAGCACGGCGATGATCAGGAAGCTGGGCATCACCAGCAGCAGGTCGACGCCCCACATCAGGGAGCGGTCGGCCCAGCTGCCGAAGTAGCCGGCGCTCGCGCCGACCGCGGCGGCGACGAAGGTGCAGATGAGGCCGGTCAGGATGCCGATGACCAGGGACTTCTGCATACCGCGCGCGGTGAGCGCGAAGAGGTCGGAGCCGGACTGGTCGGTGCCGAACCAGTGGCTCGCCGACGGCGGCTTCTGGAAGGCGGTGAAGTCGAGTTCGGTGTAGTCCCACTTGTAGAAGAACGGCGAGACATAGGCCATGAGGAAGAGCAGAAGCAGCATGACCAGCCCGAACAGGGCCAGGCGGTTGCGGGCGAAGCGGACGGCGGTGAGCCGGGCCCGGCCGTTCGCCCGGCGCCGGGTGGCCGGATCGGCCGGCGGGGTGGGCGCGTGGCCGGGAGGCTGGACGGAGGGGGTGTGGACAGCCATGGATGAAGGCTCCTGGGAACGCGGGATCGGGGCGGCGGAGGGGCGCGGTGGTGCTCAGCGCACCCGTACGCGGGGATCGAGCGCCGCGTAGAGCACATCGGACAGCAGTCCGGCGACCAGGACGATCAGGGCGGTGAACATGCCCACGGCGGCGACCGCGTTGACGTCGTTCGTCCTGATGGAGTCGACGAGCCACTCGCCCATCCCGTGCCAGCCGAAGGTCTTCTCCGTGAAGGTGGCGCCGGTGAAGAGCAGGACGACGTTGTAGACCAGCAGCGGGACCACCGGGAGGACCGCGGTGCGCAGCCCGTGCCTCATCAGCGCGGCCCGCCGCGACAAGCCCTTGGCCCGGGCGGTGCGCAGGAAGTCGCTGCCGAGCACGTCCAGCATGGTGCTGCGCTGGTAGCGGCTGTAGAGCGCGACCTGGATCAGGATCAGGGTCAGGCTGGGCAGCAGCAGGTGCTGGAGCCGGCTGACCAGGATGTCGCCGGTGTCCGTGAGATTCGGATCGTATTCGTTCGTGTACTGGATGAGCTTGAAGCCCACGGCGTCGTTGAGGTCGATCGCCCACAGCTTGAGCGTGACGGCGATGACCGGGATCGGCATGGCCAGGATGAAGAACGAGCCCAGCGTGGCGATCCGGTCCGATGCCCGGTACTGCCGGACGGCCCCCCAGGCGCCGACCAGCACACCGCCGATCGAACCGATGATCGTGGCGATGAGGAGCAGCCGGGTGCTCACGCCGACGCGGCGGGCGAACTGGTCGTTGACGTCACCGCCGGTGACGGTCCGTCCGAGGTCACCGTGGGCCACGTCGTTCGCCCAGTGGGCGAAGCGGACCACGACCGGGGTGTCGGGGTTGAGGTTGTACTCGTCGAGTGTGGCGGTCACCGAGGACGCCGCCACCGTGGGGTTCCGGCCGGCGAAGTTGGCTCTCGGGTTGAGGCTGATTGCCGCGAGGAAGTACGTAAGGGAGGCCGCGATGAGAACCAGCGCCACATGGTTGATCAGTCGGCGCAGCAGGTAACGGCCCACGGCTCACACTCTCAGTCGGTTCGTTTCGAGAAAACAACAAGATTGAACTTTCTTCGCCGGCCGCTTTCCACATAAGCTTGTAGCACGGCCGAAACAATGACGCCCGAGAAGTCTGCGCAGGTAGCGCGTGCTCCGGCTCGACTCGGCGGGTTGAGGGGACTTTCGCAACCGAATTATGGCCGCGTCAACGAGCGCCGGATCGTCGTGATGGATCCTTTATTTTCTTGGTCGAAAGTTAACCCGACTATCGGGATAACCCGCATTGACGGTCCGCCATAAAGGGAAACCCCTCTTTCTCCCCCGCGCCTCCCCTCGGTATGGCGTCGGGCCGGTGAGCCGCTGTGCATTATGTCCGGGTTTGCGATGTCATGGTGAGCCACGTGTCCTTCATGGCGTAGAGCTCCCCGAGGAGGCATCCGATGCGACGGAGCGCGGCGAGGTGGGCCGTCGGCGCGGCTGCGGCCACCCTGGTGGCGACGGGCTGCGGAGGCGGGGGCGAGGACAGTGGCGCGGCGGACGGGGCCGGGGTGTTCAGCGCCTCGTGGACCGATCCGCAGAATCCGCTGGAGCCCGCCAACACCAATGAGGTGCAGGGCGGCAAGGTGCTGGACATGATCTTCCGCGGACTGAAGCAGTACAACCCGAAGACCGCGGCCGCCGAGAACGTCATCGCCGACTCGATCACGACCACGGACCAGCGGACCTTCAAGGTCAGGCTCAAGGACGGCTGGACCTTCAGCAACGGGCAGAAGGTCACCTCCGACTCGTTCATCGACGCCTGGAACTACGCGGCGCTCGTGACGAACAAGCAGATCAACGCGTCCTTCTTCCGCTACGTCGACGGCTATGACAAGGTCCACCCGGCGTCCGGCAACCCCACCGCCAAGGAGCTCTCCGGCCTCACCAGGCAGGACGACCTCAACTTCACGGTCAAGCTCAACCAGAAGTTCTCCACCTGGCCGGACACGCTGGGCTACGCCGCCTTCATGCCCCTGCCCCGGGCCTTCTTCACCGACCACGCCGCCTGGCTGAAGCGGCCCATCGGCAACGGCCCCTACCGGGTGGAGTCCTACACCAAGGGCCAGGGGATGCAGCTGCGGAAGTGGGACGGGTACAAGGGCGGCGACGCGGCCGTCAACGGCGGTGTGGACCTGAAGGTCTACACCGACAACAACACCGCCTACACCGACCTCCAGGCCGGCAACCTCGACCTGGTCGACGACGTTCCCGCCGCCCAGCTGAAGAACGTCAAGGACGACCTCGACGGCCGCTACCTGAACACCCCGGCCGGCATCATCCAGACCATCGCCTTCCCGCTCTACGACAAGGCGTGGTCGGGCCCGAACTCCGAGAAGCTCCGCCAGGGCATCTCCATGGCGATCAACCGCAAGCAGATCACCCGGCAGATCTTCCACAACACACGCATCCCCGCCCGGGACTGGACCTCACCCGTGCTCGGCACCGCCGGCGGCTTCGACGACGCCCTCTGCGGCGACGTCTGCGCGTACGACCCCGCCCGGGCCAGGAAGCTGGTCAAGGAGGGCGGCGGCCTCCCCGGCGGCACCATGAAGATCACCTACAACGCGGACGGCGGCTCCCACAAGGACTGGGTCGACGCGGTCTGCAACAGCATCAACAACGCCCTCGGCGAGGACAGCGCCTGCGTCGGCAACCCGGTCGGCACCTTCGCCGACTTCCGCAACCAGATCGTCAACCAGCAGATGAAGAACCCCTTCCGGGCCGGCTGGCAGATGGACTACCCGCTGATCCAGAACTTCCTGCAGCCGCTCTACTACACCGACGCCTCGTCCAACGACGCGCACTTCAGCAACGCGCAGTTCGACATGCTCGTCGACCAGGCGAACGCCGAGAGCGACCCCGCCAAGGCCGTCGACACCTTCAAGCAGGCCGAGCGGATCCTCCCGCAGCAGGTCCCGGCCATCGCCCTGTGGTACCAGAACGGCAGCGCGGGCTGGTCGGCACGCCTGTCCGGCGTCGCCCTCAACCCCTTCAGCGTCCCGGTCTTCAACCGGATCAAGGTCAGCTGACGCCCCGTGGGACGGTATGTCATCCGCCGCGTGCTGCAGATGATCCCGGTCTTCATCGGCACCACCATGCTGATCTTCCTCATGGTGTTCGCGCTCGGCGACCCGGTCCAGGCCCGGTGCGGGGACCGCGCCTGCGACCCCGCCACGGCCGCGCAGATCCGGCACGACCTGTACCTGGACCACCCCCTGTGGCAGCAGTACCTGCACTACATGGGGCAGATCTTCCGGGGGGACTTCGGCGTCGCGTGGAACGGCCAGCCGGTGACCGAGCTGATGGCCACCGCCTTCCCCGTCACCCTGAGGCTGACGGTCGTCGCCATCCTCTTCGAGATCGTCATCGGCATCACCCTCGGCGTCCTCACCGGGCTGCGCCGCGGCCGCCCCGTCGACACCGCGGCGCTGCTCGGCACCCTGGTGGTCATCTCCGTCCCGACCTTCGTGACCGGGTACGTGCTGCAGTACCTGCTCGGGGTGAAGTGGAACGTCATCGCGCCCTCGGTGTCCTCCCAGGCCCGGATCGACGAGCTGATCGTCCCGGGCCTCGTGCTGGCCCTGACCTCACTCGCGTACGTCACCCGGCTCAGCCGCACCTCCATCGTCGAGAACGCCCGCGCCGACTACGTCCGCACCGCCACGGCCAAGGGCCTTCCGCGCCGCCGGGTGATCGTCCGTCACCTGCTGCGCAACTCCCTGATTCCCGTGGTCACCTTCATCGGCACCGACATCGGGGCGCTGATGGGAGGGGCCATCGTCACCGAGCGCATCTTCAACATCCACGGCGTGGGATACCAGCTCTACCAGGGCATCCTCCGGCTGGACTCGGCCACCGTCGTCGGTTTCGTGACCATCCTGGTCATCGTCTTCCTCGTCGCGAACCTGCTGGTCGACCTCGTGTACGCCGTCCTCGACCCCAGGATCCGCTATGCCTGAGCCGCGCGACCACCCCGACGAGGCCATCGAGCCCTCGGGCGGGACGGGGGCCTCCATGGACCTGGGGCAGGAGGAGGCGCGCACCCTCGACAGGCCCCCGGGCCGGGGAGGGAAACCGGCCGGCCCGGCCGGGTCACCCGCCGCCGACCGGCCGCGCAGCCTGTGGTCGGACGCCTGGCGGGACCTGCGGCGCAACCCGGTCTTCGTGGTCGCCGCGCTGGTGATCGTCTTCCTGGTCGTCATCTCCCTCTGGCCGCAGCTCATCACGGACGGCAACCCGCTCAGCTGCGACCTGGACAACTCCCAGAAGGGCTCCGCGCCCGGCCACCCCTTCGGCTTCGACAACCAGGGCTGCGACGTCTACACCCGGGTCGTCTACGGGGCCCGCGCCTCCGTGACCGTCGGCATCTGCGCCACCGTCGGCGCCGCCCTGCTCGGCGGGCTGCTCGGCGGCCTGGCCGGCTACCACGGCGGCTGGGCCGACGCGGTGCTCTCCCGGGTGAGCGACATCTTCTTCGGCATCCCGATCGTGCTCGGCGGGCTGGTCTTCCTGTCCGTCGTCACCAGCACCACCGTCTGGCCGGTGGTCGGCTTCATCGTGCTGCTCGGCTGGCCGCAGATCGGCCGCATCGCCCGCGGCTCGGTCATCACCGCCAAGCAGAACGACTACGTCCAGGCCGCCCGCGCCCTCGGCGCCGGCAACGCCCGCCTGCTGCTGCGGCACATCGCGCCCAACGCCGTCGCGCCGGTCATCGTCGTCGCGACCATCGCGCTCGGCACGTACATCTCCCTGGAGGCCACCCTGTCCTACCTCGGCGTCGGGCTGAAACCGCCCACCGTCTCCTGGGGCATCGACATCTCCCAGGCCTCCACCCAGATCCGCAACGCCCCGCACATGCTGCTCTGGCCGGCCGGGGCGCTGAGCGTGACGGTGCTCGCCTTCATCATGCTCGGCGACGCGGTGCGCGACGCCCTCGACCCCAAGCTGCGCTGATGGACGACGGAGGAGCGATGGCCACCGCGGCCCGGGACGAGCCGCCCCTGCTCGACGTACGCGACCTGCACGTGGAGTTCCGCACCCGGGACGGCGTCGCCAGGGCCGTGAACGGGGTCTCCTACGCGGTGCGCTCCCACCAGACGCTCGCCGTGCTCGGCGAGTCCGGCTCCGGCAAGTCGGTGACCGCGCAGGCCATCATGGGCATCCTCGACTCGCCGCCCGGGTTCGTCACCCGCGGCGAGATCCTCTTCCGGGGCGAGGACCTGCTGACCATGGGAGCGGAGGAGCGCCGCAGGGTGCGCGGCGCCAGGATGGCGATGATCTTCCAGGACGCGCTGTCCGCGCTGAACCCCGTCCTGACCGTGGGCGACCAGCTCGGTGAGATGTTCCGGGTGCACCGGGGGATGTCCCGCAAGGACGCCCGGGCCAGGGCCGTGGAGCTGATGGACCGGGTGCGGATCCCCGCGGCCCGCGAACGCGTCGGGCAGTATCCGCACCAGTTCTCCGGCGGTATGCGCCAGCGCGTCATGATCGCGATGGCGCTGGCCCTGGAGCCGGAGCTGATCATCGCCGACGAGCCGACCACGGCCCTCGACGTCACCGTGCAGGCCCAGGTCATGGACCTGCTCGCGGAGCTGCAGCGCGAGTACGGCATGGGCCTGATCCTCATCACCCACGACCTCGGCGTCGTCGCCGACGTCGCCGACCACATCGCGGTGATGTACGCCGGGCGCATCGTGGAGACCGCGCCCGTCCACGACATCTACCGGGCCCCGGCGCACCCGTACACCAAGGGCCTGCTGGAGTCGATCCCGCGGCTGGACCACAAGGGCCGGGAGCTCTACGCGATCAAGGGTCTGCCCCCCAACCTGCTGCGCATCCCCACCGGCTGCGCCTTCCACCCGCGCTGCCCGCTGGCCCGGGACGTCTGCGCCACCGACGAGCCGGAGCTGTACCGGATCAGTGCCCGGCGGGGCAGCGCCTGCCACTTCTGGAGGGAGTGCCTCGGTGAGCGGCAGCGGTGAGCCCGTCCTCCAGGTGCGCGGGCTGTACAAGCACTTCCCGCTCACCCAGGGGATCCTCTTCAAGCGGCAGATCGGCGCGGTCAAGGCGGTCGACGGCGTCGACCTCGACCTCCGCAAGGGCGAGACCCTCGGCATCGTCGGCGAGTCCGGCTGCGGCAAGTCCACCGTGGCGCGGCTGCTGGTGCACCTGGAGCACGCCACCCGGGGGCAGATCCTCTACAAGGGGGAGGACATCACCAAACTGTCCGGCCGGGCCCTCAAAGCCGTGCGCCGGAACATCCAGATGGTCTTCCAGGACCCCTACACCTCGCTCAACCCCCGGATGACGGTCGGCGACATCATCGGCGAGCCGTACGAGATCCACCCCGAGGTCGCGCCGAAGGGCGACCGGCGCCGCAGGGTGCGGGAGCTGCTGGACGTCGTCGGCCTCGACCCGGAGTACGCCAACCGCTATCCGCACCAGTTCTCCGGCGGCCAGCGGCAGCGCATCGGCATCGCCCGCGGGCTGGCGCTGCGCCCGGAGGTCATCGTCGCCGACGAGCCGGTGTCCGCCCTGGACGTGTCCGTACAGGCCCAGGTCGTCAACCTGATGGAGCGCCTGCAGGACGAGTTCGACCTGTCGTACCTGTTCATCGCGCACGACCTGTCGATCGTCCGGCACATCTCGGACCGGGTGGCGGTGATGTACCTCGGGCGGATCGTCGAGACCGGCGACGACACGCAGATCTACGAGCACCCCACCCACCCGTACACCCAGGCCCTGCTGTCGGCGGTGCCGGTGCCGGACCCCGAGGCGCGCGAGCACCGCGAACGTGTGCTGCTCTCCGGCGACGTTCCCTCCCCGGCCGACCCGCCCTCCGGCTGCCGCTTCCGCACCCGCTGCTGGAAGGCCCGGGAGCGCTGCACGCTGGAGGTGCCGGAACTGGCGGTGCCCGCGGTCTTCCGGGGAGCGGACACCCCGGCGGCGCACGCCAGCGCGTGCCACTTCGCCGAGGAGAAGACGGTGGTGCCGCCCGAGTCCCCGGGCGAATGAGCCGAAGGGGCGCCGGCCGGGACGCCCCGGAGGCGAACCGGGCCACGACACGACACGGCCCGCGCCCGTACTGCAGGGGTGTGGGCGCGGGCCGGGCTCCGAACGGAGACGTCTGTCGGCCCGGGTCAAAGGGTCTTGTCGGCGGGCGTCTCCTCGATCGCGGCGAGAGCGGGGTCGAGGATGACGTCCTCGCCCCGGGCCGCGGTCGTCGGCTCCTCGGGGAAGTGACACGCGCTCAGGTGTCCCTCCCGGTTCCCCTCGATGCGGACCAGGGGCGGCTCCTCGGTCGCGCACTTGTCCTGCGCCTTCCAGCACCGCGTGCGGAAGCGGCAGCCGGACGGCGGTGAGACGGGCGAGGGCACATCGCCGGCGAGGCGGATCCTCTCGTTCGCCTCCCGCTCGTCCGGGTCCGGCTCGGGGGAGGCGGACAGCAGCGCGTGGGTGTACGGGTGGCGGGGCCTTTCGTAGATGTCCCGGCGGTCGCCGACCTCGACGATCCGCCCGAGGTACATCACCGCCACCCGCTGCGAGAAGTGCCGCACCACGGCGAGGTCGTGGGCGATGAAGAGGAAGGCGATGCCCAGCTCCCGCTGCAATTGCTGCAGCAGGTTGACGACCTGGGCCTGGATCGACACGTCCAGCGCCGACACCGGCTCGTCCGCCACGATGAGCTTGGGTTCCAGCGCCAGTGCCCGGGCCACCCCGATGCGCTGCCGCTGGCCGCCGGAGAACTCGTGGGGGAAGCGGTTGTAGTGCTCGGGGTTGAGGCCCACGGTCTCCAGGAGTTCGCGCACGCGCTTCTCGCGGCCGCCCGGCGGGTTGATGCCGTTGATCTCCAGCGGCGCCGACACGATGTGCCCGACGGTCTGCCGCGGGTTCAGCGAGGCGTACGGGTCCTGGAAGATCATCTGGATCTCGGAGCGGATCGGGGCCAGCTCCTTGCGCGAGGAGTGCGTGATGTCCCGGCCCCGGTAGCTGATCCGTCCCGCGGTGGGCTCCAGCAGCCGGGTCACCAGCCGCCCGGTGGTGGACTTGCCGCAGCCCGACTCGCCGACCAGCCCGAGGCTCTCGCCCTCGGCGATGGCGAAGTCGACGCCGTCCACGGCCCGGACGTCCGCCACATGGCGCTTGACCAGGAAGCCGCCCCGTACGGGGAAGTACTTCCGCAGGCCCGTCACTTCGAGCAGCGTGCTCATGTTCTCCCTCGGCGAGTGGTCCTGCTGCGGCGCGCTCACCGCGCACCGCCGCGCAGCCGCGGCTGGATCTGCCCGGTGAAGATCTCCCGCTTCCGATCCGGGCCCAGGTGGCAGGCGGAGCCGCGCCGCTCGCCCTCGGGGATGCCGGGCCGCTCGGTGGCGCAGCGGGCGCCGCCGACCTCGGCGGTGAAGGCGCAGCGCGGATGGAAGGGACAGCCGGCGGGCGGGTTGAGCAGACTGGGCGGGGTGCCCGCGATGGGCGACAGGGGCAGGTCCACCGGCGCCGACAGACGCGGGATGGACGCCAGGAGCCCCCAGGAGTAGGGGTGTTCCGGCGTCTTCAGGATCTCCCGCACGGTGCCGCGCTCGACGCAGCGTCCCGCGTACATCACCATCACGTCGTCGGCCGTGTTGGCCACCACGCCCAGGTCGTGGGTGATGATGATGATCGCCGTGCCGGTCTCCCGCTGGAGGTCCTTCAGCAGGTCGAGGATCTGCGCCTGCACGGTGACGTCCAGGGCCGTGGTCGGCTCGTCCGCGATGACCAGCTCCGGATCGCAGACCAGCGCCATCGCGATCATCGCGCGCTGCCGCATGCCTCCGGAGAACTGGTGCGGGAAGTCGTCCACCCGCAGCCGCGGCTGCGGGATGCCCACCCGGGCGAGCATCTCGATCGCCCGCTCCCGGGCGGCCTTCTTCGAGGCGCCCATGTGCTTCATGTAGGGCTCGGCGATCTGCCGCCCGACCGAGTAGTACGGGGACAGCGCGGTCAGCGAGTCCTGGAAGATCATCGCCATCTTCCGGCCGCGCAGCCGCTCCAGGGTCCGCTCGGAGGCGCCCGTGAGCTCCTGGCCGTCCAGCACGATCTCGCCGCGGATGGTGGTGTTGCGGGGGTTGTGCAGGCCGAGGACCGCCAGGTTGGTGACCGACTTGCCGGAGCCGGACTCGCCGACGATGCCCAGGGTCCGGCCGCGCTCCAGGTCGAAGGAGAGCCCGTCGACGGCCTTGACGAGCCCGTCCTCGGTGGCGAACTGCACGTACAGGTCGCGTACCGACAGGAACGAGCCGGACGGCTCGCGGTTCTCGGGTCCGGGCGGTCCCGCCTCGGTCTTGGTGAGGATGCTCAACGGTGCTTCTCCTCTGCGTGCCGGCAGGCGTTCCGGCTCACGACAGCCTGATCCGCGGGTCGATGAGGGCGTAGGCGGCGTCGACGACGATGTTGCAGACGACGATGATCGTGGCGCCGATCAGCATCACGGCCATCTCCAGCGGCAGGTCGCTGCGGAGCACGGCCTGCACGGACAGCAGGCCGAGGCCGTGCAGCCCGAAGGTGACCTCGGTGATGATCGCGCCGCCGAGGACGGAACTCAGGTCGATGCCGAAGATGGTGATGATGGAGGCGGCGGCGCCGCGCAGCGCGTAGCGCAGGAACACGTACCGGGAGGACATGCCCTTGGCGCGGGCGGCGCGGATGTGGTCCTCGGACATCTGCTCCACCATCAGCGACCGTGTCTGGCGGCTGTAGTTGGACCAGAAGATCACCGACAGCACCATGCAGGGCAGGATCAGCCCCTGCACCGAACCCCATGGGTCGTGCGACCAGTCGGGGTCGTGGCCGCGGTCGAGCACGTGCCAGCTGCTGGCGAACAGGCCGATGGCGATCGGGCCGAGGAAGTAGATCTGCACGGAGTTGCCGACCAGCGAGATGCCGCTGGCGATCCGGTCGAAGGCCCTGCCCTGCTGCCAGGCCGAGACGAGGCCGAGACCGACGCCGATGACCAGGAAGACGGTCGCACCGCCGATCGCCAGCGACAGCGTGGTCGGGTAGCGGTCGGCGATGGTGTCCCAGACGAGCTGCTGGTCGGCGAAGGAGTAGCCGAAGCACGGCGCCGGGCAGTGGCCGATGGGCATGTCGCGGCCGGCGAAGATGCCGACCATGAAGTGCCAGTACTGGGTCCAGATCGGCAGGTCCAGGCCGAGGTTCTTGCGGATCAGCGCCACGTTCTGCGGGCTGCAGTTCTTGCCGCAGGACAGCAGCGCCGGGTCGGAGGGCAGGAAGAAGAAGAGGAAGTACGTGATGGCGCTGATCAGCAGCAGGATGACCAGCGCGCCCAGCACACGGCGTACCAGGAAACGCAGCATGGGTCAGGCTCTCCGTCGGTTCCGTCGGGGCGCCGGTCCCGGCCCGGGGAGAGGCCGGGACCGGCGTGTCTGCGCTGGGCTACTGCTTGACGAAGATCGTGTTGGGGTTGATGGTCCCGTAGACCTCGTTGTAGGTGACGCCGCCGAGGCCCGAGCCGTGGATGTTGAAGTACTTGTCGAAGATGAACGGGATCTGCGACGTGTCGTTCTTCAGCACGTACTCGGACAGCGTCCGCCACTCGTCGTTCTGCTTCTTGATGTCCGTGATCGCCAGGATGCGGTCGATCTCGGAGTTGACGTGGTCGTCGTTGAGGAACGAGTAGTTGTTGGTGCCGTCGGCGAGGTTGCGGCCGTCCATGGTCGGCGGGACCACGGTCGAGGCGCTGGGCCAGTCCGCGCCCCAGCCGGTGCGGTACAGGTCGTACGGGGTGTCGAGCTTGCCGACGACCGTGTAGTACGAGGTCGGGTCGATGGCCTTGCGCTGGACGTCGAAGCCGGCCTTCTCCAGGGCCTTCTCGATGGTCAGCGACACGTTCTGCCAGCGCGGGGTGTTGGCGTAGGCGTAGGAGAGCTTGACCTTGCCGGTGACGCCGGCCTCCTTGAGCAGCTCCTTGGCCTTCTCGATGTCACCGGTGGGCTTGTCGAGCTTGCCGAAGGGGTCGTACTTCTTCCAGCCGGCGACCGTCGGGCTGAGCAGGGTGGTGCCGAGCTCGCCCTGGGCGCCGCCGCCGAAGGCCTGCTGGACCTGGGTCATCGGGAAGGCGTACATGATCGCCTGGCGGACCTTGGGATCGGTGATCCGCTTGGTGTTGATGTTCATGACCTCGACGTACGGCTGGTACTGGTTCACCGTCCGCGACTTGTACTGCGCGTCCGTCGTCAGCGTCTGCATCTTCGACGGGTCGGAGGAACCGGACAGGTTCACCGCGTACTTGTCGTTGCCGTCCTCGGCCGCGAGCCGGTTGGTCAGGCCCGGCTCGGCGATGCCCAGCTGGAAGTTCCAGCTGTCCGGGTAGGCGTTGCGGATCGGGTCGGTCTTCGGGTCCCAGTTGGTGTTGCGCTCGAAGACCAGCTCCTTGCCCGGCTTGTAGCTGGCGATCTTGTACGGGCCGGTGGAGACGGGGTGGTTGTTGTACTTCTGCTTGTCGTCCTTGGCCTTCGGCACCGGCGAGATGTTCGGCATCGCGGCCGCGTAGGGCGCGTCGGCGTGCGCCTCCAGGAAGTGGAAGACGATGGTCTTGTCGTCCGGCGTGTCGATCTTGTCGGCGGGGATCTCCTTGCCCTCGTAGGGGCCGGTGTACGCCTTGCGGTAGTCGGCGCCGTAGAGCCACTTCTGGATGTACTGCGGGCCCTGTGTCTGGTAGTCGGCGAAGAGCCGCTCGATGCCGTACTTGACGTCCTTGGAGGTGACCGGCGTGCCGTCCTCGAACTTCAGGCCGTCCTTGAGGGTGTAGGTCCAGGTCTTCGCGCCGTCGGAGGACTTGCCGGTGTCGGTGGCGAGGTCGCCGACCAGGATCGTCTTGCCGGTCTTGGCGTCGATCTTGTAGCCGGTGAGCGAGCGGTTGTAGAGCAACTGCACCGACAACTGGTCACTGACGTACTGCTGGCCGGGGTCCAGGTAGTCGAAGCCCGCCTGGTCGAGGTCGTACGCCGTGCCGCCCTTCTTGGCCCCGGGGACCTCCGGGGCGGGGCCCTGGGAATCGGCGGCCGTGCCGATGCCGAAGTTCTGGACGGTGGCCTGCTTGCCCTCGCCGCCTCCGGCGCCGGTCCCCCCGCCGCCACCGCTGCTGCACGCAGCGGACAGTGTCAGAGCCCCCACCGCCAGGAACGCGGAGGCGTAACGCGCCTTGCGAATTCTCATTGATCCCTGCCTGTCAGTGAACCGAACTGCGGATACCGACGTGCCCGGTCTCCCCCCACAGGGGCCCGGCGCGGCGGCTTGGACACCTAGCGCACGGTCTTGGGATCGAGTGCGTCCCGGACCGAATCCCCGAGCAGGTTGAAGGCGACCACGAAGATCACCATCGCGATGCCGGGGAAGAACATGAAGGTGACATCGGACTCGTAGTACGCCGCGGCCTGCTGGAACATCAGCCCCCAGTCCGGGGTGGGCGGCAGGATTCCGACGCCGAGATACGAAAGGCCCGCCTCGGCGGTGACGTTCACGGGGAGCAGCAGCGTCGACTGGACCAGAATGGTGGACCAGATGTTCGGCAGCAGTTCCTTGCGGATGATCCGCGCGGAGGAGGCGCCGCTGATCCGCGCGGCCTCGATGAACTCGCGCTCGCGCAGGCTCAGCACCTGGGCGCGTACCAGCCGGCCCACGCTCATCCAGCCGAGGACGAACTGGACGATGACCAGTGCCGCGATGCGCACATAGGTCGGTTCCTCGTCGCGGGGGGAGACGAACAGGGCCACGATCACCGGCGTGAACGCGATGAAGAAGAGCTGCTGCGGAAAGGACAGCATCAGGTCGGAGAACCGGCCCATGAAGTAGTCGGTGCGCCCGCCGAGATATCCCTGGACGAGGCCGATGAGCACGCCGACGACGACGGAGACCGTGGTCACGGCAAGGGCGATGCCCAGCGAGGTGCGGATTCCGTAGATCAGCAGGGTGAACACATCGCGGCCGAGCTGCGGCTCGAGCCCGAACCAGAAGTCGCCGTCGATGCCGCCGTTCGGCTTGAGCGGGATTCCGTAGCTGTTGAGCAGACCCAGGTCCTGACCGTACAGGTCGTAGGGGTTCTTGCCGTAGAGCTTGGAGATCAGCGGCGCGGCCAGCGCGATGACGATGTAGAAGATCACCACGCCCGCGCAGAGCATTCCCGTGCGATCGCGTCTGAAACGCAGCCAGGCGAGCTGTCCCGGGGATCGCCCGACGAGTTCGGAGGGTTCCTTCCCGGTGCCCTCGACTTCGGCGGGAGCCTCGGCCGGAACGGGTTCCGGCCGGTTCGCGGCCGTGCTCGGACTGGACATGCTCATCTGCCCCCGCACCAAGGAGTTTTGGTGGCGCCTGTGAACGCCCGTGGCTAGCTAGCCGGTATTGGGCAATGGATTTGGCGGCCAGTCAAGGGGGTGAAGCGATCAGAAGGCGAGATCTTGATTAACTTGGGGCAAGGTTTTGGATATTGTCGTGAACGCGTGCTTGACAGCCTCCGGCCGGTATCGGCGAATGCGGAGGTTTCAGGATGAAACTCTTTAACACGCAGGCAACTTGACGGACGCATCACCGATATACGGACGCGTCATGCTCGGCAGCGTACGGCCGTGCGGGTGCCGTGAGCCGGCCGGGGTGATCTCGATCATTCCGGCCGGCTGCCGTGCGCCCGCGTTGAACGGTCGCCCGGCCCGGTCCGTATCCCTGGGGAAGGCCAAGGACAGTGCTGCCGGAAGGGCCGGGGAGGTGGCCGTGCGGCAGGCGTATCGGCTCGGAGGAGTGATCTGTGCCGTCCTGGCGGTCGCCGAGGCGGTCTGGCTGGGTCAGGACCTCACGCAGTTCCGGGTGGACGGCGCCGTCAGGGTGTGGTCGGGGCTGGGCGTGCCGGTCGGCGGGGCACCGCTGGTGACCTCGACCGTGGACCTGCTGCTCCTCGGGCTCTACGCGGCCGCCGCGGTGGCGGCCCTCAGGCCGGGTGGCGTCGGGGTCCTCGGGGCCGCCGCGGTGGTCACCCTGGTGGTGCGCACCCCCGCGGCGTACCTCCTGGCCCCCGCCTCGGGCGGCAGCCCGCCCGGTCTCCAGGGCGCGCTGCTGGTCACCGCGGGCGGGCAGGTCCTCGGGGCGCTCGTGCTGCTCTTCGTCGTACGGCGCACCGGGGAGGACGCGCCCGCCCCGCCGCGGCCCGCGGCGGGCGTGCTGGCGGGCCTGCTGCTGTTCGTCGTCGCGCTCATCACCGGGATCCTGGAGTTCTCCCGGCAGTCCGACCCCGCGGCGGCGCCGCCGCCCGGGTACTTCTGGCGTACCGCCGTGGGCGGCCACCTGGTCGACTCCCAACTGGGCGCGCCCTACGAGTGGCTGGTCTGGGCGACGGCCGGACTGGCCGCGGCCGCGGGCTTCGCCGCGTTCTCCCGGGCCCCGTTCTCCCGGCCGCTGGGCATCGTGGTGACCGGCCTGCTGGTGATGACCGCGGTCCCGGTGATCGGCACCTCGCGGATCGACGCCCCGGGCGCGGACGACTTCGCCGCCGCGTTCACGGTGGGCGCCGCGCTGGTGGTGACCCTGCTGCTCGTGCCGGGCGACCTGGCGGCCGTGGGCGTGCCCTCCGGCGACCCCTTCGCGGAGGCGGAGATCCCGGCGGCGGCCGACAACCTGTCCATGCCGCTGTACGAACAGACCGCCGTGCTCCCCGTCTTCGGCGCCTACGGGCAGGGGCCGCCCGGGCCCTACGGGCAGGCGACCCCCGGGCCCTACGAGCAGGAGCCGCCCGGGCCCTCCGCCGAGCCTCGGGCGGCGTATCTGCAGGACCCGACCTAACCCCGGGCGATGCCGAGGGAGCGCTTCAGGAAATCGACCTGGAGCAGCAGCAGGTTCTCGGCGACCTCCTCCTGCGGCGTCATGTGCGTGACCCCCGAGAGCGGCAGCACCTCGTGCGGGCGGCCGGCCGCCAGCAGCGCGGAGGACAGCCGCAGGGTGTGCGCGGCCACCACGTTGTCGTCGGCGAGGCCGTGGATGATCATCAGCGGCCGTACCTCGTCCGCGGGATCGGCCAGACCGGCCTCGGTGACCAGGGAGTTGGCGGCGTACACCGCGGGCTGCTCCTCGGGGTGGCCGAGGTACCGCTCGGTGTAGTGCGTGTCGTACAGCCGCCAGTCGGTGACCGGCGCGCCCGCCACGGCCGCGTGGAAGACGTCCGGGCGGCGCAGCACCGCCAGCGCCGCCAGGTAGCCGCCGTACGACCAGCCGCGGATGCCCACCCGGGTCAGGTCCAGGGGGTAGCGGCCGGCCAGCGCGTGCAGCGCGTGCACCTGGTCGTCGAGCGTGACGCCCGCGAAGTCGCCGGCGATCGCCTTCTCCCAGGCGGGGGAGTGCCCCGGGGTGCCCCGGCCGTCCGCGACGACCACCGCGAAGCCCTGGTCCGCCAGCCACTGCGCCTGCAGATGGGCGCGCTGCGCGCTCACCACCATCTGGCCGTGCGGACCGCCGTAGGGGTCCATCAGCACCGGCAGCGGTCCGTCGCCGTCCCGGTGGCCCGAGGGGAGCAGCACCGCCGCCGGGATGCCGCGCTCGCCGGCGCCGACGAACACGGGGCGCGCGGTGAGGACGGGGGTCTCGGCGTGCGAGGCGATCTCGGCCACCTGCTCGCCGTCCCGCAGCACCCGGACCGCCGCGGCGGCCGACTCCGGCGACGCGGACGACAGCACCGTGAGCGCGCCGGCGCGCACCGCCGAGTGCACGCCCGGCGCGCCGGTCAGCCGGACCGGGCCCGCGGTGCCTCCGTCGGCGCGGTACACATGGATCTCGCCGATCTCCGGATCCTTGGCGCCGTGCCCCGCGGAGGCCGACAGCAGGATGCCGTCGCCGTCCGTCCCGAGCACCGCCCGTACGTGCAACTCCGGTCCGGTCCAAGGCTGTTCGCCGACGTACAGCGACCGTGAACCGTTCTCGTCGGAGATCCGCACAAGGCGTTCGCCGGGCATCCAGGCGGGCACGCCGGCGAAAAGATCCAGCCAGATTTGATCGCGGTCCCGGTGCACCTCGCGGGTGGCGCCGGTGGTGGTGTCCACCGTCAGGTACAGCTGCTCACGCTGGTCCCGGGCCTGGACCAGCAGCAGCGGCGGACCCGCCGCGGACCAGTGCACCTGGGCGAGGTAGGGGTAGCGCTCGCGGTCCCACTCCACCGGGGTGGCCTCGCCGTCCAGGGTCAGCAGCACCAGCGTGACCTCGGCGTTCGGCGTGCCGGCCGCGGGGTAGGCGACCTCGGCCGGCGGCTGCCCGGGGTTCGCCGGGTCGGCGATCCACCAGCGGCGGACCGGGGACGCGTCCACCCGCGCCGCCAGCACGGAGGCGCTGTCGGGGGCCCACCAGTAGCCGCGGCTGCGGGACATCTCCTCCGCGGCGATGAACTCCGCCAGCCCGTACGTCACATCCGGACCCTCGGGGGCGGCCAGCGTCCGGTCCCCGCCGCCGTCGACGGCCACCACCCGCAGCGCGCCGTCCGCCGCGTAGGCCACCAGGCGGCCGTCCGGCGAGGGGCGCGGGTCCACCACGGGGCCCGGCACGTCGATCTCCCGGGCCGTGCCCGCCCGCAGCTCCGCCGTGAACAGCCGCCCGGACAACGCGAACGCGGCCAGCTCCACCGCGTCGTCGGTCGCGTAGCCGACGATCCCGGCCGAACCCTCCCGGCTGCGCTCCCGGCGTGCCCGCTCCTCCGGGGACAACTCCTCCGCCGCGCCGGACAGCAGGACTCCGGGGTCCGCCGCGACCCGTTCGGTGCCGGACTCCGGGTCCAGCACCCACAGCAGGTGCGCGCGGTCGGTGCCGGAACGGGAGCGCAGGAAGGCGACCCGGCCGCCGTCCGGCGACACGGTGAAGGCGCGCGGGGCGCCGAGCGAGAACCGCTGCGTGCGGGCGTACTGCCGCGGGAACGAGAGCGCTTGCGTCATGGGGGGAGTGTGCCACCGCCCGCGGGTGAGCCCGGCGCACGCCAACCGCGAGATCCGGCCATGCGCCCCCACGTGCTCCCGTGCGACGAGCTATGCGGTGCGCCACAAAGTTATGATCCACTGCCGAGAGTGGGTAACAACCGTTTGGCACATGCTGTCACGACCCTGAAGCCCTGGAGGTGAGCCGCTGTGGCACTTTCGATTTCGGCGGTGCTGCTGCTGCTGATCGTCGTGTTCTTGCTGGTCAGGAAGGCCGGTTTGAAGGCGGGGCATGCGGTGGTCTGCATTCTGCTCGGGTTCTATCTGGCGAGTTCGTCCATCGCGCCGACGATCCGGGATCTCACCAACAATGTGGCGGGCATGATCGGGGACTTCAGGTTCTGAGCCCTGGCTCTCCCCGGCTCCATTCGGTTCCCTCCGGCTCCCCTCGCTCCCTTGGCGAGCCGCAGGACCCGCCTTCCGGGGCGCCGTGGCGCCACGGCGTCCCGCACGCAGCCGTGCCGCGTCGCCGTCGGCCGCCGGCGCTCCGCGGCGTCGTCCACGGCCTCGCGGCCGCACGTACCGGACGGCGCTCCCGCACCAGCGGAGATCCGCAGGACAGGCCCTAGGCTCTCCTCATGACCGCACTGCCCGCCCGCCGACTTCTGCTCGTCCACGCCCATCCCGACGACGAGTCGATCAACAACGGCGCCACCATGGCCAAGTACGCCGCCGAGGGCGCGCTCGTCACCCTGGTGACGTGCACCCTCGGCGAGGAGGGCGAGGTCATCCCGCCCGAGCTGGCGCATCTGGCCGCCGACCGCGACGACACCCTCGGCGCGCACCGGATCGGCGAACTCGCCGACGCCATGGACGAGCTCGGCGTCGCCGACCACCGCTTCCTGGGCGGCCCCGGACGCTTCCGGGACTCCGGGATGATGGGCGCACCGCAGAACGACCGGCCCGACAGCTTCTGGCAGGCGGACCCCGACCTCGCGGCCGCGTACCTCGTGGAGGTGATCCGCGAGACGCGCCCGCAGGTCCTGGTCGCCTACGACCCCGACGGCGGCTACGGCCACCCCGACCACATCCAGGCGCACCGGGTCGCCATGCGCGCCGCCGAACTGGCCGCGGAGCCGGCCTACCGGCGCGATCTCGGCGATCCGCACTCCATCGCCAAGATCTACTGGAACTGCATTCCGCGCGGGGTGGTCGAGGAGGGCTTCGCCCGGCTGCGCGCGGCCGGCAAGGAGATCCCCTTCGAGGGCATCGCGACCGCCGACGACGTCCCCGGCGTGGTGGACGACGCCCTGGTGACCGCCGCCATCGACGAGGAGGCCCGCTATGCCGACCGGAAGGCCGCGGCGATGAAGGCCCACGCCACGCAGATCGCGGTCGACGGCCCGTTCTTCGCGCTCTCCAACGACCTCGGGCAGCCTTTGTTCGGCGCCGAGTTCTACCGTCTGGTCAAGGGCGTTCCCGCACCGGCCGGGAGCCTGGAGAGCGACCTGTTCGCGGGGACCGGCGCATGAGGCGCGCCCTCTACCCCGCGCTCGCCGTCCTGGGCGTGCTGGTCGCCGTCGCGGGGTCCCTGGTACAGGCGGCCTGGTTCCCCGGCGGGTTGCTGCTGGCGCTGGCCGGGAGCGCCGCGCTCTTCCACGGCGGTGCCAGGCTGACCGGGACGCGGCTGGGCGCCGTGGTGCCGGCGGCGGTCTGGCTGATCACCGTGATGCTGCTCAGCTCGGCCCGTCCGGAAGGCGATTTCCTCTTCGCCAACGGACTGAGCCCGTACGTCTACCTGTTGGGCGGAGCCATGGCGGGCGTGATGTCGGCCACGCTAGTGCAACCCCGTCCTCCCGCCGGTGGATCACGTGAGGCACGATAGGCGGCACGTTGCGTCCGTTACGGAACGAGCGTCGCCCGATTTGACGGTTGACGTCGTATAAGCCCCTTTGATCAGGGCGATCTCCATCCGGCGGGCAGGCGGTCCCGACGCGGCGCCCAGTATGGTGGTGCGCGCCGCCGGGCCGCCCGCGGAAGGCCGTGACGGGTGGCGAAGCGAACCGGGAGAGCCTGCTTTGAGTCGTGACACTGACCGTCCGTCCCCCGGCCCTCAGGGCCGGGGCGGAGCCGCGTACCCGTCGGGTACCCCGCCGTACGGGACCCGACCGTTTCCGTCGCTGCACCCGCAGGAGGGCCCGCGGGACGGTGCCGCGGCCGAGGGGGAGGCCGCTGCCGCCCCCGCCGCGGAGGAGCCCAAGACCGAGACCACGCTGACCACCCGGGTGCGCATCAACATCCCCGGGTCCCGGCCGATCCCGCCGGTCGTCGTCCGGACGCCCGTCGAGGGCGGCGCGGAGGGCGAGGCGCCCGCCGGATCCGCTCCGGCCGCCCCGGCGGCCGAGTCGGCCCCGCCGCCCGCCGACTGGACCGCCGGCGGTGGCACCGGGGCCGGTCAGGGTGCCCCGGCGCCCGCTCCGGAGGCCGCCGCTGAGCCGGCGTCCACGCCGAAGGGCGAGAAGCCGGCGAGCGACTGGTTTGCGCCGCGGAAGTCCGGGCCCAGGCCCGAGGCCGCCCCCGCGCCGGCCCTCGCGCCCGCGCCCGCGCCCGCACCGGAGTTCGCGGCCCCTGAGGTCACCCAGCCGATGCAGCTCGGAGACATCCCGGCCCAGCCCGGCCCCCTTGAGCGCCGTCCGGTCCCGGCCCCCGGGCCCGGCGCCGCTCCCGGCGGTCCCCGGCGCGGCGGCATCCCGTACCTCAACGACGGCGCGGTCCACCCGGGCGGTCCGGGTGGTCCCGGTGGGCCCGCGGCCCCTGGAGGCCCCGGAGGCCCCGGCCGTGCCGCGCCCGGCCAGCGCCCGTTCCCCGGCGCACCCGGTACGCCCGGCGCCGGCCCCGCCGGGCCGGGAGCCGGTGCGCCCTTCCCGGGACAGCAGCCGCCGGCCGGACCCACCGCGGGCCCGGTGACCGGCGAGATGCGCGTGCCCCCGGCGGGCCCCGGCGCCGGCCGCCCCCCGTTCCCCACGCCGTTCCCGTCCTCCGCCGCCGACCGGCTGTCCGGCGACACCGTCGTCGGCGGCATCCCGGCCGTGCCCCCGGCGGGACCGTCGGTCAACCGCCCGGGCCCGCCCGGCGGGGAGATGTACCGCTTCGAGCAGGACGAGCCGGCGGCGCCCGCCGGCCGCCCGAGCGCGGCGGAGCCCGAGACCAAGGGCCGCTCCAAGCTCATACTGGTGGGCGTCGGCCTGCTCGGCGTCGTCGGCCTCGCCTATGGCGCGGGACTGCTGATGGACCACTCCGACGTCCCGGCCGGTACGACCGTCTACGGCGTCGAGATCGGCGGCAAGACCAAGGACCAGGCCGTCGCGGCCCTCGACCAGGCGCTCGGCTCGCGCAAGAACGCGTCGCTGACCGTCACCGTCGGCGATGCCCGCAAGACGCTGAAGCCCTCCGCCGCCGGTCTCGTCCTCGACACCGACGCGACCGTCCGCAACGTGGCGCACCGCGACTACAACCCGGTCACCGTCATCGGCTCGCTGTTCGGCGGCTCCCGCGCGGCCGACCCCGTGCTGACCACGGACAACGAGAAGCTCCGGGCCCAGTTGGAGAAGCTCTCCCAGGGCCTGGGCGGCTCCGGCTCCGAGGGCATGGTGAAGTTCGTGAACGGCAAGGCCATGGCGGTCCCCGGCAAGCCGCACCAGGGCGTCGACGTCAACGCGTCCATCGACGCCGTCACCGCCGCCTACGCCACCCAGATCGCCACCGGCAAGGCCGGCACGGTCAGCCTGAAGGCCGCCACCGTCGAGCCCAAGGTGACCCAGGAGGCTCTCGACAAGGCCGTCAAGGGCTTCGGCAAGACGGCCATGTCCGGGTTCGTCACGGTCCGAGCGGGCGCCGCGAACGTCCCGTTCAGCCCGCAGAACTCGCTGTCGAAGATCCTCACCATGGTGCCGGACCAGGACGGCAACCTGACCCCGTACATCGACCGCAAGGTGCTCCAGAGCCTGTACGGCGGCGCCTTCGACGGCATCCTCGTCACCCGCGGCGACGGCAGCAAGACCGCCGTCACCCCGGAGGACGTCGCCTCGGCGATGCTGCCCGCGCTGCAGACCACCGACGCCGCCAAGAAGACGGTCACCATCGAGGGCACCTCCTGACCGCCGGCGGACCCCGCACCGCGTGACGGCCGTGGCCCCGGTATCCGTACCGGGGCCACACCCATGACATCTGTCATCCGCAGGACGGGACGCCCGGCACTGCCGCCCGCGGCACGCCCTCGGCGAGGCTGCTGCCATGACCGCAACAGTGTTCACGCACGTGAGCAAGAGCTTCGGTCAGGTCCGGGCCGTCGAGGACCTGAGCCTGACCCTCCACCCCGGTGAGACCGTCGCCCTGCTCGGCCCCAACGGCGCCGGCAAGTCGACCACCCTGGACCTGCTGCTGGGGCTGCGCACCCCGGACACCGGCAGCGTCGAGGTCTTCGGCACCACACCGCGCCGGGCGATCGCCGAGGGCCGGGTCGGGGCCGTGCTGCAGAGCGGCGGCCTCATGGAGGACGTCACCGTGCGCGAGATCGTACGGCTCGCCTGCGACCTGCATCCGCGGGCCCACCCCGTGGCCGAGGTGATGGCGGCCGCCGGGCTGGAGTCCATCGCCGACCGCAAGGTCAACAAGCTCTCCGGCGGCCAGGAGCAGCGCGTGCGCTTCGCGCTGGCCACGGCCGGGGCGAGCGACCTGCTGATCCTGGACGAGCCGACGACCGGCATGGACGTCTCCGCCCGGCAGGCCTTCTGGGAGGCCGTGCGCGGCCAGGTGGCGCAGGGCCGCACGGTGCTCTTCGCGACCCACTACCTGGAGGAGGCGGACGCCGTCGCCGACCGGGTGCTCGTCCTGCAGGGCGGCCGGCTGCTGGCCGACGGCACCGCCGCCGAGATCAAGGCGCGGGCCGGAGTCCGGCGTATCGTCTTCGACCTGGACGAACCGGCAGACGAACCGGCCCTGCGGGCTCTTCCGCAGGTGACGGACGTGGAGATCACCGGGCGCACGGTGCGCATCCGGTCCACGGACGCCGACGCGACCGTGCACGCGGTCTACGCGGCCGGGCTCTACCCCCGGCACCTGGAGGTCGCCGGGCTCGGCCTGGAGCAGGCGTTCCTGGCGATCACGGAGTCGTCCAAGGAGGAGGTGGCGGCGCGATGAGGACGCTGGCCCGGCTGGAGATCCTGCGCGTCCTGCGCAACCGCAAGTTCATGTTCTTCTCGGTGCTGTACCCCGTGCTGCTCTTCATGATCCTGACGGCGGGCCAGGACACCTCGCTCGTCCCGTACTACATGGTCGCGATGTGCGCCTTCGGCGCCATGACCGCCGTGCTCATGGGCAACTCCGAGCGGATCGCCCGCGAGCGGGACAAGGGCTGGGTCCGCCAGCTGCGGCTGACCGCCCTCCCCGGGCGCGGCTACGTCATGGCCAAGGTCGCCGCGGCCGCCACCGTCAGCCTTCCCTCCATCGTGCTCGTCCTGGCCGCGGGAGCCGCCGTGAAGGGCGTGCGGATGGCCGCCTGGCAGTGGGCCGGCGTGCTGCTCACCAGCTGGGCGGGAAGCTTCGTCTTCGCCGCCCTCGGCGTGGCCATCGGCTACGTCGCCTCGGCGGAGACGGCCCGGCCCATCGCGATGATCGCCTACTTCGGGCTCGCCCTGCTGGGCGGTCTGTGGATGCCGTTCAGCTCCTTCCCGGGCTGGCTGCGCGACATCGCGAACCTGCTGCC
This sequence comes from Streptomyces sp. NPDC026673, assembly GCF_040638135.1. Lineage (NCBI taxonomy): Bacteria > Bacillati > Actinomycetota > Actinomycetes > Kitasatosporales > Streptomycetaceae > Streptomyces > Streptomyces sp. NPDC026673. The sequence goes on along the minus strand of NZ_JBEZXR010000055.1, from coordinate 31,561 downwards.
GGCCCGCCCGTACGCGGCGCTCGGCCAGGCCGTCGAGCTGGGCCAGGCCCCGCACGCCCGGGACATCGCCGTGCTCGTGGCCTACGGGCTGGTGTTCGCCGGGACAGCCGCTTGGATGTACCGCAAGGACACGTCGGAGGGCTGAGGCCCCGGGCGGGCGCACGGAGAGGAGAGGGAACGTGGCCACCGGAACCAGCCAGTGGCGGGAGACCGCCGCGGCCGACGACACCACGGCCATCGGCCGCGCCCCGGAGAACCGCCGCCAGGCGCTGATCAAGCTGATCTGGGTCGCCATGTGGATGCTCTACCTGGGCGCCCCGGTCAGCGACCTCGCCGAGGGCGACCGCACACCCGCCGCGACCGTCCTGGGCTGGCTCGGGCTCGGCGTCTTCGTCGCCGTCTACCTGGGCATCGTCTTCTTCCGGACCAACGCCGAACACCAGCCGCGCCGGGTCTACGGGCAGCTCCTGCTGCTCGGCGCGCTGGGCCTGCTCATGGCGTTCACCCTCGGCGACTCCTTCCTCGTGCTGTTCGTCTACCTCGCCGTCGGCTGCGGGGCGGTGCTGCCGAGCCGCCAGGCGCGCTGGGCGATCCCGCTGGTCACCGCGGTGCTCGCGGCCGTCGCCGGGCTCACCGGGGCGAGCGAGGGCACGGTCGTCTCGTTGCTCGTGCCCTGCTTCCTCGGCGGCTACGCGATGACGGGGGTGCGCCAGTTGGTGCGGACCACCCGCGAACTGCGCGAGGCCCGCGCGGCGGTCGCCCAGCTCGCCGCCACCGAGGAACGGCTGCGGCTCGCCCGCGACCTGCACGACCTGCTCGGGCACTCGCTGTCGTTGATCACCCTCAAGAGTGAACTCGCCGGACGCATGCTGCCCGGCCGCCCCGAGGCCGCCGCCGCCCAGGTCGCCGACATCGAACGGGTCAGCCGGCAGGCACTCGTCGACGTTCGCGAGGCCGTGAGCGGCTACCGCCGCCCCACCCTCCCCGTCGAGCTGGCCGGCGCCCGAGACGCCCTGCGGGCCGCCGGCATCCGCGCCGAGCTGCCCGCGACGGTCACCGTCCCCCTCGCCCCCGAGGCCGAGGCCGCGCTGGCCTGGGCCCTGCGCGAGGCCGTCACCAACGTCGTCCGGCACAGCGGCGCCACCCGCTGCGCGGTCTCCGTCGCCGAGGAGGACGGCACCGTACGGCTCACCGTCGCCGACGACGGCCGCGGGCCGGGCCCCGGCGGCACGCGGCACGGCAACGGCCTGACCGGTCTGGAGGAGCGCCTGCTGCTCGCCGGCGGCCGCCTGGAGACCGCCGCCGGGAACGGCTTCACCCTCCGCGCCGTCGTACCGGCGGACTACGCTGCCGCCCATGATCCGGGTGCTGCTGGCGGAGGACCAGTCGATGGTGCGCGAGGCCCTGGCCGCGCTGCTGGGGCTTGAGGGCGACATCGAGGTGGTCGCGCAGGTCGCCCGGGGCGAGGACGTCGTCGAGGCGGCCCGCGCCGCCGCCGCGGAGGTGGCCCTCCTCGACATCGAGATGCCCGGCGCGATGACGGGCCTGGACGCCGCCGCGGCGCTCCGGGCGGAGCTGCCCGCGGTGCGCGTCGTCATCGTGACCACGTTCGGACGGCCCGGCTACCTGCGCCGGGCCATGGAGGCCGGCGCCGACGCGTTCCTGGTCAAGGACGCGCCGGCGGCGGAGCTCGCGGAGGCGGTGCGCAGGGTGCTGCGCGGGGAGAAGGTCATCGACCCCGCGCTCGCGGCGGCCGCGCTCTCGGAGGGGGCCGACCCCCTCACCCCGCGCGAGCGGGACGTGCTGCGCGCGGCGGCCGACGGGTCCCTCAACGCGGACATCGCCCGCCGCCTCCACCTCTCCGAGGGGACCGTCCGCAACTACCTCTCCACCGCCATCCAGAAGACCGCTGCCCGCAACCGCGCCGAAGCGGTCCGCATCGCCCTGGAGCGCGGCTGGCTGTAGGTGGGGGTTGCGGAGGGGGAGGGCGGGGGCGTCGGGCCGGTGGGTCGGCTGTCCCGCCGTCTCGCTCCCTTCGGTCGCAGAGATGCGGGCTGCGGATGGGGAGGGTGGCGGCCTGGGGCTGGTCGGCGGTGTGCGGGCCGATGTTCGGTTGAGGTTCAGGCGCCGGAGCGGGGCCGGTTGTTCGCGGGTGCCGGTCTCGGAGCCGTCCGCGGGTAGAGATGGCCGGTGACCACGCCCACCGTGCCTGGGTGGCGCGCCCGCCGTGACCTGCGTCTGCGGGTGATTCCCCGACAGCACCGGGCTCGGCGGGTGGTCTGTCGAGATCGGGCTCTGTTTCGCCGACATAGTCGGTGAAAGCGAGCCCGATGTCCCCCGGCTCAAAGATCGGGCTCTGTTCCGCCGAACATATCGGCGAAAGCGAGCCCGATGTCCCGCCCACCCCACATCAGCACCTCGAATCAGCCGCAGACGCAGGTCACGGCAGGCGCGCCCACTACGAACGGTGGGCGTGGAAGCGGCCATCTCTACGCGCGGACGGCAACGAGACCCCCGCCACCGGAAAGGCACCCCGCTCCGGCGCCTGAACCCCCGCCGCGCACCCACCCGCACACCGCAACGAAGCCCCGAACCGCCACCCTCCCATCCGCAGCCCGCCGCTGTGCGACCGAAGGGAGCGAGACGACGGGACGGCCAAGCCACCGGCCCGACGCCCCCACCCTCAGTTGAGCAGGGCCCGGGCAGCGCGGGCCTGGCGGCGGACGGCCGCGGCGGCGTCCGGCTCCGCGTCGGCGAGTACGTCCGCGTACGCGTCCATCTCGGCCGCGCCGTTCGCGAAGTCCCCCTTCCGCACCAGCAGCTGTGCGTGTTCGTAGCGCAACCGCGCCGGATGGTGCGGCAGCAGCAGCGCCAGCTCGACGGACCACAGCTGCGCGGCCAGGTGTTCCGGCCGGGCGGACGCCCAGGCGCGGATGTTGTTGAGCACGCGCAGCACGATGTCCAGCGGATCGGCCGGGGTGAGCATCGACGGGGACAGGGGGGTCCCCGTCGCGCCCGCCACCAGCAGGCGTACGTCCTCGTCGCCGAGCCTCCGGCCCCCGTTGAAGGGATCGGCCAGCACGAATCCGCCCGCGGGGTCGCCGAAGCCCACCACGAAGTGCCCGGGGAGGGCGACCCCGTGGACCGGGCCGCCCGCGCGCCGTACGACCTCCATCCAGACCACCGACAGCAGGATCGGCAGCCCGCGTCGCCGCCGCAGCACCTCGTGTAGCAGCGAGGACTCCAGCCGCTGGTAGTCGGCGGGGGAGCCGCCGAAGCCGCAGCGCCGGCCGAGGAGCTCGGCTGCGGCGTCGGCCCACTCGGCGGGGCTTTTCAGGCCGTACGGGAGGAGACCCGCGAGGCGGTCGAGTTCGATCTGGGCCGCGTCCATTCCGGCCTCGTCGAGGCCCGGATCGGCCTCCGCGCCGATGAGCAGGCACAGGAGCGCGAGGTCGGGGCGCGGCTCGCGGGCGGACTCGGCGAAGCGCTGCCTGATGGCGTCGTTCATACCCCGGTGCTCACCCTCCCGCGGACTGCGGGCCGCGGCGGTAGTGGTAGGCGTGGTGCGTGGTGAAGCCCATGCGGTCGTAGAGGGCGCGCGCGCCGTCGTTGTCGGTCTCCACCTGCAGGTACGCGCCGGAGGCGCCCTCGTCCAGCGCCTTGCGGGCGAGCGCGGCCATCACGGCCGAGGCCAGTCCGCGGCGCCGGTGGGCGGGGTCCACCTCGACGGCGCCGAAGGAGGCGAACCGGCCGTCGACCACGCAGCGTCCGATCGCCGCGGGCCCGGAGTCCTCCTCGCCGCCGTCTCCCGGCACCGTGGCGAACCACACCGAGGGGCCGCCGGTGAGCACTTTCAGCGCCTCGTCGCCCAGGTCACCCGTGCGGTGGTAGCGGCCGAGCCACGCCGTGTCGACCTCGCGGGAGAGACGTACGGCCTCGACGCCCGGCAGGTCCGCGATCGGGGCGAGGGCGGCCGTGCGCAGCAGCGCGTGGCCCTCCGCCGTCCAGCCGAGACCGCCCAGCGCCTCCGCCAGCGACGCGTCGGAGTCCTCGCCGCCGGTGGTGACCTGGACGTACGCGGGCAGCCCGCGTTGGCCGTACCAGCGGGCGATCCGGGCGGCGGCCTCCGTCAGCGGGACGCCCGGATCACCGAGCGGCAGCACGGAGTTGGCCCGCCGGGTGAACCCGCCGGCCGCCCGCAGCGTCCACGCGCCGAGCCGGGCGGTCTCCTGCGCGGGCCAGCCGCGGGCCGCCGACTCCTGCAGTTCCCGGGCGGTCGCGCGGGGTGCGCGGGCCCCGCGGCGCGCCGGTGCGTCGGGCACGATCTTGCCTGCCACCAGCGACGATTCCGCGATGCGGACGGTCTCTCCGTCCCGACGGGTGACAAGAAGCACCCCTTCGTCCCACGATGTGAGAATCCCTACGGAGTCGGCGAACACCGGCCGCCCGTCGACGATCTCCGTGATCCTCCGCACCGAAACGCGTTTGCCCACGTCAGAAGGGGTTATGCGCACCTCGAGCCGGCCTCCGGCGGTGAAATCCATGCTCATGACCGCCCCTCCTGTTCGTCTGCTGCCCAAGAACGGAGATACTAGGGGCGGGCATCGACGACGCCGCGCTCCCGCGCGAGACAGCCCTACCGAGGAGGAACGACAGCGTGACCTACGTCATCGCGCAGCCTTGTGTCGACGTCAAGGACAAGGCGTGCATCGAGGAGTGCCCCGTCGACTGCATCTACGAGGGCCAGCGGTCCTTGTACATCCACCCGGACGAATGCGTCGACTGCGGAGCCTGTGAGCCGGTCTGCCCGGTGGAGGCCATCTTCTACGAGGATGACACCCCGGAGGAGTGGAAGGACTACTACAAGGCGAACGTCGAGTTCTTCGACGAGCTCGGCTCGCCCGGTGGTGCCTCCAAGCTCGGGCTGATCGAGCGCGACCACCCCTTCATCGCCGCCCTGCCGCCGCAGGGCGAGTGACCCGGAAGTTGTGGGCGGTCCCGCACGGCACACCGCCGTGCGGGACCGCCGTGTTTGAGGCAGTGGCAGGCCCCGCGCCTGCGAGGAACGGAAAGTGAGCACCAGCGTGGCGCAGCCAGTCTCGTCCAGACTCCCCGTCTTCCCGTGGGACCGGCTCGAACCGTACAAGGCCACGGCCGCCGCCCACCCCGGTGGCATCGTCGACCTGTCGGTCGGCACCCCGGTCGATCCGGTCCCGCACATCGTCCAGCGGGCCCTGGCCGGGGCGGCGGACAGCCCCGGATACCCCACCGTGTGGGGGACGCCCGAACTGCGCGCGGCCATCACCGGCTGGGCCGGCCGCCGGCTGGGCGCCGTGGGGCTGACCGACGCGCACGTGCTGCCGGTGGTCGGTTCCAAGGAGCTGGTCGCCTGGCTGCCCACGCAGCTGGGCCTCGGCGCCGGTGACAAGGTGGCCTACCCGCGGCTCGCCTACCCGACGTACGAGGTCGGCGCGCGGGTGGCGGGCGCCGAGCCGGTGGTCTACGACGATCCGACCGGGACCGACCCGGCCGGGCTGAAGCTGCTGTGGCTCAACAGCCCCTCCAATCCCACCGGTCGGGTGCTGTCGAAGGACGAGCTGACCCGCGCCGTCGCCTGGGCGCGCGAGCACGGTGTGCTGGTCTTCAGTGACGAGTGCTACCTGGAGCTCGGCTGGGACGCCGATCCGGTCTCCGTCCTGCACCCGGACGTCTGCGGCGGCTCCTACGAGGGCATCGTGGCCGTCCACTCGCTGTCCAAGCGCTCCAACCTGGCCGGGTACCGCTCGGCCTTCCTGGTGGGCGATCCGGCCGTGCTCGGCGAGCTGCTGCAGATCCGCAAGCACGGCGGCATGATGGCGCCCGCCCCGGTGCAGGCCGCCACGGTCGCCGCGCTCGGGGACGACGCCCATGTCGCCGGCCAGCGCGAGCGCTACGCGCGGCGGCGGGCGGCCCTGCGGGGGGCCTTCGAGGGAGCGGGCTTCCGCATCGAGCACAGCGAGGCGAGCCTCTACCTGTGGGCGACGCGTGACGAGTCCTGCTGGGACACGGTCGCCGACCTCTCCAAGCAGGGCATCCTCGTGGCGCCCGGCGACTTCTACGGTGCGGCGGGGGAGCGGTACGTCCGGATCGCCTTCACGGCGACCGACGAGCGGGTGGCGGCCGCGGTGCGCCGGCTGACCCCCTGAGCTTCGGAGGCCGCCACGGCGGTGCAAAGGGCCCGGGGAGCGCCGCTCCCCGGGCCCTTTCGGTGCGGCTGTGGGGGGTCAGCCGCCGATCGGGAGCCCCTGGAGGGGCAGTTGGCCGGTGGAGGGGAGCCCACCCGGCAGCCCCTGCAGGGGCAGGCCGGAGCCGTCGGCGGCCTTGGTGGTCTTCCCGAGCTCCGTGGCGGTGCCACCGACGGTCTTGGCGGCCTGCGTCGCGGTCTTCTTGACGGTCGGCTGGGCGCTCTTGGTGAGACCGGTCACGGTGCCGGTCGTCGCGGGCACCGCCTCCTGCACGGTCTTCACGGCGCCGGACTTCTTGGCCACGCCGTTCACGGTGCCGGTGAGGTCGGGGGCCTTGTCCACGTTGGTCAGCCCACCCAGGTCGCCGACCTGCGGCAGCTCGGCGGCGGATGCGGCACCGGCACCGGCGCCGATGAGGGGAGCCGCGGCCGCGCCGACCAGCAGGGCGGCCCGGGCGATCCGACGCGCGAGGGGGAGAGACATGGTGCTCCTTTTACGGAGAGACGACGGTTTCGACGTGACATGTCCGCGGGGCGGACGTCGTGACTACCGCGTGAGGGGGCCCGAAGGTTGCGGCCGCCAAGAGTAAAGAGTTGGTAATGCGACCGGATTCCCGGGGCGTTGAAGTGGAGCAATTCGGGCGGAGTCCGAAGTGCCGCCGAAACGTAACAGCCCTTGATCAGAAGCGTTTTTCGCACCCTCGACCGAGGGGATTCCCATCTGATGGTTTTGGCGTATCAATCACCCGCCTGAGGGTGAATGCCCGCACTATTGCGCGACGGTGATCCTGACATCGCCCGGGGCATCGCCGGAAGCGGCGGAATTCGCCGCCGTCCAACCCCGGTCGGAGGCCCCCGCGGACCACTCGCGGTCCCCGAAGGACACCTTCTCCACCTTCAGCTCGTGGGCGTGCGCCACCGCCCACTGCGCCAGTTCCCAACCGCGCCGGCGCCGGTCGCCGCGTGCCTCGTTCCCGGCCGGGGCCGACGGCACGGCCACCGTGCGCCGCGTCGGCCCCGTGCTCCCCGAGCCGTTCTTGGCGTCCTTCCCGGCCCCGTCGCCCGGATCCGCGGGCGCCTCGACGGTCCGCGGCGCCACATCGGCCCCGAACTCCCGCACCAGCCGGGCCCGCACCTTCGCCGGATCGCCCCCGCCGGCCGCCCCCGCGGCCACCCGCGCCGTGCAGGTGAGCGCCCCGGCGTGCCGGCCGGTGAGCGCGCCCGCCAACAGCGCGGCGTCGGCCTCGTGCTTGGCGTACGCCTGTGGAAAGCCGCTCTTCTGCACTTTCTGCGCGGCCACCGTGAGCGGGAGCCGGGAATAGCCGGGGATCTTCACCAGGCCGTCGAAGAATTCGTTGGAGGAGTACACCGGGTCCATGATCTGCGCGGCGGTCCCCCAGCCCTGCGAGGGGCGCTGCTGGAACAGCCCCACCGAGTCGCGGTCGCCGTGGTCGAGATTGCGCAGCGCCGACTCCTGCATCGACGTGGCCAGCGCTATCGTCACCGCCCGCTCCGGCAGGCCGCGCGAGGTCGCCACGGCGGCGATCGTCGAGGCGTTCGCCGCCTGCTGCAGCTCCAGCGTCAGGCTGCCGGCCTCCGTGGTCACCGTGCACTCAGACCGCCGCGGCCCGCCGCCGACACCGGCCAGGTGGTGGGCCGCGTACCCCGCGACCCCCAGCAGCACCAGGCCGGCGGTGGCCAAACGCGCGGCGCGCCCCCGCTTCCGGGGGGCGCGTTCGTCGGGCGTCGACGTCGACGGTGGCTTCGGCACGCGCACACCGTACCGAAGCCTCGCGCCGAGGAGCCGTCTTCGTGCCCCGGTAGGGTCGGCGGCATGGAACGGCCCGTGCTCGATCTCAGTCAGGACGCCGCCGCCGTGACGGCGCAGCTCGTCGACATCCCCTCCGTCAGCCTCGCCGAGAAGCCGTTGGCCGACGCCGTGGAGAGCGCCCTGCGCGCCCTCCCGCACCTCACCGTGGACCGCGACGGGGACGCCGTGGTCGCCCGTACGCGGCTGGGCCGGGCCGAGCGGGTCGTGCTCGCCGGGCACCTGGACACGGTGCCGATCGCCGAGAACGTGCCCTCCCGCCTCGACGCCGACGGCGTCCTGTGGGGCTGCGGCACCTCCGACATGAAGTCCGGGGTCGCCGTGCAACTGCGGCTCGCCGCCACCCTCCCCGAGCCCAACCGCGACCTGACCTTCGTCTTCTACGACGCCGAGGAGATCGCGGCGGAGCACAACGGCCTCAAGCGCCTCGCCGAGAACCACCCGGAGTGGCTCGCGGGCGACTTCGCCGTCCTCCTGGAACCCACCGACGCCAGGGTGGAGGGCGGCTGCCAGGGGACGCTGCGGGTCCGTGTGGAGACCACCGGCCGCCGCGCCCACTCCGCGCGCGGCTGGCTGGGCGACAACGCCATCCACAAGGCCGCGCCGGTCCTGGCCCGGCTCGCCGCGTACGAGCCGCGGAAGGCGGTCATCGACGGCCTCACCTACCGCGAGGGCCTCAACGCCGTCATGATCGAGGGCGGCCACGCCGGCAACGTCATCCCCGACTTCTGCGCGGTGATCGTCAACTTCCGCTTCGCCCCCGACCGTTCCGAGGCCGAGGCGTTCGCCCACGTCCGCGAGGTCTTCGAGGGCTTCGACGTGCGGCTCACCGACAGCGCCCCCGGCGCCCTGCCGGGCCTGTCCCACCCGGCGGCGGCCGCCTTCGTCGAGGCCATCGGCACCGAGCCGGCGCCCAAGGACGCCTGGACGGACGTGGCCCGCTTCTCCGCGCTCGGCGTCCCCGCGGTCAACTACGGTCCCGGCGACCCCAAGCTCGCCCACACCCGGGAGGAGCACGTCGCGGTCGCCGCCGTCCTGGAGGCGGAGGAGAAGCTGCGCGCCTGGCTGGCGTAACGAGCAATTCAGCGGCGCGTTCTTGATCCGCCCGGTGGACGCGGTCGTACCCTGACCGGACGGCAGCGAAAGGAGCGCGACATGGACAGGGACGCGGAGGAGGCGGCCGCCGCCGAGACGGCCGCCGCGGAGGGCCGCCCCACGGGGCGCGGCTGGCCCGAGCGCCACACCGGTCCCGTCGTACGGCGCCGGGGCCAGGTGCAGAAGTCGACGACCGACCAGCGGCTGCTGGACACCCGCGGCCCCTCGGACTGGGTCCACGGCGACCCGTGGCGCGTGATGCGCATCCAGTCGGAGTTCGTCGAGGGCTTCGGCGCCCTCGCCGAACTCGGCAGGGCGGTGAGCGTCTTCGGCTCCGCCCGCACGTCCGAGGGCTCGCCCGAGTATCAGACCGGCGTCCGCATCGGCCGCGCCCTGGCCGAGGCGGGGTTCGCCGTCATCACCGGCGGCGGGCCCGGCGCCATGGAGGCGGCCAACCGCGGCGCCTGCGAGGCCGGCGGGGTCTCCGTCGGCCTGGGCATCGAGCTCCCCTTCGAGCAGGGGCTCAACCCCTACGTCGACATCGGCGTGAACTTCCGCTACTTCTTCGTCCGCAAGACGATGTTCGTGAAGTACGCCTCCGGCTTCATCGTCCTGCCGGGCGGTTTCGGCACCCTCGACGAGCTCTTCGAGGCCCTCACGCTCGTGCAGACCCGCAAGGTCACGCAGTTCCCGATCGTGCTGTTCGGCTCCGCCTACTGGCGCGGCCTGGTCGACTGGGTCCGCGACACCGTCGTGGACGGCGGCAAGGCGTCCCCTGTCGACCTGGAACTGCTCCACGTCACGGACGACGTCGACGAGGCGGTCGCCCTGGTGACGAAGGAGATCGGCGACTGACGGACCGGCGCGGCTACGCCAGCCCCCGCCGGGCGACCGCCGGGGGCCGGTGTCCCGCGATCGAGGCCACCATCTCCAGCACCTGCCGGGTCTCGGCCACCTCGTGGACCCGGTACACCTGCGCGCCCAGCCACGCCGAGACGGCCGTCGTCGCCAGGGTGCCGATCAGCCGCTCCTTGACGGGGCGGTCCAGGGTCTCGCCCACGAAGTCCTTGTTGGACAGCGACACCAGTACCGGCCAGCCGGTCGCCGTCATCTCCGGCAGCCGCCGCGTCGCCTCCAGCGAGTGCCGGGTGTTCTTGCCGAAGTCGTGCCCCGGGTCGATGAGGATCGCCTCCCGCCGCACCCCCAGGGCCGCCGCCCGCTCGGCGAGGCCCACCGTCACCTTCAGGATGTCGGCCATGACGTCCTCGTAGCCCACCCGGTGCGGCCGGGTGCGCGGCCGCGCGCCGCCCGCGTGGGTGCACACCAGCCCCACGCCGTGCTTCGCGGCGACCTCGGCGAGCCGGGGGTCGACCCCGCCCCAGGCGTCGTTGAGCAGGTCCGCACCGGCCTCGCAGACCGCCTCGCCGACCTCGTGGCGCCAGGTGTCGACGCTGATGACGACGTCGGGGTGGCGCCGCCGCACCTCGGCGACGAAGTCGGCGGTCCTGCGGATCTCCTCCTCCGCCGAGACCTCCTCGCCGGGACCGGCCTTCACCCCGCCGATGTCGATGATCGCGGCACCCTCCGCGACCGCGCGCTCGACGCGTTCCAGGGCCGGTTCGTCGGTGAACGTGGCGCCCTGGTCGTAGAACGAGTCCGGCGTCCGGTTCACGATCGCCATGATCACGGGCTCGTGCTCGCCGAATTCCCGTGTGCCCAGCCGCAGCATGTCGCGCCTGCCTCCCTCGAAATGTCGTACGCCGATCGAAGATAGTCGCCGACCGCACACCGCGCGCACGGCGCGACGTGGCACGATCGTGGCGTACACGTCGGGCCGACCCCGGGAGAGGTCTTGTTCTGGTTCTTGCTCATCGCGCTGGTCGCGGTGGTGGCCGCGGTCGCCCTCGCGGTGCTCGGCGACGGCGGGGTGCTCCGTGACGTGGAGCCGGACCGGGTGGACGACCGGCTGCCGCCCGAGCGGCCGGTGGGCCGCGCCGACGTCGAGCGGCTGCGCCTCCCGGTGACCGTGCGCGGCTACCGCATGGTGGACGTCGACGACGTGCTGGAGCGCCTCGGCGCGGAACTGGCGCAGCGCGACGCCCACATCGCCGACCTGGAGGCCGCGCTCGCCGGTGCGCACGCCACCCGGCTCGGCGGCCACTCGCTGGTCAAGAACGCCGAGCAGGCGCCGCGTGCCCCCGAGGACCCGCGTGCTCCCGGGAGCGGGCAGTGAGCGACGGCGGCGTGGTGACCGGGCCGGACGGCCTGGCCCGCTGCCCGTGGGGGCTGTCCACCGACGACTACGTCGCGTACCACGACACCGAGTGGGGCCGCCCCGTGCACGGCGAGGCGGCGCTCTTCGAGCGGCTGTGCCTGGAGGCCTTCCAGTCCGGCCTGTCGTGGATCACGATCCTGCGCCGCCGCGAGGGCTTCCGCAAAGCCTTCGCGGACTTCTCCCCGGAGGCGGTCGCCGCCTTCACCGACGGGGACCGCGAGCGGCTGCTCGCCGACACCGGCATCATCCGCAACCGCGCGAAGATCGACGCCTCCATCGCCAACGCGCACGCCACCCTGGCGCTGCGCGAGGGCTACCAGGGCGGCCTGGACGCCCTGGTCTGGTCCTACGCGCCGGACCCCGCCGGACGCCCGGTGCCGCGTACCGTCGCGGACGTACCGGCCGTCACGGCGGAGTCCACCGCGCTCGCCAAGGACCTGAAGAAGCGGGGATTCCGCTTCGTCGGCCCGACCACCGCCTACGCGCTGATGCAGGCCTGCGGCCTGGTCGACGACCACCTGGCCGACTGCTGCGCCCGGCGCTGAGCGCCCCGACCGCCGGCTCGCCCCGCGTGCCCCGCCCGCCTCGGCTCAGCGGCCGAGGAAGCGGGGCTTCTCCTTCTTCAGGAAGGCGTCGACGGCGATCCGGTGGTCCTCGGAGGCCCCGGCGAGCGTCTGCAGCTCGTCCTCCTTGGCCAGGGTGTCGATCAGCGAGTGCCCCTCGCCGTAGGCCATGGACGCCTTGACCGCCGCGTAGGCGACCGTCGGGCCCTGCGCGAGCCGGCGGCCGACGTCCAGGGCCTCGGCGGCCAGCTCGTCGGCGGGGACCAGGCGGTTGGCGATGCCGAGTTCGTACGCCTCCTGCGCGCCGATCGCGCGCGGGAAGAGCAGCAGGTCGGCGGCGCGGCTGCGGCCCACCAGCCGGGACAGCGTCCAGGAGGCCCCGGAGTCCGCGGTCAGGGCGACGCCCACGAAGGACGTGTTGAAGGCGGCGGTGTCGGCGACCACGCGGTAGTCGCAGGCGAAGGCGAAGCCCGCGCCGGCGCCGGCGGCGACGCCGTTGACCCCGGCGACCACGGGCTTGGGCATGGTGGCGATCGCCGTGACGATCGGGTTGTAGTGCTCGCGCACCGTGGACATCGCGGGACCCCCGCCCTCCTCCTGGAGGAAGGCGACGTGCTCCTTGAGGTCCTGCCCGACGCAGAACGCCTTGCCGTTCGCGGTCAGCAGCACGGCCCGGACGGCCTGGTCGGCGCCCGCGGTCTGCAGGGCGTCGCGCAACGCGACCTTGGTCTCCACATTCAGCGAGTTCATCGCCTCGGGGCGGTTCAAGGTGATGGTGGCGAGCCCGTCGCTCACCTCGTACAGGACGGTGTCGGCCATGTGGTCCCCTTCGTCGCGGCTCACGTTCGGGGGTCAGCATGCCCGAGTTCACCGGGCGCGGACATGTGACGTCCATCAAACGCGCCCGAGAGTGCGATCACCGAAATGGACGGTTTTGCGGGACCGGGTTCTCGAACGGATGGGAACCGATGTTGGTCATCAGGTCACCCGATGCGGGATAATGGCCGAGAACCAATGTGTTCGAGTCCGGTGGCGCCTGGGCCACCGGTTGCGAAGAGCTGGTTTCAGGAAGGGGAACGAGCATGGCGGCCATGAAGCCGCGGACGGGTGATGGCCCGCTCGAGGTGACCAAGGAGGGGCGGAGCATCATCATGCGCGTTCCGCTCGAGGGCGGCGGACGGCTTGTCGTCGAGCTGACTCCGGACGAGGCGGATGCACTCGGCGAGGCTTTGAAGAAGGCCATCGCCTGACAACCGGCCAAACCAAGCCTTGGGCCCCCGGCGGCATGCGCCGGGGGCCCACTTGTTTGTCGTTATACGGCCTCGCCGGAAACGGGTGCATTCCGGGCGGAGGAAATTGTCAGCCGCGCCGTACCGCGCAGAGCAGCCCGTCGTCGGTGGGCAGCAGGACGGGGGCGAGCGCCGCGTTGTCCCGCACGGTGCGCATCAGTTCGCGCAGCCGCATCACCTCGGGCTCGGAGTGGGCGGCGTCCATGGACCGGCCCTGGGCGAAGGCCCCCTCGAAGCAGACCAGCCCGCCGGGACGCAGCAGGCGCAACGATTCGCCCAGATAGTCGGGGTACTCCAGCCGGTCCCCGTCGCAGAACACCAGGTCGTAGCCGCCGTCCGCGAGCCGGGGGAGGACGTCCAGCGCCCGGCCGGGGATGAAGCGGGCCCGGTTGCCGGCGAATCCCGCCTCCCGGTAGGCGGTGCGGGCGTGCTGCTGGCGGTCCGGCTCGGTGTCGACGGTGGTCAGCACGCCGTCGGGGCGCATGCCCTGCAGCAGGTGGATGCCGGAGACCCCGGTCCCGGTGCCGATCTCCACCACCGCCTTGGCGTCGGTCGCGGCGGCCAGCAGTCGCAGCGTGGCACCGGTGCCGGGGGAGACCGGGCGCACGCCTGCCTCACGAGCTCGCCCGCGGGCTCGTATCAGCGCGTCGTCCTCGGCGACGAAGGCGTCCGCGAACGCCCAGCTCGCCTGGCGGTTGCCGGTAATTGCCCTCTCCTGTCCGCGTGACGGTTGCAGCCCGCCCGGCGACTGTATCCGTTGCGGTCGGGAACCCGCAGATGGGACCGCTCGTTGGTACCCGCGACGGACCTGAACGACAGGAGCCGGGAGCGATGAGCTCGGCACTTATCCGGAGCTAACGGGCGAGGTGGCTATGGTAGGGGCTCTACTGGACACCACCAGAGCCGATAGGGGAGGTGCGGCTGCGGCGGGTCACCGCGGAGTGCTCTCACGCTTCCGCAGGGCGGCCGGCGAGCCGAAATCCGTGACCAATACAGCTGACGACCGTCCGCGCACCGACGAGTCCGCGACTGTGGCCGCCAACGCGACCTTCGCCACCGACGGGGACGGCCAGGCGTGGACTCCCCCGTCCTGGGAGGAGATCGTCAGTACGCACAGCGCCCGGGTCTACCGCCTCGCGTACCGCCTCACCGGCAATCAGCACGACGCCGAGGACCTCACCCAGGAGGTCTTCGTCAGGGTCTTCCGCTCGCTGTCGACGTACACCCCCGGCACTTTCGAGGGCTGGTTGCACCGCATCACCACCAACCTCTTCCTCGACATGGTCCGCCGTCGTCAGCGCATCCGCTTCGACGCCCTCGGCGACGACGCCGCCGAGCGGCTGCCGAGCCGCGAGCCGTCCCCGGCGCAGCACTTCGCCGACACCCACTTCGACGCGGACATCCAGCAGGCGCTGGACACCCTCGCCCCGGAGTTCCGCGCGGCCGTGGTGCTCTGTGACATCGAGGGCCTGTCCTACGAGGAGATCGCCGCGACGCTCGGCGTGAAGCTGGGCACCGTGCGCAGCCGCATCCACCGCGGTCGTTCGCATCTGCGCAAGGCGCTGGAGCACCGGGCGCCGGCCGCACGTCCGGGCCGTGCGCCGGTCCTGGCCACCGGCCGGCCGGCCCTGGAGGGCGGGAGCACGTGAGCGGCGGTGTCAGCCGGCACCTCACGTGTGCCGACCAGCACTTGGGTGACCATCTCGCCGCCTTCGTCGACGGCGAGCTGCACGACGACGCCCGCGACCGGGTGCTCGCGCACCTGGCGACCTGCCCCGACTGCAAGGCAGCTGCCGACGAGCAGCGCCGGATGAAGGACGCGATCGCCGCCTCCGCGCCGCCCGCCCTCTCCGCGGGCCTGCTCGCCCGGCTCCAGGAGTTGCCCGGGGGTGACGGAGCCGGCGGAGGAGGGCCCTTCGGCGGGGGCGCCGTGATCGAGACGGCCAGCCTCGGCGGTGAGCGCCTCGGCGGCGGCCTCTTCGGGAAGGCGCGCGAGGAGTTCTCGCTGCCCCTGTCCGCCTCCGCCTCCCGGGGCTTCCGGATCCACGAGACCGGTCGTTCGGATGCGGCCGTCGCACCCGTCGGCCCCGCGCCGTCCGGTGCCGCGGTCCGCGGCCGGCGCCGCTTCGCGTTCGCCGCGGCGGGCGCGGTCTCCATGGCGGCCATCGCCCTCGGTGGCGCCCTGCCGCTGGACGCGGCGGTCGACGGCGCCGGCGGCTCCCCGCTGTCCCGCAGCGGCGGAGGCAGCGGTGCCGCGACGACACCGGTCTCCGGTGAGACCGCCCGCGCGGCCGCCAATGTGTGGAGCTCGGCGACCAGCGACCTGCTGCACCCCGTCTCCCGCGGCATGCACCCGTACGGCTTCGAGGCGGTCGACGAGCGCGGCGCCGCCGCCGGTGCCGTGGTCCGGCCCCTGGGAGTCTCCGGCGAAGGGCCGGTCACCGGCTCGGACGCATCGGTGGTCCCCGGCGTCACCCCCGCGCCCGCCCTCGGGCGGCCGGCGGCCCCGAGTCCCTCCGCGTCCTCCGCCTCCCCGAGCCGGCCGGTTCCGCTCGACTCGGTCGTACCGCTGGTGGGCCACTTCCCCGTGACCCGCTGAGCGGGCGGCTGCGGGCGGCGCCGACTCCTGGTTCAATCCAGGGAGGACAGGTCGTCGTAGGGGAGCACCGTTGGACGAGGGGAAGGCCGAAGGGCCGCAATGGTGGAGCCGGCCGGAGACGGTCGCGCCGGTACCGCCCGAGCCGCAGGACGGGTCCGCCCCGGACGCGGTCCCCGACGCACCCGCCGGGCCGGCCGTCGGAGCGGAGCCCCGCCACGCTCCCGACCCGTACGACACCCCGCCGTACGGGGAACCCGGTCCCTGGGCGCCCGCGCCCCCCGTGCAGCACCCCGCCGGGGCGGTGCCGCCGCACCGGCCCGCAGAGCCGCCCACGGCCCCGCCCGCGCCCGCCGGACCGCTGTCGATCGGCCAGTGGCACCGCTACGACCCCTGGGCGTCCCCGGACGGCTCGGGGAGCCCCCAAGGGCCCGCCCCGCGGTCGGGGAGCCGCCGCGGCCCGCTGGTGGCCGCGCTGGTCGCCGTGACCCTGATCGCCGGGGGCATCGGCGGAGCGCTCGGCGCCTACGTCCACGACAGCGGCGGCGCTCCCGACGTGACCCTGCCGCAGGCCACCGCGGAGGCCGGTACACGCGCGCCGGACAGCATCGCGGGCATCGCCGCCCAGGTCCTGCCGGGCGTCGTCTACATCCACGTCAAGGGCGATGACGGCGAGGGCACCGGCACCGGCTTCGTGCTCGACGACCAGGGCCACATCCTGACCAACAACCACGTGGTGGAGAGCGTCGCCAAGAACGGCACCATCTCGGTGACGTTCAACGGCGGCCAGGTGAAGCCCGCCAAGATCGTCGGCCGCGACACCGGCTACGACCTGGCGGTCATCAAGGTCAGCGGCGTCAGCGGACTGCACCCCCTGACCCTCGGCGACTCCGACGCGGCCCAGGTCGGCGACCCGGTCGTCGCCATCGGGGCCCCGTACGGCCTTGAGGGCACCGTCACCTCCGGCATCATCAGCGCCACCCAGCGGCCGATCACCGCGGGCGGGGAGACCAACAGCAGCGACGTCAGCTACGTCGACGCCATCCAGACCGACGCCCCGATCAACCCCGGGAACTCCGGCGGTCCGCTCGTCGACGCCAAGGGCCTGGTCATCGGGATCAACAGTGCCATCCGCTCGGCGGACAGCGGCTCCGACCCGTTCGGCAACAGCAGTCAGGGCGGCAGCATCGGCCTCGGCTTCGCCATCCCGGTCAACCAGGCCAAGCGGGTGGCAGAGCAGTTGATCAACGACGGCAAGGCCACCCACCCGGTGATCGGCGTCAGCATCAACCTGCAGTACTCGGGCGACGGCGCCCAGGTCAGCCCCGAGGGTGAGGGCGACGGGGACTCGGTGACCCCGAACGGCCCCGGCGCCAAGGCCGGCATCGAGCCGGGCGACGTGATCACCGCGATCGACGGCAAGCGGGTGCACAGCGGCGAGGAGCTGATCGTGCGGATCCGCGCCCACCGCCCCGGCGACACGCTGCAGCTGACCGTGAAGCGGGCCGGCAAGGAGCGCGCCGTGCAGCTGACCCTGGGCTCGGCCGGCGGGGACTGACCGGGCGCGGCGAGGGCGGCCCCCTCGTGGTCCCGTACGGCCGCGTGCCGCCGTGTGCCCGCCCCTTGCCGCCCCGTGCCGCCGCGTGCCCGCCCCGAACGGCCTCCGTGCGGCTTCCGCGGGTGGGCGGGGCATTCGGGATTTACCGGGGCGCGGCCTACTGTTGACCCGGGCCACTCCCGTCCAGGCGCTTGGTGCAGGTACGGTGATATCCGCCGGATTCCGTCCGCCGGCCGAGGACCACGAGGAGCTGCACGGTGTTTTCAGACATAGGCGCGCTGGAGGTCGTCGCGCTCGTGATCCTTGCCGTACTCGTGTTCGGGCCGGACAAGCTGCCCAAGCTCATCAAGGACGTCACGCAGTTCATCCGCAAGGTGCGGGAGTTCTCGGACAGTGCGAAGGCCGACATCCGCAACGAGCTGGGCCCGGAGTTCAAGGACTTCGAGTTCGAGGATCTGCACCCCAAGAACTTCGTCCGGAAGCAGCTGCTGGACAACGACGAGCTGGGCCTGAAGGAGATCCGCAACGGATTCGACTTCAAGGAGGAGATGTCCGCGGTCACCGACGCCGTGCACGGCCGCGACAGCGCCGCCGGCAGCGCGGGCTCGGGCTCCTCGGGTTCGGGCTCCTCGGGTTCCTCCGGCACGCCGGACCGGTTGCGCAAGCGCGACGGCCTGGCGCCGGGCGAGGCCCCGCCGTTCGATTCCGACGCCACCTGATCCGGGGGCCTGCCCCGATCACGCAGCGCGAGTGGCTATTCTCCCTTTGTTTGCCCTTATGGAGGAGGCCCCGCGCGTATGGAGACCACAGCTGATCCGGCGGATCGTACGACCGGCGGCTATCTCAAGGCCGACTTCCCCTGGTACGGGCTGGACGAGGCGTTCACCGGCGACCGCTGGCTCGCCCCCGTCGGGATGAGCGCCGACGGCACGGTGGAGCACGGCTCCACCGGCCACGGGGACGAACCGTCCGTCAAAGTAGAGCCCACCCCCGACAACCGCCGCTTCGTGGTGGTCGTCACGCTCGCCGACCGCCCGGTACGGCGCAGCTCGGACGGCACCGGTGTGCTGGAGGCCACCTCGGTCGCCTCCGCGGCCTGGCTGGCGGGCTCGGGGCTGCTGTCGTGTACCTGGCCCACCCAGATGGAGCGCCATCTGCGGCAGGACTGGCTCGACCAGCAGACCGCCATCGCCTGGGATCTCGCCGACAACCTCGAAGGTCCCGGCTGGTCGGCGCTCACGCTGCCGGTGGACGGCGTTCCCACGCCCTTCCACTACCGGGAGTCGGAGTACGGCTGGGTGATGGCCGGCTCCGCGCGGGGTGTGCACCTGGGGGCCTTCGGACGCGGGATGAGCGCGTACGGCCTCGGCCTGGCCCAGGTGAAGGACATCGCCTCCTACCGGCCGTGACAGACGACTCAGGGGCGCCCCCGGTCCGGGGGCGCCCCTGAGGTGTTCCGGGACCGGTACGCGGCCGGCCCCCGGGTCAGAACTTGTTGCGCGGCGTGATGCCCAGGGACATACCGGCCAGACCGCGCTGCCGCCCGCCGAGCTTGCCGGCGATGGCACGCAGGGCGGAACCCGCCGGGGACTCGGGGTCGGTCAGCACGACCGGGCGGCCGTCGTCGCCGCCCTCGCGCAGCCGCACGTCGATCGGGATCTGGCCGAGCACCGGCACGGTGGCGCCGGTGGTGCGGGTCAGGCCCTCGGCGACCCGCTCGCCGCCGCCGGTGCCGAAGACGTCGACCATCTCGCCGCAGTGCGGGCAGGGCAGCCCGGACATGTTCTCGATCACGCCGACGATCTTCTGGTGGGTCTGCACGGCGATGGTGCCCGCGCGTTCGGCGACCTCGGCCGCCGCCTGCTGCGGCGTGGTCACCACGAGGATCTCGGCGTTCGGGACCAGCTGCGCGACGGAGATCGCGATGTCGCCGGTGCCGGGCGGCAGGTCGAGCAGCAGCACGTCCAGGTCGCCCCAGTACACGTCGGCGAGGAACTGCTGCAGCGCCCGGTGGAGCATCGGGCCGCGCCACACCACCGGGGCGTTGCCCGGGGTGAACATCCCGATGGAGATGACCTTCACGCCGTTGGCCGAGGGCGGCATGATCATGTTCTCGACCTGGGTCGGACGGCCGTCCGCACCCAGCATGCGCGGCACGCTGTGGCCGTAGATGTCGGCGTCGACCACGCCGACCTTCAGACCGTCGGCGGCCATAGCCGCGGCCAGGTTCACCGTCACCGAGGACTTGCCGACGCCGCCCTTGCCGGAGGCGACCGCGTACACCCGGGTCAGCGAACCGGGCTGGGCGAACGGGATCTCCCGCTCCGCCTGCCCGCCGCGCAGCGAGGTGGCCAGCTCACGGCGCTGCTCGTCGCTCATCACGTCCAGCTCGACGGTCACCCCGGTGACCCCGGCGACCTTCGACACCGCGGTGGTCACCAGATTGGTGATGGTGTCCCGCAGCGGGCAGCCCGACACCGTCAGATACACGCCGACCCGCACCGCGCCGTCGTCCGCGATGTCGACCGACTTGACCATGCCCAGGTCCGTGATCGGCTTGTGGATCTCGGGGTCGTTCACCGTCGCGAGCGCGGCGCGCACCGCGTCGGGCGAGGGGGAGGAGCCGTACGCTTCGGTAGCCATGCGTCGATGGTACGTCCCGCACCGTGCCCCCAGGACCCCCGGTGGGCGGGTTCACACGGCGGCGATCACCCCCCGGCGATCACTCGGCCTCGGCCCGCTGCCGCTGGTCGATCTCCTTGAGCAGCTCCTGCAGTTCGGAGCGGATCCAGTCGCGGGTGGCGACCTCGCCGAGTCCCAGCCGCAACGCGGCGACCTCCCGGGTCAGGTACTCGGTGTCGGCGATGCTGCGCTCGTTCGCCTTGCGGTCCTGCTCCAGGTTGACCCGGTCGCGGTCGTCCTGCCGGTTCTGCGCCAGCAGGATCAGCGGGGCGGCGTAGGAGGCCTGCAGCGACAGCATCAGGGTGAGGAAGATGAAGGGGTAGGAGTCCCAGCGCAGATCGCGCGGCGCCAGCGCGTTCCACGCCACCCACGCGATGATCACCACCGTCATCCAGACGATGAAGCGGCCGGTCCCCAGGAAGCGGGCGATCTTCTCCGACAGCCGTCCGAAGGCCTCCGGGTCGTAGGAGGGCAGGAGGCTGATCCGCCGAACACGTGGCTGGTCGAGGCGGATGCGGGGGCGCTCGTCGCTCACTGGTCCGCCTCGTTCAGCTCCGCCTCGTGCAGCTCCGTCTCGTTCAGCTCCGCCTCGTGCAGCTCCGTCTCGCGCCAGTCCTCCGGCAGGAGGTGGTCCAGGACGTCGTCGACGGTGACGGCGCCCAGCAGCGAGCCGCTGTCGTCGACGACCGGCACGGAGACCATGTTGTACGTCGCGAGGAAGCTGGTGACCGCCGGCAGCGGGGTGTCCGGCGCCAGCGGCTGTAGATCGCTGTCGAGGAGCGCGCTGACCAGGGTGAACGGCGGATCGCGCAGCAGGCGCTGGAAGTGCACGGTGCCCAGGTACTTGCCCGTCGGCGTCTCGTCCGGCGGCCGGCAGACGTACACCTGGGCGGCGAGGGCGGGGGACAGGTCCGGGTTGCGGACCCGTGCCAGGGCGTCGGCGACGGTGGCGTCGGGACGCAGCACGATCGGCTCGGTGGTCATCAGCCCGCCCGCCGTGCGCTCCTCGTACGACATCAGCCGCCGCATGTCGGCCGCCTCGTGCGGCTCCATCAGCCCCAGCAGCCGCTCCTGCTCCTCCTCGGGCAGCTCGGCCAGCAGGTCGGCGGCGTCGTCCGGGTCCATCGCCTCGAGCACGTCGGCGGCCCGCTCCTGCTTGAGCTTGCCGAGGATCTCCACCTGGTCGTCGTCCGGCAGCTCCTCCAGGACGTCGGCGAGCCGGTCGTCGTCGAGGGCCGCGGCGACCTCGGCGCGGCGCTTGGGCGACAGATGGTGCAGGACGTTCGCCAGGTCGGCCGGGCGCAGTTGGTCGAAGGTGGCCAGCAGCGCCTCCGCGCCCTGCGCGTGCTCGTCCAGCGAGAAGCCGGTCACCGCGGACCACTCCACGGTCAGTGTCAGGCCGCTGCGCCGCAGCGGGCCGCCCTTGCCGCGACGGACGAAGACCTTGTCGATCTCCCAGTCGCGGCGCGCCGCGAGCCGCACCATGGACACGTCCAGCACGGTCACGTCCTCGCCGGTCTCGACCAGGGTCACCCTTCGGTCGAGCAGTTCGCCGAGGACGAGGGTCTCGGTCGGGCGCTGCTCGAAGCGCTGCATGTTGACGACACCCGTGGTGATCACCTGACCGGACTCCACGCCCGTCACCCGTGTGATCGGCAGGAAGATCCGGCGCCGGCTGACGACCTCCACCACCAGCCCCAGCACACGCGGCGGCCGGCCCCCGACCCGCAGCATCACGACCACGTCCCGGACCCGGCCGACCTGGTCGCCGTTGGGGTCAAAGACCCGCACCCCGGACAGGTGCGAGACGAAGACCCGGGATGTTCCGGCTGGCATGCCGCCAGGCTAACGCCGCCGCGACGGGCCGGGCGCGCGGTAATGCTCCACGGGGGATTCGCACGGCGTTCACAGGGGTTCACCTGGGCAGCGGTACGCTGCGGTAGCTTCGGCCCCGCGTCACCGTGCCGTCCTCGCGACGGGCGCGTTCAACTGCAGGAGGAAGAGAACACGTGATCCCCGGCCGCAGGTCAGCCGTCCTCGTGAGCCTTCTGGGCGCGGTCCTCGCGCTCGCCGGAGTGACAGGGTGCGCGGGTGATCCGGACGCGGGGACCAACGGCGTCGGCAAACTGCCCGCCAAGAGCATCGAGAAGCGGGCCCGTGCCGCCGCCGACACGGCCGACACGGTGCGCTTGTCGGGTACCGTCGTCAGCAAGGGGCGGACCTACCGGCTCGACATGCGGCTGCGCGGCAACGGCGGCCTGGGCGAGGTCACCGCCGAGGGCAGCACCTTCGAGCTGCTGCGGGTCGGCGACGACCTCTACCTCAAGGCGGGCGCGGGCTTCTACGGCGACCAGGTCGGCGCCAAGCTCAAGAACAAGTACGTCAAGGTGCCCGAGGCGGACCCCGCGTACGACCAGTTCAGCGGCTTCACCGACAAGGAGGTGCTGCTGGACGGCCTCTTCGTCCTCCACGGCGCACTCGCCGTCGGCGACCACCGCACGGTCGACGGCGTCCGCACCGTCGCCGTCACCGCGGACGGCGGCAGCGGCGGCACGATCGACGTGTCCCTGGAGGGCAAGCCGTATCCGCTGCGCTACGAGCGCGCGGGCGGCGCGGGCACGCTGACGATGGCCGACTGGGGCAAGGACTTCACACTGCGCGCGCCGGACGAGGACGACGTCGTCGACTACGGCAGGGCCGTCACGCAGTAGGCTCCGGGCTCAGGCCCGCTTGCGGCGCCTGAAGAGCAGCTTCGGCAGGCCGGCGGGGATCGGGTGACGGGTGACGGCGGCCGTCGGGACGGGGGCCGCGGCGCCGCTGCGGTCCGGCATCGCCCCCGGGCGTTCGAGGGGGTCGCCGGCCGGCTCCAGTCGCAGGACGCGGCACTCGCGGGCCCAGCGTCCGGTCATCGTCTCCGCGTCCGGCGCGTTGAGCCGCTTGCCCTTGAGCTCCTCCACGGCGGCCGTCCACGCCTCGCCGTCGGCGGAGAGCTCGGTGACCCGGACCGGGAAGGCGACCAGCCGGCCGCCCTTGTCCTTGCTGCGTACGGTGACCGTGGCGGTGCCGCCGTCGGAGAGCCCGGGCCCGGGCAGCGGCTGCTCGCCGGGGCCGCCGCCGACGACGACCACGGCGCCGTCGACCCACGCGTGCCACAGGGCCTGGCCGTCCACCCACAGCAGGCCGGACTTCTTCACGGCCTCCTCGATCAGGGCCCGGTCCAGCTGCGGCTGCGTCACGGTTTCCGTCATACGCCCCACCCTATGGCGTGGGTCGCGCCGGATGGCGCCCTGGTGCCGCACACATGGTGAGACGACAGGAGCTCTGGGCCCGGACGGGCCTTACGCTAAGCAGGTCACCGTCCCGCCCCGCCCCGAGGAGACCCCGCGTGTCCGCCGCGCCGCCCGCCAGAACCACGCCCGCCGCACCGAAGGCGGACGCCGAGCCCGGCGCAGCGCCGCACGGGAAGGCGCCGCTCGACTTCACGCTGCTGGCGGTCGCGATCGCGGGCGTCTCGCTGTCGGCGCCGCTGATCGCCGCCACCGCCGCGCCCGCGCTGGCCATCGCCTTCTGGCGGAACGCCATGGCCGTCGGGGTGCTGAGCCCCTTCGCCTGGCTCAGGCACCGCGGCGAACTGCTGGGGATGGGCCGCCGGGCGTTCTGGCTGTCGATCGCCTCCGGCCTGGTGCTGGCACTGCACTTCGGGCTGTGGCTGCCGAGCCTGACCATGACCTCGGTCGCGTCCTCGACGGCGCTGGGCACGACCACACCGGTGTGGACCACCCTGATCCTGTTCATGCGCGGCCACCGGCCGCCGCGGATGGTGTGGCTGGGCTCGGCGCTCGCGGTCGCCGGTGTGGTGCTGCTGACCGGCGTCGATCTGTCGCTGTCGCCGCGCGCCCTGGC
The DNA here is from genome assembly GCF_040638135.1 of Streptomyces sp. NPDC026673. Classification (NCBI taxonomy): domain Bacteria; kingdom Bacillati; phylum Actinomycetota; class Actinomycetes; order Kitasatosporales; family Streptomycetaceae; genus Streptomyces; species Streptomyces sp. NPDC026673. The sequence goes on along the minus strand of NZ_JBEZXR010000055.1, from coordinate 7,549 downwards.
CGGGGACGCGCTGGCGCTGGGCGGCGGCATCGCGGCGGCGGGCTACGTCCTGCTCGGCGCGGAGGTGCGACGGACCGTCAGCACGACCGCGTACACCTATGTCTGCTACTCCACGACGGCCGTGGCCCTGCTGATCGCCTGCCTGGCCTCGGGCTCGGCGCTGGGCGGTTACGACGGCGGCACCTGGGCGAAGCTCGTCGCCCTGACCGTGGCCGCGCAACTGCTCGGCCACAGCCTGCTCAACCGTGTGGTGCGCGGGCTCGGGGCGTCGACCACGTCCACGGCGATCCTGCTGGAGACGCCGGGCGCCGCCCTGGTGGCGGCGGTCTGGCTGGGCCAGACCCCGCCCGTGGCGGCCTACCCGGCGCTCCTGGTGATCCTCGCCGGACTGGCCCTGGTGATCCTGGCGGACCGCAGGAAGGCCGGTTAGGGCCTGCCCTACAGCCAGCCGTTGCGGCGCAGGATGCGGTGGATGGCGAGGCAGATCCCGCCGATGGCGACCAGCACCATCGGGTAGCCGTACCGCCAGTGCAGCTCGGGCATGTGCTCGAAGTTCATGCCGTACACACCGCAGATCATGGTGGGGACGGCGATGATCGCCGCCCATGAGGTGATCTTGCGCATGTCCTCGTTCTGCGCGACGGCCGCCTGCGCGAGGTTGGCCTGCAGGATGGAGTTGAGCAGGTCGTCGAAACCGACCACCATCTCGTGGACGCGGGCGACGTGGTCGGCGACGTCCCGGAAGTACTTCTGGATCTCCGGGTCGACCACCCGCATCGGCCGCTCGCTGAGCATCTGCATCGGCCGCAGCAGCGGGGAGACCGCCCGCTTGAACTCCAGCACCTCGCGCTTGAGCTGGTAGATGCGCCCGGCGTCGGTGGCGCGGGGGGACTTGCCCTGGGCGGAGAAGACGTCGATCTCCACCTCGTCGATGTCGTCCTGGACGGCCTCGCTCACCGCCAGGTAGTCGTCGACGACCTGGTCGGCGATGGCGTGCAGCACCGCGGAGGGGCCCTTGGCCAGCAGTTCGGGGTCGTCCTCGAGGCGGTGCCGCAGGGCGCGCAGCGAGCCGTGACCGCCGTGCCGGACGGTGATGACGAAGTGCCGGCCGGTGAAGACCATCACCTCGCCGCTCTCCACCACCTCGCTGGTGGCGGTGAGTTCGGCGTGCTCGACGTAGCGGATGGTCTTGAAGACCATGAAGAGCGTGTCGTCGTACCGCTCCAGCTTGGGCCGCTGGTGGGCGTGGACGGCGTCCTCCACGGCCAGCGGGTGCAGCCCGAAGACCTCGGCGATCTCGGAGAACTCCCGCTCCGACGGCTCGTGGAGACCGATCCAGACGAAGCCCTCGCCGCCGCGCACCTTCTCCAGGGCCTCGCGCGGCGGGATGTGGTCGCTGCCGCGGCGGCCGTCCCGGTACACGGCGCAGTCCACGACCGAGCTGGGGGTGGCGGACGAGAGGCGGGAGCGGTCCGGGCCGTAGTCGTATGACGTGCTGCTCTTGCGCAGGGCGGGGCGGACGACTGCGCGCAGGTCGCGGATCATCGACATGGCAAGCTCCTTCACGGACTGGCCGGGCTGAAATGCGGATCAGGGCAGGGTGATCACCGTTGATCACTGCGCAGTTCAGGGAGCTCTTCCGGAAGCGGCTGGGTGGACCCGGGCAGGCCGTGGGAGCGGGCACGCGGCGCCGTCACGCGCTCGTGCTCGCGGAAAATCCGGGATTCCTCGTCGGTTCCGTGATTCTTTGGTTTCACGCCCGGGTGACCGGGTACGGAACGCGGGGGATCAGGAGGGTTGCCGGGCGGAAGAGCTGCCGGTACTGCACGGTCGACTAGGATCCATCGCAGCCCCACCTCCTCCGGCCGATCCCCGCTGGGGGAAAAGCGGCACGCCTCTACCGGCGTAACCGACGGCCCACCATATCAGGCGGCCCCTGCGCGAAGCCGTCGCTTTGCACGTTCCATACGCGCTCTATGCTCACTTCATGGTCGACGTATTGGGGCTTGTCGAGGCGCGACTGCGCATGGCCTTCGGTGATCCGGACGCCCGGGCGGCGGTCACCTTCCTCGGCACCGAGCGGATCGAGGTGCTCCGCTTCCGCGACGGTGAGCTGCTGCGCTACGTCACCCTGGGTCTGTCCCGGGTGCCCATGAACGACCCCGTCGCCGTGGTCGCGGACCCCGTGCGCGGCCCGCGCGCGGAGCTGGTGCTCACCCTGCGCGCCGGGAGCGGCGCCGACACCGACAAGGTGCTGCGGCCGCTCGCCGTGCTGGCCGCCAGCCCGCAGGTCGAGGGTGTCGTCATCGCCCCGGGGAACTCGCTCGACGTGGGTGAACCCCTGTGGCCCGGCGCGGCGTTCTCCGCCGTCCTGGTAGCCGAGCCCGGCGGCCTCGTGGCGGACCTCGAACTCGACGAGCCGATGGACCCGGTGCGCTTCTTCCCCCTCCTCCCGATGACCGTGAACGAGGCCGCCTGGAAGCGGGTGCGGGGCGCCGGGGCGCTTCAGGAGCGCTGGCTGCGGGCGGGGACCGACCTGCGCGACCCGCTGCGCGCCGCGGTCCCGCTGACGGACTGAGCCACGGCGGTTCGTGACGTCCCCTCAGCCGGCCCCGCGCGGGCCGACGTGGGGCCCGGTCGGCCGGGTCGAGGCACCGGCCAGGACGGCCGGCCGGCGCCCGTGTCCCGCCGTCAGGTCGCGATGGGCTCCGCCGGGTACGACGCCGGTGCCGCGTCCCGGACGCCGCACTCCGCGCCCGCGCCGCCGTCGCGGTCCCTGCGCCGCTTCGGTGTCCGGCTGCCGGAACGGCCGGGGCCGAGCCCGTCCGGCGTCCGCGACGCGGGTGTCACGCGCGACCACGCCACGCGGCGAACTCGGACGGGTGATCGTCCTTGACGCGGGCACGCCGCCGGAGGACCGTGGGGCGTTATGAGGGGCGAACCCAGTTGCCCGAAGTGCGGTGGCCGGGTCCGAGCGCCCGGGCTCTTCGCCGACTCCTGGCAGTGCGACGAGCACGGCGCCGTGTATCCGTTGCAACCCGTCGTGCCGCCGAGTGTGGAAGCCCTCGGCGTGGTCGTGAGCCGGTCGCGTGTTCCGGTGTGGATGCCCTGGCCGCTGCCGGTCGGCTGGCTGTTCACCGGTGTCGTGTCCGCGGGTGACGACCGCAGCGGCGGCCGGGCCACGGCGGTGGCCTGCTCGGGGCCGGGGCCGCTCGGCGGACAGGGCGAGATGGTGCTGGTGGCGGAGGAGCTCGGGGTCGGCCTCGGAGCGAGATTCGCCGGGATCCCGGGGCCGGACCCCGGTCCGGCGATGTGCCTCGGCAAACCGCCGGCCGCCAAGGTGATCGCGGCCGGGAGACCGACCGGCCTGTGGCATGTGAACGGGACGCCGCCGGACCGCGCGGTCTTCGCGGGCGAGTCGTTCGGTCTCTGGCTGTGGGCGGTCGTCTGGCCGGAGGAGTCGGGGCTGCTCATGTACGACGAGCTGATACTGACCGATCTGCGCGAGGCCGGTGCCGAAGTCGATCTCGTACCGTGCGGAGCGCTCTCCCCCCGGCTGCTCTCCTGAGATTCACAGGTTCGCCAGGCCGTTATCCTGGTAATCGCAACCCCTGAATCTGTCCGAGCACCGAGCGCCTGGAGTGACCTGCGTGCGAATCGACCTGCACACCCACTCCACGGCCTCGGACGGCACCGACACCCCCGCCGAGCTCGTGCGGGCCGCGGCGGCCGCCGGTCTGGACGTCCTGGCCCTCACCGACCACGACACGGTCGGCGGCTACGCCGAGGCCGAGAAGGCGCTGGCCGAACTCCACGCCTCCGGCGCGGCGGCGCCGGTCCTGGTGACCGGTGCGGAACTCTCCTGCCGCATCGAGGGGGTGGGCCTGCACCTGCTCGCCTACCTCTTCGACCCGCAGGAGCCCGAGCTGTACCGGGAGCGCGAACTCGTGCGCGACGACCGGGTGCCCCGCGCGCAGGCCATGGTCGCCCGGCTCCGCGAGCACGACGTGCCGGTGACCTGGGAACGTGTCGCCGCGATCGCCGGTGACGGTGCCGTCGGCCGCCCGCACATCGCCCAGGCGCTCATCGAGGCGGGGCTGGTGGACAGCATCGCCGAGGCGTTCACCCCGGAGTGGATAGGCCCGGGCGGGCGCGCCTACGTCGAGAAGCACGAACTCGACCCCTTCGAGGCGATCCGGCTCGTCAAGAACGCGGGAGGGGTGACGGTCTTCGCCCACCCCGCCGCCGTCAAGCGCGGCACATGCGTGTCCGAGAGCGTCATCCACGACCTGGCCGCGGCCGGGCTGGACGGCATCGAGGTCGATCACATGGACCACGACGAGCCCACCCGTGCCCGCCTGCGCGTCCTCGCCGCGGAGCTGGGACTGCTCGCCACCGGGTCCAGCGACTACCACGGCACGCGCAAGACCGTCCGGCTCGGCGAGTACACCACCGATCCCGAGGTCTACCGAGAGATCGTCCGCCGCGCCACCGGCGCGGCGCCCGTCACCACCCTGTAATCAACCCCGCAAGGCCCATGGATCTTTTCTCCCTGACCCTGTTCGGGTCGGTCTTCGTCACGCTCTTCGTGATCATGGACCCGCCCGGCATCACCCCGATCTTCCTCGCCCTCACCTCCGGCCGCGCGGCCAAGGTCCAGCGCCGGATGGCCTGGCAGGCCGCCGCCGTCGCACTGGGCGTCATCGCCGTCTTCGGCATCTGCGGCCAGCAGATCCTGGACTACCTGCACGTCTCGGTACCGGCCCTGATGATCGCCGGCGGTCTGCTCCTGCTGCTCATCGCGCTCGACCTGCTCACCGGCAAGGCGGACGAGCCCACCCAGACCAAGGACGTCAACGTCGCGCTGGTGCCGCTCGGCATGCCGCTGCTCGCCGGGCCGGGCGCGATCGTGACGGTGATCCTCGCGGTGCAGCGCGCGCACGGTTTCGGCGAACAGCTGTCGGTGTGGGTCGCCATCGCCGCGATGCACGTGGTGCTCTGGCTGACGATGCGTTACTCGCTGGTGATCATCCGTCTGATCAAGGACGGCGGTGTGCTGCTGGTCACCCGGCTGTCCGGCATGCTGCTCTCGGCGATCGCGGTGCAGCAGATCGCCAACGGCGTCTTCGGTTTCATCCGCGGCGAGGGCTGACGGGGCGTCGGGCGGATCGGGACGCGACAAGGGCCCCGTACCGTTGTGTACGGGGCCCTTCGTGCTCGCGGCGTCCGGCCGTGCGGCCATGCCGTGCTGACGGTGCCTTACTCGGCCGGGCGGATGTAGATGCGCTGGCCGATCGCGGCGGCCTGCTGGACGATCTGATCGACGGAGGCGGCGTCCACGACCGTGCAGTCGACGGCGCGGCCGTCCTGGTCGTTGAGGCGCATGATCTCGAAGCGCATGGTCTTCATGGCTTCTCCCTTCGTCCGGGCACTCCTCCATTGGAGTACGGGGCTGCTTCGCAGCCGTTACCTGCCTGGGTCATTCATGTATCCACAACAGTTGTCCCGACGAAAACCTTCCCTGTCCTAAAGAAAATTTTTCCCACGCATCTACTGGCCGGTAGCCACCGGTACCGGCGGTCCTGGTTCCGGTTGTGTGTGCGGACGGAAGCGCCGGACAATGTGATCTCTATGAACGACGACGCCCTTTCCGCCATCGCCGCCGGCATCGAGCGCACGAACGAGCTCCTGCAGCGGGTGCTCGCCGAGGTCGCCACGACCCCGGCGACCCACGCCGTGTTCGTGGACGCCGGCTATGTGTACGCCGCGGCCGGCCGCCTCGTCGCGGGCACCGAGGACCGGAGGGCCTTCGAACTCGACGCCGAAGGCATCATCGAGGCCTTCATCGACCGGGCGCGCACCCTCTTCCCCGACAGCCGGCTGCTGCGCGTCTACTGGTACGACGGCGCCCGCCGCCGCATCCACACCGCCGAGCAGGAACGCATCGCCGAGCTCCCCGACGTCAAGGTGCGGCTCGGCAACCTCAACGCCAGCCGCCAGCAGAAGGGCGTCGACTCGCTCATCCGCAGCGACCTGGAGTCCCTGGCCCGGCACCGGGCCATCAGCGACGCCGTCCTCATCGGCGGCGACGAGGACCTGGTGTCCGCGGTCGAAGCCGCCCAGGGCTACGGCGCCCGCGTCCACCTGTGGGGCATCGAGGCCGCCGACGGCCGCAACCAGGCCGACCCCCTGCTGTGGGAGGTCGACAGCCAGCGCACGCTCGACCTCGACTTCTGCAAGCCGTACATCACCCGGCGCACGGCCCCCATCTACGGCGACGCCCCGATCCCCACCGGGCCCATCCCGACCCGTGAGGACGTGCACTTCGTCGGAGCCCGGGTCGCCTCGCAGTGGCTGGCCACCCGCGGCCGGGACTCCCTGGCCGAGCTGCTGCCAGGGCATCCCTATCTGCCGCCCGCCTTCGACCAGGAACTGCTCGTCGAGGCGGAGGGCATGCTCAACATCTCGCTGCGCGGCCACGCCGACCTGCGGCGCGTGCTGCGCGACGGCTTCTGGGAGCACCTGCAGGCGCGGCTCTAACCCCAGAAGTCGATCAGCGCCCCGGCGGTGCGGGCCGGCTGCTCGGCGTTGGGGGAGTGCTCGGCCCCCTCGATCACCACACGCCGGGCGGCGAGGCGCTCGGCCATCGCGTCCAGCCACGGGACGGGCCAGGCGTAGTCCACCGCGCCCGAGATCACGAGCTTGGGCAGCGGCACCGCCGCCAGTTCCGCCACCCGGTCCGGTTCCCCGATCAGCTGCCGGCCCGTGGTGATCAGCTGCTCGGGCACCGTGCGCAGCCAGCGGCGGTGCAGGAACTCCTCGGCCTCGCCCGCCGCGTTCGCCGTGCCTTCCAGATCCTCGGCGTCCAGCTCGCGCATCGCCCGCCACACCCCCTCCATGTCCATCGAGGACAGCGCCTCCACCAGCAGCTTCGTACGTGCCTGCTGGGCCGGTTCGATCGCCGCCGGGCCGGAGCTCATCAGGGTGAGCGACGCCCAGGGCAGACCGGCACCGGAGAGCGCCGCCGCGCGGACGACCAGGCCGCCCATGGAGTGGCCGAGCAGATGGACCGGTTCGCCGTCCGCCGTCGCGAGCGCGGAGGTCTGCGCGATGACGTCGGCGGCGAGCTCCGGCTGGGCGTAGGCGCTCTCGTCGCGCGGGCCCGGGGTCTCGTTCTGGCCGCGGCCGTCCACGGCGACGGTGCGGTAGCCGGCCGCCGAGAGCGGTCCGAGCAGGGCGATGAAGTCCTCCTTGCTGCCCGTGAACCCGGGCACCAGCAGGGCCGTCCCGCGCCGCGGCGTGCCGGCCGGCGGGACGGCGTCCAGCACGGCGAAGGCACCGCGGGCCGTCTCCAGGGGGTATGCGGCGGCGTTCTCGGGCAACGTCAGAAACGGCGGTCGGCTCATGCGCCGAGGCTAGCCGTGCCGGGTTGCCGCCACACGACGCGGGTCCCGGCCCGCGGCACCGCCAGGGAGCAGGTGGAGCGCACCGTCGGGCGCCCGGCCACCCTCTCGGTCGACCTGACGGGGGACGGGGAGCAGACCGCCTC
>NZ_JBEZXR010000054.1:0-59502 GCF_040638135.1 Streptomyces sp. NPDC026673 | reverse complement strand
CTCCGTCAAGCGTGAGGGCAAGCGCTGGTACGTCATCCTGACCGCCGAACAGGCCCGGCCCGACCCGCTGCCGCCGACTGGCAGCATGGTCGGCATCGACCTCGGCATAGCCAACTTCCTCGCAGACTCAAACGGCCACTTCGTGCCCAACCCGCGTCATGGCCGGAAGGCCGCCGTCAAGCTCGAAGCAGCGCAACAGGCGCTCAGCCGGTGCAAGCGCGGCAGCAAGCGCCGCCGCAAGGCCGTGGAGAAGGTCGCTCGACTACACCGCACGGCAGGCCGCCAGCGCCTGGACCACGCGCACAAGACCGCGCTCAAACTCGTACGCGAACACGATTTCATCGCGCACGAAGACCTCAGGATCCGCAACATGAGCCGGGCTCCTGAACCCAAGCCCGACCCCGACCGGCCGGGCGGCTTCCTGCCCAACGGGGCCGCGTCCAAGGCCGGACTGGACCGCTCGATCGCGGATGCCGGTTGGGGGGTGTTCCTCGCGATCCTGAACGCCAAGGCTGAAAGCGCCGGACGGGAAGTGATGGCCGTGGACCCCCGCAACACCTCCCGGAGGTGCCCCGAATGCGGGCACACCGCCAAGGAGAACCGCCCCACACAGGAGAAGTTCCACTGCGTCGCCTGCGGCCACCACGCACACGCAGACACGGTAGGCGCCCTCAACGTTCTACGGGCCGGGCTGGTCCGTCGCGAAGCCCAAACGGCATAGCGAGAAGCCACCCCCTTCAGAGGGTGGAGGAGTCACGGCCCACCACTGCCGCCAGTAGCGGCGTTCACCGAGGTTGCGGCGGCCGGGCAGCCAGGTGCGGGCGTAACGGCGGACGATGGCGCGTCGGGACAGGCGCCTGAGGAGCAGCCTCAGATGCTCCGGCGAATCGGGTTCGCGGTGCGCCGTTCGTGCGGCCCTGCGTTCCGGGTGACGGCTCTCCTCGGCACGCGCGATGGCGAGCCGGTAGGCCGTCTCGATGTGCTCGGGCCACAACTGGACGCAGTACTTGTAGATCTCGACGGCCTGCCGGATGGAGTCGTCGGGGCCGGGTACGCCGGGGAACTGGCTCATGAGCTCCAGGACGCCCGCCTGGTGCAGCCGGACCGTGAGGTTCCCCGGCACCAGTGCGGCGGCCCGGTGGTAGTGCTCGAGGGCCTCCCCGTATGCGGTCCGCTCGCGGCCCACGTCCCGGCGCTTGTTCGCGGCCAGCGCCTCTTCCTGCGCCGTGATGCCCATCCGGTAGAAGCGGTAGGCGTCGGGGTCGTCACCCCAGCTCTCCCAGCGGGGGATGCGGTCCTGCGAGCGCGGGTCCGCGAGGATCTTGACGGTGCAGTAGCAGGCGATCCGCTCGTAGAGCTCCTCGTCGGCTCTGCGCGCGTCCTCGTCGCTCGCTCCGGGTGCCACGGGCTCCCGCTCCATGATGGCGGCGGCCACCACGGTGTTTTTCGGCATGTAGAGGATTCGTACCGAGAAGCGGGTCGGGCGGCCGCTGGCCGACAGGCAGTGCACCATCACGTGGTACGCCCGGGGGCGGAAGAAGGCGAGCCGCTTCATCACGTCCACCCAGCCGTGCGGTGAGGAGGCGGTCTCCGGAGCCGGGTCGGGTCCGATCGTCGTGCCGCTGCCGGGGGTCAGGACGTTCGGGCCGAGCGCGTCGGCGGCCATGTGCTCCGTGATGTACGCGGCCAGCTCGGCGGTGGCCGCGGACTCGTGGCCGCGGCCGTCGTCGGCGGCACCCGGGCCGTGACCGTTGCCGCGGTGACCGTTGGCGTGGCCGCCGAGCAGGCCGCGGTCCTCGCACACCACGACCGGCAGCAGCCGGTTGCTCCGGTGACGCCGCAGCATCCCCGAGCCCAGCCGCACGAGGCCGATGAACACGGCGACCGCGAAGATGCCGAGCACCCACACGGCGGTGCCCCCGGACTGCTCCCAGAACCCCTCCGGCCAGGGGCCGCCGTTCCCGGCGGCCGCGGGCGCGGCGATTCCCCTCCCCATGGCACATCCCCCGTCACGATCCCCTCGCACAGGTGAAGAGATCCCCGGTAGCGGAGATCACCAAGCCGTGCGGAGGCCGCGAATCGTCAACTCCCGTTGTTTTACGGGCATCGCGCGCCGGACGGAGACGTGGCGCGCGAGGGCCGCTCAGAGGGGCGGGGCGACCAACGCGCCGGACCGGCCGGCCCGGCGCAGGGAGTCGGCGACGAATCCGTTCGCCTTCAGCTCCTCGACGAGCTCCCGGAGGAACGCGACGGACTCCGGCAGCCGGCTCACCGTCGTGCCGACGGCCTGCCGGATCCGCATGAACGCGCCCTCGACGAGGCGGACGTCGGGGTGCCGGCCCGCGTACTCGGTCATCGGCTGCCTGATCCCGGCCGCGACCTCGAGGCCCTCGGAGCGGAAGACGTCCACGCCCTCGTCCCCGCGGACGACGGTGGCGTGCCGCAGTGTGCGCGAGAGGAACAGGTCGTAGGCGGAACCGCGCTTGACGCCGATCCGGACGCCCGCGCCGTCCACATCGTCCACCGTGGAGAGCGCCGATTCGCGGGGCACCGCGAACACGCCCTCGATCACGGCATACGGCGCGGTGAAGGCGACTTCGGCCTCCCGGGCGGGCTCCACGGCCAGAAAGCAGATGTCGGCCCGGCCCGTCGTCATCGCCTCGAAGGACTTGCGCGCCGCGTCGAAGCACAGCAGCTCCACCGGAACGTCCAGCCGGACGCCCACCTCGCGGGCGATGTCGACCGTGACGCCGCCCGGGGCGTCCGCGGTGCCGTGCGCCAGCACGGGATTGCCCAGGTTGATCGACGCCCTCAGTACGCCGGTCGGCGCCAGGTCCCGCACGACGGCAGCGGTCACGGTCTGCATGGCGCGGAGTCTATGCCTTCCGCTTGCCGCCGGGCGCCTTGTCAACAGGGTGGCGGGGGCGTTGTCAGTGGCCTCGCCTAGTGTTCCGGTCACTTGATCACGGCGGTGCAGGGAGGCACGCATGGGGTGGGTCACGGCGGGCGACTACGAAGTCGCCCTCGACGACGGGAAGGTCGTGTGCCGTAACGCGGCGGGCCGCCGGCTGAAGTCGGTGCCTGCCAAGCTCGCGGACGACCCGGCGGTGACGGGCCTGCGGCAGCTCGCCGAGTGGCTGGAGCGCCACGAGCGCCAGTGCCTGGCCGACGTCGAGCGCTGGATGGTGCGTTCGCTGCCTGTGCCGTTGGCCGTGATCGGCCGGGTGTGGGCCGACCCCGCGTGGCGGGCGGCGCTGCGCGATCTCGTCGTCACCGGGGAGGACGGCCGGGTCGCCGGCTTCCTGCGGGACGCCGACGCCGAGCGCGGCCTCGGCCTGGTCGACCTGGACGGTGACACCGTGCGCCTCGCCCCCGACATGGTGCGCATCCCGCACCCCGTGCTGCTGGACGACCTCGAGGAGCTGCGGGAGTTCGCCGTCGAGCTGGGCGTGGAGCAGAAGGCGCAGCAGCTCTTCCGCGAGGTGTGGCGGCGGCCCGCCGGTCTCGACCCGGAGGGCACGCTCGTCGAGGAGTACGCGGGGGGCACTTTCAAGGAGCTGCGCTTTCTGCACGGCCGCGCCACCTCCCTCGGCTACCGCGTGCGCGGCGGGCACTCCGTCTGCCCCGTGCTGGAGGACGGCCGGGCCGTCGAGGCCCGCATCTGGATCGGCGACTACGACGGCTGGAGCGCGACCGAGACGGGCTCCCTCTCGTGGACCGACACCGCGGGAAAGACCCTGAAGCTGGGTCAGGTCGGCCCGGTCGCCTGGTCGGAGGGCATGCGCATGGCGGCCGCGCTCTACGCCGGACGCGACATCGAGGACGAGGAGCAGGCGGCATGAGCACGAACGACCCCACCACCACGACCGCGCTGCTCGACGCGGGAGCCGTGCTGCCGCCCGGCACCAGCGCGCGCGAGGACGCCGACACCCTCACGGTCCGCACCTACACCCACCCCGTGCTCGACGACCGGCGCGTCGTACGGCTGGTGCCCGGCACCCTCGGCGAGGCCGAGGATCTCGCCCTGGACTTCCTCGGCCTGACCCGCGAGGCCGACGCGCCCGAGGTCGGCCAGGTGCGCCGGGAGACCCTGGGCTTCCCCGCCTGGGCCCTGGTGAACGACCCGGCCAACGGCCACCACGCGCTCGCCCTGGTCAAGGACGTCGAGCGGCTGGCCAGGATGGCCAAGTCCCGCGCGGGCGCGGCCAAGGACGGCTTCGACGTGCTCGCCGAGCGTCTGGGCCGCGCGGTACCGCACTTCCTGCCCACCTTCCACGAGCAGGCGGCCCGCGTCTTCCTCCAGCACGAGAACGCCGCCTACGCCGCCGCCTTCTTCGGCAAGGCCCGCGCCGCCGAGCGCGTCCACGGCCTCGCCGTCGACGAGGACCGGCAGCGCGCCGTCTTCCTGGAGTTCGCGTTCGCCGGCGCCCTCACCGTCAAGGCCCTGAAGGAGCACGTCAAGGACCTCGCGCGGCGGCTGGACCCGGCCGAGGCATGGCGGCAGTTCAGGCAGCTGACGGTGGAGCGCTGCGCCGCCGGGATGCCCCCGTACGCGTCCCTGCCGCAGGACGCCCGGAGCCTGATCAAGGCCGCGGGCCTCAACCGGGTCACCGAGGAGTGCGCCCTCGTCTCCGACCTCGTCGCCTCGCCCGCCGTCGTCCGTGCCCCCGGCTCCTTCTGGACCTTCTACCGCGCCACCCTCGCCGTCCTCGCCGAGCGCGAACCCGCCGTCCGGGCGCGGCTGCTCGAGATCATGCCGACCGGAAACGGCCGCGACGCCGAAGGCGACGAGTTCTGGCTCGCCCTGCTCGCCGAGACCGGCGCCGAGACCCTTCTCACCGGCGAGGCGGGAGAGGCCGCGCGGGCCGTCGACGCGGCCGACTGGCTCAGCCGCTGGGCCAGCCACCGCAAGCACGGCTCCGCCAGCTCGGACCGCTCCCCGGCCACCCTCGCCCTCGTCGCCCGCATGGCGCCCCGGCTGCGGGCCGACGGCCGGCCCGTCGACCTCTTCGCGGGCCGCTGGCACGCCGGCGCCGAACTCGACCTGCTCGACCTCTGCGCCGCCGAGCGCGTGCCGCTGACCGTTCCCGCCGAGGACGTCGCCGTGCACCTGCCGCTCCACCGCTGGCTGGACACCGCCGACCCCGCCCGGAGGGACCTCGCCGCCACCGGCGCCGATCCGCGCCTGCGCCGCCTGCTGCACAAGGCCGTCGGCAACCTCGGCGAGGACCGCGGACTCCCCGGCGTGCTGGAGGCCCTGGCCACCCACCCGGTGCTCGGCGACGTCCTGCGCGAATGGCTCGACGAGGCCGCCGGGCAGTTCACCCGTGCCGCGGGGCTGCCCGCCGCCCGTACCGCCGTCGGCCGGCTGCGCCCCTTCCGCTCCGTCGCGGCCCGGGTCAACCCGGAGGCCGTGGCCCGCGTCGCCGGACACGAGATCGCGCCGCTGCTCGGCCGCACGCTCCGCGAGGGCATCCTCGACGAGCTGGGCTGGCCCGCCCTCGACGAGGGACTGCGTCTGCTCGACGCCGCGGTCGCCAAGAACAAGGACAACACCCTGATCGTCGCCGAGGCCTGGCCCGCGCTGATCCTCGCCCGCGGGGACAAGGCCGTCGTGGTCGGTCCCGACAAGGTGCTCCTCGACCACGACCTGCGCATCCCCGTCGAACTCGACCGCTGGAACCGCCCCCACTTCCGCTGGGCGGACGACGAACTCCTCGTCATGTGGTGGAAGGACGGCAAGCAGTCCGGCTACTGGTCCGCCCGCCCCTCCGAGGTGTTCACTCTCGGCGGCGAGCGGCTCCCGCACTGGTGGCACGGCCAGGTCGCCGCCCCGTCGATTCCGCTGCCCGGCGGTGGCCGCGCCACGGGCGGCCGCACCCTGCACGCAGGCGACACGGTGCTGCCGCCCGGCCGCCCCGTCCTCGGTGACGGCACCACGCTCTGGCGCCAGGGCAAGCAGGGCCGCGATCTGGTGTGGATGGAGTACGACCCGGCCTCCGGCACCCACGGGCGCGCCTCACTGCCCGCCTTCCTCCGCTCCGGCATCCTCGACGGCGCGCGCCTCAGCCAGGAGGACTGCGAGGTCCTGCCGCTGCAACCCGGACTCGAACAGAGCCCCTTCGGCACCGACGGCACCGTCCTCGGCCGCTGGGTCCGCGTCGAGGGCGAGGGCGAGGAGTCCCGTACCGTCGCCGGCACACCCGACGGCCGTACCGCCGCGTTCCCCACCAGGCAGTGGAGGTGGAACCGCTGCGTTCCGCTCGGCGCACTGCGACTCCCCGGCGGGGCCGAGCCCCTCGTCGCGCTCATCCACCAGAAGGTCTCGCTGTACGCGGCGGGCGACGTCACCTGCGACGACGAACTGGGCAGCGTGGCGCTCACCGAGCAGGGCGGCGAGTTCGCCGCCGGTATGCGCTACGTGCCGCCGCTCGCCTACTGGCACGCCCTGCGCCCCCGCGACGAGCGGGCCTCGGCGGTGCTGCGCGCGCTGACCGACGAGCAGGCCGCCGAGCTGCTGCGCGTCACCGCGGCCGCCCTGGCCGAACGTCAGGCCGAGGCGAACAAGACCAAGAAGTACACGGGCCCGACCTCGGACGAGGTCGCGCGGGCCGCCGTCACGGCCGTGCTCCCGGGACTCACCGACGAACGGCTGCTCATCGGCGTCACCGCCCTCGTCCGGGGCACGCTGCGGCACGCCGAGTCCGTCGCCTCGTTCATCGCGCCCCCGGACGAGGGAGCCGAGCGGACGCTGCGGCGCAGCGAGGGCATGTTCGCCGACTACAAGCCGCAGTACGGCGACGACACCACCCTGCGCTCCGCGACGGAGGGCATCGCCGACCAGCGCAGCCATTCCTGGTGGGGCGGAGGCCCGCGGTGGAGCGTGCTGCGCCAGATCCGCGCGGTCAACCACGTGCTGTCCGGCAAGGAGGCGGACGGCAAGCCGCTGCCGGATCGTGCCAAGCTCGGAACGCCGGGTGGCGGCTGGCGCAGCGAGGAGCACACCGTCCCCGGCATCGGCATGGTGTGGTTGTCCGTTCTCGCCGTGCTGCGCCCACTGGCCTACCGCGCTGCGTCGCCCGTCACCGGTGACGAGGTACGAGAGGGGCTCCTGCTGCTCTTCGACGCGATCACCGAGGGCCCGCTGGCCGTGCCCGGGGCCGGGCTCCGCGAGATCGTCCTCGGCGAGAAGCACGACCGGCAGCAGCGCGCGGGCCAGGTCCTGCGCAAGGACGGGCGCACCGTCGTGATCCTCGGCTGCAAGAACGTCGACGGCGACCGCAACCGCGTGAACTGGCTGGCCCTCGACCACGACCCCACCGGGACGTTCGGCGCCGTCGCCCACTTCACCCTGGAGGACGAGACCGACCGTGCGCCGGTCTTCCCCGCCGAACGGCTCGCCGCCGTCGCCCGCCTCATCCGCGACAAGGGCGCCGCGCCGTGGCGCCCCGACGCCCCCGGCGTCCTCGCCGCGGCGACCTGTGGCGGCCTCGGCCCCGTCCAGGCGGCCCTGCTGCTCGCCGGGCGGCCGCAGGAACCGGATGCCGAAGCGCTGGCCCTCATCGGTCTGAAGCCCGCTCAGAGAAACCTCGGCAACGGTCTGTTGAGCTCGCTCTCCCAGCAGGACCACGCCGCCCTCGTCGGGGCCCTGCTCCCCGACGACCCCGCCGCCCTCTGGAGCGACGGCCCCGACACGGCCGCCGCCGGCCGCGTCTGGGAGGGACGCCTCGGCTCCGTCGTCCGCCTGCCGGAGGACGTCGCCGCGGAACTCGCCGGCGTGCCGGCCGCGTCCGCCGAGGCCGTGCTCAACCCCACCCGTACCCCCTGGCTGAGCCGCACCACGGTGCAGCGACCGGACAAGGACGGCGACCTCGTCCCCGCCGACCCCTCGGCGCTGCCCGGACGGTACGACATCTCCCGCTCCGTGGCCGTGCTCGCCGGTCTCGCCTACGGGCTGCCGTACGGGCACCCGCTGCGCGCGGCCCTCCCCGAGGGCCTGGCCGCCCTCCGGCGGCGCGTCGCCGACCCCGGTCTCCTCCTCGACCTCGACGTGGCGTGGACGGAGAAGGGCGGCCCCACCGCCGTCCGGATCCGCACGGCCCACGGGCTGCCGGCCACCGGCGGCGCAGACGTCCACGGTCTGACCCACGCGGGCGACGCGCTGGTGCTCCGCCCCTGGTACGGCGACACCGAGACGGTACTCGTCCGCCCCGCAGGGCTGACCGGGCCCGAGGACTCCGTCTTCGGCCTCGTCGAAGGGCTCGTCGGCATGCAGCGCGCGGACGGGATCCAGGCGCTGCGCACCGTGCTCGGCGACGAACTCGCCCGCGCCGTCGCGGCGGACGGCGACGCCGGCGCACCCGCCAGCCACGCCCAGGACCCCACGTTCTCCGTGCCCGCCCTCGTCACCGAGGCCGCCGCGTTCCACGGCCTGAGCGAGGACGCCGCCGCGCTCTACCTGCAGCTGCTCGCCCTGCCCGACCCCACGGACCGCAACTGCGCCCGTTGGACGGGCTGGAAGCCGGCCCGTATGAAGAAGGCCCGCGCGGAGCTGGCCGCGACCGCCCTGGTCGTCGAGGCCAGGCGGTCCCGGGCCGGCCGCACCCTCTTCCTGCCCTGCGGCTGGCGCGATCTCAAGGCCCCGGCCGTTCCCGTGGAGACCTGGAAGGAAGGGCTCTACCCCGTCCGGGACCACGCCCGCGTCGTGCCCCTGCTGCCCGTGCCCGAGCTGTTCGCCCGCGCCTGGGAGCGCGTCCGCGCGGGCGACGCCCCCGCCTTCGAAGAACTCACCACCCGCGCCACCCGGAAGGGCCGCCGCCGATGACCACCACCGCCCCCGCCCCCGCCGCGCGGCAGATCACCCCGCCCGAGGACCGGTACGCCACCGAACTCGCCTTTCTCGCCGCCCACGACGGCGGACCGCGCCCGCCCGCCTGGCGGCTCACCCCGCGCGCCGTCGTCACCTTCGTCATGGGCAGCGGCGGCCAGGCGCTGCGCCTGCCCGACGACGCCGAGGTACCCGAGGGGGTGCCGCGCCGACTCGTCGTCGAGGGCAAGTTCGTCGGCGACCGCGCGCTGGTGGAGCGGTGCGTCGTCACCCTCGCCGGGGAACGCGGCCTGCTCCTCGTCGGCGAGCCCGGCACCGCCAAGTCGATGCTCTCCGAACTGCTGTCGGCCGCGGTCTGCGGCACCAGCGGGCTCGTCGTCCAGGGCACCGCCGGCACCACCGAGGACCAGCTCAAGTACGGCTGGAACTACGCCCTGCTGCTCGCCCAGGGCCCCAGCCGGCAGGCGCTCGTCCCCTCACCCGTGCTCACCGCCATGACGCGCGGCGCCATCGCCCGCGTCGAGGAGGTGACCCGGTGCCTGCCCGAGGTGCAGGATTCCCTGGTCTCCCTGCTCTCCGAACGCCGCATCGCCGTCCCCGAACTCGCGGGCGGCGACGACGCCCTGGCGCACGCGGCGCCCGGCTTCAACCTCATCGCCACCGCCAACCTCCGCGACAAGGGCGTCTCCGAGATGTCCGCCGCGCTCAAGCGGCGCTTCAACTTCGAGACGGTCGGCCCCATCGGCGACCTCGACGCCGAGACGGCGCTGGTGCGCAGCCAGTCCCGGGCCGCCGTCGAACGGGCGGGCGCCCCGTACCAGGTCGACGACGCCGTT
Organism: Streptomyces sp. NPDC026673; assembly: GCF_040638135.1. Taxonomy (NCBI): domain Bacteria; kingdom Bacillati; phylum Actinomycetota; class Actinomycetes; order Kitasatosporales; family Streptomycetaceae; genus Streptomyces; species Streptomyces sp. NPDC026673. Next base: position 49,839 of record NZ_JBEZXR010000054.1, on the reverse strand, counting down.
CTGGAGGCCCTCGTCACCGCCTTCCGCGACCTGCGCGAGGGCCGCTCCGCCGAGGGCTGGGAGGTGGAGCGCCCCTCCACGGTGATGAGCACCGCGGAGGCCGTCGCGGTCGCCGGCGCGCTCGCCCTGGCCGCCGCGTACTTCCCCGGTGACCGGGACGTGCTGGGCCTGCTGCCCGGCCATCTCCTCGGCGTCGTGCGCAAGGACGACCCCGCCGACGCCGCCCGGCTGCTCGGCTACTGGGACGGCCCCGTACGGCGCCGCGCCGAGCAGGGCTCCCCGACCTGGCGCACCCTGTGGGACCTGCGCGCCGTCCTGGAGGGCTGAGCACCGTGCCCCTCACCCCGGACGAGGCCGCCACGGTCCTCACCGACCCGGCGGCGCCGTACCTCGTCGGCGTCCGGCACCACGCCCCGTCGCTGGCGGCCGCGCTGCCCGCCCTGCTCGACGGGGCCGAGCCGGACGTGCTGCTCGTCGAACTCCCGGGCGAGATGCAGGAGTGGCTGCCCTGGCTCGCCCACGAGGAGACCCGGGCCCCCGTCGCACTCGCCGCCGCCCCCGGCGACGGGGGCGGCGGCCCCGCGTTCTACCCCTTCGCCGACTTCTCGCCCGAGCTCGCCGCCATCCGCTGGGCCGCCCGCCACGGCATCCCCGTCGTCGCCTGCGACCTGCCGCTGGCCGACCGCGCCTGGGGCGGCGGACGGACGACGGAGGCGACGGGGGAGCCCGCGCCCGGGCTCCACGCCGCCCTGCGCGCCCGGCTGACCGGCCGTCCCGGCGACGACCTGTGGGACCGCCTCGTCGAGGCCACCGCCCCGGGCTCGCCGCCCGAGGCCCTGCGCCGTGCCGCCCTGCTGACGGGGTGGGCGCTGCGCCGGGACGCGGCGGACGGCGCGGGCGTCCCCCGGCTGGACCTGCGCCGCGAGCAGTGGATGCGGGCCCGCGTCGCCGAGGCCACCGCGGACGGCCGCCGCGCGGCCGTCGTCGTCGGCGCGTTCCACGCGCCGGCCCTCGTCCCGGCCCACCTGTGGCCGCAGGGCACCGTGCCCGCGGAAGGCGAGGACGTACCGTCCGCACCCGAGGGCGGCGCGGCCTGGACGACCTCCCTGATCCCCTACGCGTACCCGCTGCTGGACGAACGCTCCGGCTATCCGGCGGGCATCCGCGACCCCGAGTGGCAGCACATGGTGCTGGAGGCGGCCGGCGACCCCGCGGCGCTGGAGGAGGCGCTGACCCGGGTGGCCGTCCGCATCTGCGCCGAACTGCGCGCGCAGGGCCATCCCTCGGGCCCCGCCGACGCACGCGAGATCAGCCGGCTCGCCGGTGACCTCGCCCGGCTCCGCGGACTGCCCGCGGCCGGCCGGGGCGAACTCGTCGAGGCGGTGCAGACCGTACTGGCCCAGGGAGAGCCCTACGGCCGGGGAAGGGCCGTGGCGCGCGCCATGGAACGGGTGCTGGTCGGCACCCGCGGCGGACGCCCCGCGCCGAAGGCGCCCCGCAGCGGCCTCGCCCCCGCTGTCGAGGCCGAGCTCGCCGGGCTGGGCCTGCCCGGCCCCGGCGCGTCCCCCGCGGCCCCGGCCGACGCGCGGGATCTGCGGCTGGATCCGCTCCGCTCCGATCTCGACCGCCGCCGGGAACTCCTGCTGCGCAGGCTGACCGTGTGCGGCGTGCCCTACGCCGAGCCGAAGGACGTGACGGGAGCGGCCGGCACCGAGGGCCTCACCACCCGCTGGGAGGTCCGCTGGACGCCCGCCACCGCGGCCATGCTCAGCGCCGCCGGAGTGCGCGGCGTCACCCCCGCCCAGGCCGCCGAGGGGACGCTGCGCGAACGCCGCCGCCAGGAGCGGGACGAGGGCGGCCCCACGGCCGTACAGACCCTCGCCGGACTGGCGCAGGCCGCGGAGTGCGGGCTGCCCGCGCTCGCCGATGAACGCCTCGCCGAGACCGCCGATGTGCTCCCCGGCTCCGGCACGCTCCCCGAACTCCTCGCGGGGCTCGCCCTGCTGGACCGGATCCGGGCCGGCCACATCGCCGGGCTCGGCGCCGACGGGGCCCGCACGACCCGCGCCGCCGCCGTCGCCGAGCTGCTGACCGCGGCGGCGGTCCGCCAGGTGGACGGCCTGACCGGCTCCGAGGACCCCGCCGACGCGCAGGCGCTGCTCGAACTCGCCCACCGGGCGGACCTCCTGGGCGGCGTCCGGCTCACCGACGCCCTGGGGCGGCTCGCCGCGCAGGGCTCCCCGCTGATGCGCGGGGCGGCCGGGGCCGTCCGCGTGCTCCTCGGCCACGAGGCGCCCGAGGCTCTGGGCGCCCGCGTCGCCTCCTGGGTCGACGCGGCGGGCGACCCCGCATCCCGGACCGCCCTCACCGCTCGGCTGACCGGCCTGCTGACGGCGGCCGGCCCGCTCCTCGAGACGGCCGCCCCGGCGCTGGAACCGCTGCTGGACCGCGTCCGCGAGCTGCCGGACCGTGCCTTCCTCTCCCGGCTGCCCGCCCTGCGCGGTGGTTTCGACACCCTCAGCCCGGCCGCCCGGGACCGCCTTCTGGCGGCCGTCGAGGAGCGCCTGGACGCCGACGGCATCGCCGACACCGATGGCGTCGACCCCGTCGCGCTCGCCATCTGGACCCGCGCCGACCTCGCCGCCCGCGCGGCTCTGGACCGGCTCGCCCTGCTCTCCCCCCGCGCGATGGCGGCACCGTCACGGACCCCCGACGCGGGCCTCCACCACGACGGGGCCACCGCCCGGGCCCGGACCGAGGGCCTCCCGGCCCCGGAACCGCCGCGCCCCGCCGGCGGCGACGCGGGCGGATCCGCCGACGCGGCGTCGCCGGGCGTACCGCGGTACGGCGCCGCCACCCCCGATGCGACCGTTCGAGGGCCTGGCCCGTCCGCCGACGCGGCCGCCCGCGGGGGCGGACCCGCGGGTACGGCGGTCGACGGTGTCGGGGGCTCCACCGGTCCGGTGCCGACTGCGGCCCCGGCCGGGGCCACTGACGCAGTGTCACCGGGTGTACCGCGGGACGGTGCCGCCGCCCCCGACGCGGGCGCGCGCGGCGATGGCCCGGCCGCGGGGCCGGCCGCCCGCGCCGGCGGTACCTCGGGCACCGCGCCCGTACGGGCCCCTGCCGCGGCCACCCGCGAGGGCGGACCCGCGGGCACGGCGGTCGACGGTGTCGCGGGGCCCGCCGACGGGGCGTCGCCGGGCACGCGGCAGCCCGCCGCCATCCCCGGTGGGCCGGGTGCGGCCCCCGCCGCGGCGGCCCGCACGCTCGCGCCCGCCGACCGCTGGCGGCTCGTGCTGGGCCGCCGCAGCGACCGGCTCCCGCCTTCCGCCACCGCCCTGGCCACCGCACTCGACGAGTTGTACGGCAACGGCCGGGGCGAGGGCAGCCGCGGCGACCTCGGCGGGCGCGGCACGGCGGGCGGGGGCCGCGAGGCGCCGTACCCCGGGGTGCGCGAGTGGTCCGAGGAACTGGCGGTCCTCTTCGGGCCCGGCATCCGCGAGGAGGTGCTGGCGGCCGCCGCCGCGTCCGGCCGCAAGGACGCGGTCGCCGAACTCGACCCCGACAGCGTGCGCCCCTCCGTCGACCTGCTGCGCACCGTCCTGCGGCACGCGGGCGGGCTGCCCGAGGCCCGGCTGGCCGCGCTGCGCCCGCTCGTACGGCGGCTGGTCGAAGCCCTGACCCGCCAACTCGCCACCCGGCTGCGCCCGGCGCTGCACGGCACCGCCCTGCCGCGTCCCAGCCGGCGTCCCGGAGGCGGCCTCGACCTGGCCCGCACGCTGCGGGCCAACCTGGGCACGGCACGCCGCGGCCCCGACGGCGGCGTCCAGGTCATACCGGAGCGGCCCGTCTTCCGCGCCCGGGCCCAACGCTCCGCCGACTGGCGGCTGATCCTGGTGACGGACGTGTCGGGGTCCATGGAGGCCTCCACGATCTGGGCCGCGCTCACCGCCTCGGTCCTGGCCGGGGTGCCCACCCTGTCCACGCACTTCCTGGCGTTCTCCACCGAGGTCATCGACCTCACCGACCATGTGGCGGACCCGCTCTCCCTCCTCCTGGAGGTGAGCGTCGGCGGAGGCACCCACATCGCCGCCGGTCTGCGGCACGCCCGTGAACTGGTGACCGTGCCCTCGCGCACTCTCGTCGTGGTCGTCAGCGACTTCGAGGAGGGGTATCCCGTCGGGGGCCTCCTGGCCGAGGTCCGTGCCCTGGTCGGGGCCGGCTGCCACGTCCTGGGCTGCGCCAGCCTCGACGACGCCGGGCGCCCCCGCTACTCCACGGGCGTCGCCGGGCAACTCGTCGCCGCGGGCATGCCCGTCGCCGCCCTCAGCCCCCTCGAACTCGCCCGCTGGGTAGGGGAGAAGATCACGTGAACCAGCAGCTCCCCCCGGTCGCACCGTCCGTGACCGCGGAACTCGTCGGAGCCCTCTCGCCGCGGCTGAGCAAGCGCCTCGACGCGGGCATTGCCAAGCTCGCGGCCCGCCCGGTCGTCGTCGACGGCGACACCGTGCGGATCGCCGTCGACGACGACACCGACCTCGAACTGCACGCCCCCGGCGGCACGGTGACCCGGGCGGAGGACGTCCGCTGCGGCTGCCTGCTCGCCCCCGACTGCCTGCACCGGGCCGCCGCCGCCTCGGCCGCCCCCGTCGCCGAGGAGCCCGGGCCGGCAGCCGAAGGATCCCGCCCGGAGACGGCCGGGAAGACGGCGCCCGAAGCCGAACCCGAGACCGCCACCGCGCAGCAACGCGCCGCGGCCGAAGCCCTGCGCGCCGCGGGCGCCGCCGTCCTCGACACGGGTGTCGACGGCTCCGGCGCCGTCGTCCAGGCCGAACTGCTGCGGGCCGCGCACTCCGCCCGGCTGAGCGGGCTGCCCCGCGCCGCCGCCGCGGCGGTCTCCGTCGTCACCCGGCTGCGCGCCGCGCGCGCCGCCGACCCGGGGCACCGCCTCGCCGACCTGGTCGCCGCGCTCCGCGAACTCCTCGGCACCGCCCACCGCGTCCCGTACGCCACCGGACCCGAACTGGCCGCCGTCCGCGGCACCGCGCGGCAGCCGTACACCCCGGACGGCTCGCTGCGGCTGTACGGCCTGTTCTCCGAGCCCGTCCTCACCGCGAGCGGCTACGCGGGCGCCGTCACCTGGACCGCGGACGCGGAAGGCCGCCTCTACACCGTCTCCGACGTCGCCCCGGGCGGCCCCGGCCGCGCCACGGGCGCCGCCGACCGGGCCGTGCGCATCGGCGACACCGCGCTCACCCACCGCGAACTGTCCCGCGCGGGCCTGGCCGTGTCCGGCGCCACCGTGTCGCCCACCGGCCGCCTCGGCGCGGGCGCCGCGGTCCGCGCCGTACGGGCCCCCGGCGCCGCCTGGACGGCCGAACCCCTGAACCGCCTGTGGGCGGTGCCCGTCGCCGAACAGGCCGTCCGCGCCCTCACCTCGGGCGACGGCCTGCTCTTCCTCGACGTGACCCTCACCGGTACGGTCCGCGAGGCCGGCGGCGACTGCCTGCTCGCCGAATGCGACGGCCTGACCCTCAGGCTGGCCGCCGCGCACGACCACCCCGCGCTGCCCCACCGCGACAACCTGCGGCTGCTCGCGGACGCTCCGGGCACCCGCCTGCGCGTCGTCGCGCGCCTCGACCCCGCCCCGCATCCCCGCGCGCTGCTGCTGGCCACCGGCCACCCGGCCGACCCCGAGGCCCGGGTCGACACCGGCCTCGACCGCCTCCAGCGCGCCGACCTCCCCGCCGCAGCGCCCGCGGTGCCCCTGCCGCCGCCGACCGCGCCGGACGAGGCCCCGGTCCACCTTCTGCTCCGCCGCGTCCACCAGGCCGCCTCCGGCGGCCGCCGGGTCCTCGCCCTGCCCACGGACTCCGCCCCCGACGCCCGGCGCCTGCGCCGCGCGGCCCTCCCGACCGCCGCCGACCTGCTCGACGAACTCCACCACGCGGCGGCCGACCGCGGCCGCGACCCCTTCGGCCGCCTCCTGCCCGCCGACACCGAACGCTTCGCCCTCGCCTGGCTCTCCGCCGCCGTCTACGCCGACGAGATCGCCCGCGCCCTGTGCGCCGCCGCCTGGGGCGCCGATCCGTCCGCCGATGCCCCCGTGCCGCCGATCGGAGCGGCGGGCGGTCCGCAGTAGCGGCTCAGTCGCGGAGGCGGAAGCGGCGGGCCGGCGGGCAGCCCGACGCCGACCAGTCCGGAGGCGTGCACGGCTGCTCGTCGCCGGGACCGGATCCGGGGACGAAGACGCACCCGCTCCAGGTGCAGCGCACCCGGACGTCGGCCCCCGCCGCCGCGAGCAGCCGCGCGGCGGACTCGGCCGCCTCCAGCCAGGTCCGCTCGACGACCACGAGCGGTACGGCGTCGAGCAGTTGCCCGCTCCGCCATGCGCTCAGCCCCGTCACGGCCCGGAGCGCCCGGAGGACGTCCGTCCTGCGGCTCGCGTCCCCGGCCCCGGTCAGCAGCACGCCGTACCCCGGCTCCTCCACCGGCCAGCCTCCCCGCTTCCGCGCCCCTCAGGACACGATGTCCTTGCCCCGGAAGCCGCGGAAGGCCAGCGCGAAGAACACCACCGCGAACGACAGCGACACCGAGACGCCCTTGATCATGCCCGCCCATTCCAGGCGCGGCTGGAGCGCGTCGATCCAGGCGTACTGCCAGTGCGTGGGCAGGACGTCCCGCAGTGAGCCCAGGGCCGTGATCGCGTCCAGGATGTTGGAGAGGATCGCGACGCCCACCGCCCCGCCGACCGCGCCCAGGGGGGCGTCCGTCACCGTGGAGAGCCAGAAGGCGAAGCCCGCGACGGCCAGTTGGCCGACGAAGACGTACAGGGCGGCGATCGCGAGACGGCCCGTGGCGGCGCCCGGGGGCAGCGAGCCGGCCGTGGTGAGCTCGAGGTCGCCCCAGCCGTAGGCGAGTGTCCCCACGCCGAGCGCCACCGTGGGCAGCGCGAGCACGGCGGCGGCGCTGAAGGCGAGGGACACCACCGCCTTGCTGCCGAGCAGCCGGGCGCGCGGGACCGGGGCGGCCAGCAGGTAGCGCAGGGAGGACCAGTTGGCCTCTGAGGCGATCGTGTCGCCGAAGAAGAGCGCGACCGGGATCGTCAGCAGGAAGCCGGACGAGACGAAGAGCACCGCCAGCGAGAAGTTGACGCCGGAGGCGGTGGCCACGTCCATCATCGTCGGGCCGGAGTCCCGCCCCCGCGGGGTGCCGCCGATGGCGAAGGCGGCCCACACGATCACCGGCAGACCGAGGACTACGGCGAACGCCACGAGCGTGCGGCGCCGCAGCAACTGCCGCACCGCCTCGACCCGCAGCGGCAGGGTGCGGCCCGGACGGTACCCGTCGGCCAGCTCCAGTGTCTCGGTCACGCGGGACCTCCGATCAGGGTCAGGAAGGCGTCCTCCAGGCGGCGGTGCGGCCCGACGCGCTCCACGGGGACGTCCAGCCGCAGGAGTTCGGTCAGCAGCTCCGGCACGGTCATCGTGCCGAGCCCCACCAGCAGTCCGCCGTCGGCGGAGTCGGCGGTGTCGACGCCGGGCAGCGCGGAGAGCTTCGCCGCCACCGCCTCCCGCGCGTCGTCCGCCATGTCCGGCGCGCCGACGAAGAGCGTCTGCCCGCTCCCGGCGATCTCGCCGACCGGACCCGCCGCGATGAGCCGTCCCTTGTCCATGACGACCAGGTGGGTGCAGCTCTGCTCCACCTCCGACAGCAGGTGGCTGGAGACGATGACGGTACGGCCGGCGGCCGCGTAGCGCCGCACCACGTCGCGCATCTCGCGGATCTGCGGCGGGTCGAGGCCGTTGGTGGGTTCGTCGAGGATGAGCAGGTCGGGCAGGCCCAGCATGGCCTGCGCGATGGCGAGGCGCTGCCGCATGCCCTGCGAGTACGTGCGCACCGCGCGCTCCAGGGCCTCGCCGAGGCCGGCGATCTCCAGGGCCTCCTCGACGTGGGCGTCGGCGGCCGGCCGGCCCGTGGCCCGCCAGTACAGCTCCAGGTTGGCGCGCCCCGTCAGGTGCGGCAGGAAGCCCGCGCCCTCCACGAAGGCCCCCACCCGGGACAGCACGGGAGCGCCCGGACGGATCGCGTGGCCGAACACGCGGATGGTGCCCGCGTCGGGCCGGATGAGGCCCATCATCATGCGCATCGTCGTCGTCTTGCCCGCGCCGTTCGGGCCCAGCAGCCCGAGCACCTGGCCGCGTTCCACCCGGAAGGACAGCTCCCGCACGGCGTAGCGGTCCGCCGCGCCGCGGTAGCGCTTGGACAGCCCGGAGATCTCCAGCGGGACCTCGGCGAGGGCCGGTTCGGCCGCCTGCCGTACGGTGCCGGCCTTGCGGCGGCCGGTGAGCAGCAGCGCCGCGGCCAGGGCGAGCGCGGCGACCGGCAGCAGCCACACCCAGGCGGGCAGCGCACCCTGTGCGGTGGTCAGTTCCGGGTCGGTCGGCACGGTCAGCGCGGCGCCCTCCGGCAGCGACACGCGGTACGCGGCCGGAGCGGCGGGGGAGGCGTAGCCGAGATCGGTGCTGGACAGCACCAACCGCAGCCGGTGGCCGGCCGCGAACTCGTGGTCCACGGCGGGCAGCCGCACCGCCACCGTGCCCTTCCCGTCCGCCCGCAGCGGCGCGACCAGTTGGTGCGGCAGCGTCTCGTTGCCGCCCGGGCCGACGTCGTACAGCTTCGCGAAGAGCACCGCGCCCTCCGGCGCGTCCGTCCGCACGGAGATCCGGGTCGTCGCCGCGCCGGTGAGCCGCAGCGCCGAGGTCAGCGGCGCCGAGTCGAAGGCGGCGCGCTGCCCGGGGAAGTCCAGGGAAAGGGAGAGCCCCTGGCCGAGGTCGGAGAGCCGGGAGAGCGCACCCACCCCCGGTACCGCCGAGATCGCGGGCGGGCTGCCGCCCGCGGGGTTGGCCACCGTCTGCACGCGGCCGCCGAGCGGGACCGTCCGGGTCCTCGTGCCCTCCAGCCCCGGGTACGCGTCGGCGTCCGCGCCGCGCCGCACGGCCCTGCCGTCGGTGGTGTCGACCCCTCCGGTCCGGGTGACACGGAACGCGGGCCCGGTGTCGGCGCTCTTGTCCTTCTTCAGCCAGCGGTCGAACCAGGCCTCGGTGCGCGCCTCGATGCGGGCGGTCTCCTGGTCGCCCCCGTCGTGCCCGCCGGAGAACCAGTCGACGGCCACGGGCGCGCCGCTCGCGGCGACGGCACGTGCGATGGCGTCGCCCTGGTCGAGCGGGAAGAGCGAGTCGTTCTGGCCCTGCACCACCAGGGTCGGGACCTTGATGCGCGCGGCCACCGAGGAGGGGCTTGACCGCTCCAGCAGCCGCAGCGTCGCGGCGTCCGGACGGCCCGCCACGGCCGAGCGGTCGTACATCGCGCACAGTTCGGCGGTGAATCCGCACGCGGCGCCGCGCGAACCCGTGGAGAAGAAGATCCCCGCCCAGAGCTTCTTGAACACGCCCTGGGGGAAGAGCGCGTCGCCCAGGTTCCACCAGGTGATCGCGGGCGCGATGGCGTCCACCCGACGGTCGTACCCGGCGGCCAGCAGCGAGATGGCGCCGCCGTACGATGCGCCCGCGACGCCGACCCGCGGGTCGTCCCGCCCGTCGCGCAGCACCTCGGGCCGCGTGCCCAGCCAGTCGATCAGCCGGGACACGTCGGCGACCTCGGCCCCGGGGGAGTTCAGGCCGATCCGGCCGCCGGAGGCACCGAAGCCCCGCGCGGACCAGGTCAGCACCGCGTAGCCACCGCGGGCCAACGACTCGGCCTGGGCCCTCATGTCGTCCTTGCTGCCGCCGAATCCGTGCGCGAGCAGCACCGCCGGGCGGGGCGCCGATCCGCCGGAGGTGAAGTAGGACGTGTCGATGCGCACCTTCGCTGCGCTGCCGGGGGCCTCGGGCAGCGAGAACACCCGGTCCGCGCGGCGCACGGGCACGGGGCCGTCGGCGGCCGCGAGGGTGACGGCGCCGCCCCCGGCGAGCAGGGCGAGCGCGGCCGCGCCGGCCGCCAGTCGCCGCCGCGTGCGCCAGGTCCTGGGCAGGGCGAATCGCATGGGTGGTCCTCGGGTGCTGACGACAGGTCGGACGCTTCCACTATGCATTCCGGTGATCACCCGCGACGTCCGCCTCAGGCACCGGATCGGCGTACTCCACCGGGAGTACGGTGACGTCCGTGCCCTTCGAACGACTCGTCACCGCGCCCCTGCCCCGGCTCGGGATCGGCCTCGCCGCCGTCGGCCGTCCCGCCTACATCGACCTCGGCCGCGCCGCCGACCTGCCCGCCGCCCGCACCGTCGAGGCGATGCGGGACCGCGCCCACGCGGTCCTCGACGCCGCCTACGCGCTCGGCATCCGCTACTTCGACGCGGCCCGCTCCTACGGCCGCGCCGAGGAGTTCCTCGCGAGCTGGCTGGACGCCCACCCCGAGGCCGGCGACGTCGTGGTCGGCAGCAAGTGGGGCTACACCTACACCGCCGACTGGCGCCCCGACGCCGAGGTGCACGAGGTCAAGGACCACGGCACCGCCACCTACGACCGGCAGATCGCCGAGACCCGCGCCCTGCTCGGCGAGCGACTGGACCTCTACCAGATCCACTCCGTCACCCCGGACAGCCCGGCACTCGCCGACCGCGCCCTTCACGAACGCCTCGCCCGGCTCGCGGCGGACGGGGTGGCGGTGGGCCTGTCCACCAGCGGCCCGCTGCAGGCCGAGGCGATCCGCGCGGCCCTGCGGGTGACGGTGGACGGGCAGCGGCTCTTCTCCGTCGTGCAGGCCACGTACAACCTGCTGGAGCCCTCCGCCGGCCCCGCCCTGGCCGAGGCCCACGACGCCGGGGTGACCGTGATCGTCAAGGAGGCCATGGCCAACGGCCGGCTGGCGACCGCCGATCCGGACTCCCCCCTCGCCGAGGTGGCCGCCGAGACCGGCGCCACGCCCGACGCGGTCGCCCTCGCCGCCGTCCTGCGCCGGCCCTGGACCGGCATCGTGCTCTCCGGCGCGGCGACGACCGCCCAGGTCGCCTCCAACGCCCGGGCCGACTCCGTCGGGCTCGACGCCGGGCAGCTCGCCCGGCTCGCCGCCCTCGCCGAAACCGCCCCTGCCTACTGGCGGTACCGCTCCGGGCTCCCCTGGAGCTGACGGGGCGCGGATCCGGACAGGAAGGCCCCGATCCTTTCGCGCAGCCCCGCGGCGTCCAGGCCGTGCGCCGCCACGTGCTCCTGCCAGGTGCCGTAGCGGCGCAGCTCCTCACGGGCGGTGCCCAGCGCGAGGAGGCGGTGCGGCAGGTCGAGCAGCGCCTCGGCGGCGAAGGGCGCCGACGTGCCCGCCAGATACGGCTCGACCAGCACCACGTCCGCCGCGTCCGCGCCCGCGACGGCCGCCCGCAGCCCGGCCGCGTCGAAGGGGCGCACCGTGGACGCGTACAGCACCGTCACGTCCATGCCCTCGACGGCCTCCACCGTGGCGTCGAGCAGCGGGCCCACGGCGACGACGACACCCGCGCGGCCCTCGCGCAGCACCCGGAAGCGGCCGGGGGAGACCGGTCGCGCGGCGCGGTTGGACTGCTCGCTGAGCCGCACGTAGACGCGGTGGTCGTCGTCGGCCGCGGCGTGCCGGATCAGCGCCTCGGCCTCGTCGGGGTGGCCGGGCACGTGCACGGTCCACCCGTCGAGCGTGTCCAGCAGGGCGATGTCGCCGGGGGCCTGGTGCGTACGGCCGCCCGCGGCGATGTCGTACGAGGCGCCCGAGCTCACCAGCACCGCGCCGGTGCCCTGGTGCCCCAGGTCCAGCTTGACCTGCTCGAAGGGGCGCTCCACGAGGAAGCTCCCGAAGGTGTGCACCAGGGGCCGCAGCCCGGTCAGCGCCAGCCCGCCGGCGACACTGACCAGCAACTGCTCGCGGATGCCGACGTCGATCACGCGGTCGGGGTGGTCGCGGACGGCGTCCGTGAAGCGGTCCCGGGAGATGACCGCCAGCACCACGGCCAGCCGGGGGTCCTCCTCCAGCAGGCGGCCGGCGACGTCGGTGAAGCGCTCGCGCATGGTGTCCATGGAATGGTCTCCTCAGCGGTGCGGAAGCGATACGGGAGGGACCGGTCCGCGGCTCGGCGGACCGGTACCGGATCGGCAACGGGTCAGTTCTTCGGCTCGACCCGGGCGACGACGGCGTGCGGCCGCCCCGGGTGCGGCGCGGTGAACGCCCCGTACAGCGCCTCGTGGTCCCGGCCGTCGACGGTGGTCACGGACCAGCCCTCGCAGGCGAAGAGCGCCGCGAGGCCGCCCGGGCGCCGGTACCCGGCGGAGGAGTTGTCGACGGCGACGACGTGCAGCTCCTCCAGGCCGGTGGCGCCGGCGTAGGCGAGGGCCTCGTGGTTGCTGCCCTCGTCCAGTTCGGCGTCGCCGACCAGCACCCACACCGCGGCGTCGGTCAGGCCCTGCGCCCGCAGCCCCAGGGCACTGCCCACGGCGATCGGCAGTCCGTGGCCGAGCGAGCCGGAACCGATCTCGGCACCCGGCACCAGCACGCGGTCCGGGTGGTGGCCGAGCGGGGAGCCGAAGGAGCCGAAGGCCGGCAGCCACTCCTCCGGGAGGAAGCCCTTGGCGGTGAGCACCGCGTAGTAGGCCATCGGGCCGTGGCCCTTGGAGAGGAGGAAGCGGTCCCGGTCGGCGGCGTCCGCCGTCCCCGGGGTCACCCGCAGTACCCGGTCGTAGAGCACCCACAGCACGTCGAGGGTGGACGTGGCGGCCGGGCCGTGCTTCTCGTCGCCCGTCATCAGCGACATCAGCCGCCGCAGGTCGTCGTAGTCGTACGCGGTCTTCGCGCCGGTCGGAGTCATGAGGCGATCGTGCAACTTCAAGTCGGCTTGAGGTCAAGCGGTACGCTCGGGCCGCATGAGCCACTCCGCACCGCGCCCCGACCGCCTGGCCATCGGCGAGCTCGCCGAACGGAGCGGCCTGGCCACCTCGGCGCTGCGCTACTACGAGGAGCTCGGCCTGATCCGCTCCGAGCGCACCGCCGGCGGGCAGCGCCGCTACGCCCGTGTCACATTGCGCCGCCTCGCCTTCGTCCGGGCGGCCCAGCGCGTCGGCCTGTCCCTGGAGGAGGCCGGCGCGGCACTCGCCCGGCTGCCCGAGGACCGCGCGCCGAGCGCCTCCGAGTGGAACGCCGTCGCCCGCACCTGGACCCGCCGCATCGACGAGCAGATCGCCGGGCTGGAACGGCTGAAGGCCAACCTGACCGGCTGCATCGGCTGCGGTTGCCTCTCCCTGCGGAAGTGCTCCCTCTACAACCCGGACGACGCCGCGGCGGAGAAGGGGCCCGGCGCGAGGTATCTGCTGGGCGACGAGTCGGCTACACCCCGTCGACCTTGAAGGGGTCGTGCTCGGCCAGCAGCTTGTCCAGCCGCGCCTGGTCCACCCGGCTGGACACCTGGCCCGCCTCCTGGCGGTCGCGGATGACCTTGGCGAGGGTGAACGCCGAGGTGACCACGTAGAGCAGCCCCACCGCCAGGAAGGCCCGCACCCACGGGCCGACCGGCAGATAGGCGATGCCCACGACCATCGCCCCGAGGGCGACGGCGAAGGAGATCGCGGCCTGAGCGGAGTAGGCCGCCGTCGTCGTCTGCTGAATCGGTTTCGCCATGTCCGAAGCATCCGCCGCTGTGGCCCGCGCCACATGAGTACGCCTACTCAATCCGGGCCGGGTACGGGGACGCGGCCGCGCCGCGACGGCGTGCGGGAATGGTGCGAGCGAGCACCCGACGACGTGCGGTATTGTTCTCGTGCGCGGTCGGCCGGGTGAGAAGCCCGAGACGATCCGGCACCGGGACGTGGCGCAGCTTGGTAGCGCACTTGACTGGGGGTCAAGGGGTCGCAGGTTCAAATCCTGTCGTCCCGACGGTGCTGACCGGCGGGTCCGTCCATGACGGGCCCGCCGGACGCATGTCCGGCGCAGGTGCCGCGGGCGATGCCCGTCCGACGTCGCCGGGCGCCCCGGCAAGCCGGGCCGTGCGACCCCGGACCGCCTCCGCCCGCACCGATGCGCCGGGACGCACCCGTGCGCCGTGCCGCCCGCCGGAAAACGCTTGGACTGCGCACCGGCCCTCGCGGGACACTGCCACTTCGGACCGCCCACCAGCCACATCCCGGCGCCGCCGCGCACCACGCGGCGGCTCCGTCACCGTGCGCGTCCGCCGCGGGACGACCCGAGCGGTGGGCGCGCACCCGAACCGAAGCGCCGCACCGCCCACGGCGGAAGCGGCACCTCCCGGAGAAGCACGCGGCCGACCGCCGCACGACACCACAGGGTGAAGATGGGATCGCCTCAAGCACGCGAGGTTCCGCCGGACCGGGGTCCGGTGCTCCTGGCACTTCGTTACTACGGAGGGGAGTTGGCCCGGCTCCGGTGGCTGACGGCGCCGGCGATGCTGATGCCGGCACTGGGCAACATCGGCATCAACTACGTCGCGCCACTGGTCGTCGCGAAGCTCGTCGGCCACCTCGTCGGCGACCCCGGTGCGGGCCTCGGCGCGACGCTCCCCTACGTCCTGTCCTTCGCGGGCGTCCTGCTGCTCGCGGAGGCGCTGTGGCGCATCGGCCTGCACTGCCTCAACCGCCTCGACGCCCTCGGCATCGAGCACCTTTACGTGGTCGGCATGGACGAGCTGTTCGCCAAGGACGCGGTCTTCTTCCACGACAACTTCGCCGGGTCGCTCACCAAGCGGGTGCTGAGCTTCGCCTCCCGTTTCGAGGAGTTCGTCGACACCCTCACGTTCAACGTCGTCGGCAGCTTCGTCCCCCTGCTGTTCGGGTCGGTGGTGCTCTGGCGCTACGAACCGCTGCTCGTCGTCGGGCTCCTGGTGATGATCGCACTGACGGCGCTGTGCGTGGCGCCCCTGATCCGGCGGCGGCAGGCGCTCGTACGGCAGCGCGAGGAGGCGATCGCCCGGGTGTCCGGCCATGTCGCCGACAGCCTGATGAACATGGACACGGTCAGGGCGTTCGCCGCGGAGGAGCGCGAGGCCGCCGAGCACCGGACCCGCGTCGCGGAGTCGCGGCGGCTCACGCTTCGGTCCTGGGACTACGGCAACCTGCGCATCGACACCCTCGTCGCGCCGATGTCCGTGCTCACCAACGCCCTGGGCCTGCTGCTCGCTGTCGTGCTGGGAGCGGGCGGCCACGGCGTGGAGGCGGTCGTGGTCGCCTTCACCTACTACTCCAACGCGACGCGGATCATGTTCGAGTTCAACCAGATCTACCGGCGCATGGAGAGCTCCATGACCGAGGCGGCGCAGTTCACCGAACTGCTGCTGAAGCCGCCGACCGTGCTCGACCCGCCGGCGCCGGAGCCGCTGCGCTCCCGCGGGGCCGACGTCCGCTTCGAGCACGTGACCTTCGCGCACGGGGGCGCGGAGCCGCTCTTCGAGGACCTCGAGCTGTCCGTGCCCAGCGGGGCGAAGGTCGGGCTGGTCGGCCGCTCCGGCGGAGGCAAGACCACCCTCACCCGGCTGCTCCTGCGGATGACCGACGTCGACACCGGCCGGATCCTGATCGGGGGGCAGGACATCAGCAGGCTGCGCCAGGCCGACCTGCGCAGCCTGATCTCCTATGTGCCGCAGGACCCGGCGATGTTCCACCGCACCCTGCGGGAGAACATCGCGTTCGCCCGGCCGGACGCCACCGAGGGCGAGATCCGCCGCGCCGCCCGGGCGGCGCACGTCACGGAGTTCGCCGACGCGCTGCCGGGCGGTTTCGACACCATGGTCGGCGAGCGCGGCGTCAAGCTGTCGGGCGGGCAGCGCCAGCGGGTGGCGCTCGCCAGGGCGATCCTGCGCGACGCGCCGATCCTCCTGCTCGACGAGGCGACGAGCGCCCTGGACTCGGAGAGCGAGATCCTCGTCCAGGAGGCGCTGTGGCGGCTCATGGACGGGAGGACGGCGCTCGTGGTCGCGCACCGCCTGAGCACGGTCGCCGGGATGGACCGGCTCATCGTCCTGGACCGCGGGCGGATCATCGAGCAGGGCACGCACCAGGACCTCCTCGCGGAGGAGGGCGCCTACGCCAAGCTGTGGCAGCACCAGTCGGGCGGCTTCCTCGACGACGCCCCCGCGCGGGCCGACCTGCGCTGACGGCTGCGGGCACCTGGCGGCCGAGGGCCGCTCCCTCCTGTCGGGAGCGGCCCTCGGCCGCCGTGCGCCGGGGACGCGAAGGACCGGTGACGGCCGTTGTCGGTGCCGATGGCTACGGTGGTCGCATGCCCGATTCCGCAGACGTCCGCCGCATCGCCCTCTCGCTCCCCGAGACGGTGGAGAAGGAGGCATGGAGCATGCCCACCTTCCGGGTCGCGGGGAAGATGTATCTCACGCTGCCCGACGACGAGACGTCGTTCGCGGTGCGGTGCCCGATGCACGAGCGTGGCGAGCTGATCGCGGCGGAGCCGCAGAAGTTCTGGGTCCCGCCCCACGAGGCCGGTTCGAACTGGGTGCGGGTGCGGCTCGGGGCCCTGGAGGACATGGACGAGCTCCGGGACATCGTCGTGGACTCCTGGCGGCAGGCCGCGCCCCCGCGGCTCACCGACACGGCGGGTCCGGCCGGGGGAGCCGGCGCGTGACGCCGCCCCTGAAGGCCGACTTCACCTTCACCGGCGGGATCGAGCGGACCGCCGCCGCGGCCGCCCGGGCCGAGGCGCACGGCGCCGACGGCGTCGTGGTCAACGAGATGCGGCACGACGCCTTCCTCCAGCTGGCCCTCGCCGCGGATGCCACCCGGCGGGCCGATCTGGTCAGCGGGGTCGCGATCGCCTTCGCCCGCAACCCGATGACGGTGGCCACGGCCGCGTACGACGTCCACCGGCTGTCCGGCGGAAGGATGGTCGTCGGCCTCGGCTCACAGGTCAGACAGCACATCACCCACCGCTACGGCATGCCATGGTCGCGGCCCGCCGCCCGGATGAAGGAGTTCGCGGGAGCGCTGCGCGCCATCTGGCACAGCTGGCAGACCGGGGAACGGCTGCGCTTCCGGGGCGAGTTCTACACCCACACCTTGATGACGCCGATGTTCGACCCGGGTCCGCTGCCCTCCGGGCCACCGCGCATCTGGCTCGCCGGTGTCGGTCCCATGATGACCGCCGTCGCCGGCGAGGTGGCCGACGGGCTGATCTGCCATGCCCTCACCTCCGCCGACTACCTGAGCCAGGTCACCCTCCCCGCCGTCCACAAGGCCCGGAAGTCCGTCGGACGCGCGGCCGGGACCTTCGACGTCGTGGGCAACGCCCTGGTGGCGACCGGCCGTACCGAGGAGGAGTACGCGGCGGCCCTCACCGCCACCCGCGAGCGGATCGCCTTTTACGCCTCCACCCCCGCCTACCGCCCCGTGCTCGATCTGCACGGCTGGGGCGACCTCCAGGAGGAGCTGCACCGGCTGTCCGTGCGCGGCCGTTGGGAGGAGATGGGCCGGCTGATCGACGACGGCGTCCTGGACGCCTTCGCCCTCCACGGCGAACCGGCGGCGGTCGGCCGGGCGGTGCGCGAACGCTTCGGCGGCCTGTGCACCCGGGTCACGGTCTCGCTCTCCCACGACGCCGACGACACCCTCGCCCTCGACGTCCTCGCGGGGGTCCGGTCATGACGGACCACCCTGGCCCCGGGCCGGACCTCCATCCGTGACCGTGCCCTGAGACCGTGGCTGACCAGGCCGTCCGTGCCATGCCACGCCATGATCGGCAGACCCTACATGCATCCGGCCCCCGGCACGTGACTTACGGAAGCTTCACATCCGCGAACGCTCTCGTACGGCAATGTGTCCTCATGAGATCGCGCCCGTACGTACTGATGTCCGTGGCCTCCTCGCTGGACGGATGCCTGGACGACACGAGCACGACCCGGCTGCTCCTCTCCAACCAGGAGGACTTCGACCGGATCGACGAGGTTCGCTCCGGGATGGACGCCATCCTCGTCGGGGCGAACACCATACGCTCCGATGACCCGCGGCTGCTGGTGTGCTCCGCAGAGCGCCGCGAGCGGCGCGTCCGCGCCGGGCTGCCGCCGACCCCCGTGAAGGTCACGGTCACGGAGAGCGGGAAACTGGACCCCGGCGCCCGGTTCTTCACCACCGGGGAGTGCGAGAAGGTCGTCTACACGACGTCCGGCCGGGGCGATCGCGTCCGCGAACGCCTGGGCGACGTCTGCTCCGTCGTCGACGCCGGGGATCCGCTGGACGTCCGGCTCCTGCTGGCCGACCTCGCCGCGCGCGGCGTCGAACGGCTCATGGTGGAGGGCGGGGGCGTCGTCCACACCATGTTCCTGAGTGCCGGGCTCGTCGACGAACTGCACCTGGTGTACGCGCCGTTCTTCGTCGGCCAGGCCGAGGCCCCGCGCATGGTGCACCCGGCGGTCTTCCCGCAGGGCCCCGGACAGCGGATGACGCTGGCCGAGACCCGGCAGATCGGCGATGTGGTGCTGTTGCGCTATCTGCCGCGTCAGGGGGGCTGACCGCCGGGGTACGGGGCGGAGTCCGAGCGGGCGGCGTCTTCGTACGCGGGCCGGCTGAAGGTGAGACGGCGCCGCCCGGGTGGGGAGGCGTGACCGGGGTCTTCTTCCGGACGTCCCTGGGACGGTGCGGCGGCATCCCGGCACGAGGCGGCCCGAGGGCCTCGTCGTCGCGGTCGGCGCGAACCGCTTCCGGCGGCTGCCCTGTGCGGGCGGCACGGGACGTTGTGGTTGGGGCGCCGGATCAGCGAGCGGCGGCCCCATCGTCTGCGGACGGGGTCTTCTGCGCGCCCCTGACCGGAGGGGCGTTGCCGCCGCGTCGGGAGGGCTTGACGGGGAGGGGGTTCCCGCCCAAGCGTTCGCGGGGCGACCGGTGGTGTATGCCGTCGCGTTCGAGGCGAACCCTCGCCCAGGTGACCGCCCGGAGGGGCGCGGGGTCTGATCGGGTGTGGTCGTCGTTCGGGTCCGGCTGAATGCCGGGGCGCTGCCGCCGTGTCGGGTGGCTCGACCGGGGGTTCGTGGGGCGGTCGGTGGCGTGCGCTGGTGAGGGTGGGTGTGATGCTGTTTCCGGGGGCGCCCGGAGGGGCGCTGGGCCCGATCGTGCAGGGGTTCCCCCGGTCCGCGAGGCGACGTGGCGGCCCCGCCGTGGAAGCGGCCGATGCGGCAGGTCACGTGGGGTCGGTGCACACCGTTTCCGCGGGGAGTTCGCCGGCCCCGGCCGGCCCCGGCCGGGCCCGGGCCGGCGCGATGCGCGGCCGTCCGGCGAGCGGGGTAGGGCCCCGGGCGCGGGCCCGGGGCCCGACGGTTCGGAGGCGGAGCGGCACCGCGTCTCGGGAGTGCCGGACGAGCGGGCGACCGGCCCACCAGGGCCGCGGCCACGGGCCCGACCGGGCGGGTCCGTGCGCGGGAGGGGCCGGGCTGCTCCGCGCGGGGGTGTCGCCGCGTCAGGAGGCGCGGCCGGCCGGGGCGGAGCCGACGAGCTCGGGGGTCCGCTCCGCGGCGTCGGCGGCGACCGTGAGGTCCGCCCGCGGCGCCGGCCGGTGCCGCCACAGCCACAGCACGTCCCGGCCGAAGGACCACACCAGCGAGGCCAGCGCGAACACCGTCAGGGCCGCCGCGACCCCCACCGGCACGATCCCCGAGCAGGCCACGAGCAGCACGATGCCCTGCAGGGCCGCCACGGTCTTCCGCGCGAAGCTCGGCGGCAGCGCCGCGTTGAGCCACGGCAGCACCCACGCCGCCGCCACGAAGGCGTAGCGCATGGCGCCGATCACCAGCACCCACGGGCCCAGCGTCATGGCCAGCCGCGCGCTGAGCACCAGGATCAGGAAGGCGTCGACCTCCATGTCGAAGCGCGCGCCCAGGGCGGACGCCGTCCCGGTCCGCCGTGCGACCTTCCCGTCCACCGCGTCGAGCACCAGCGCCACCGTGGTCAGCCCCGTCAGCAGCGGCGTGCCGTACGCGACGCCACCCGCCACCATCGCCGTCACGCCGCCCACGAGTACGGCCCGGGCGAGGGTGACATGGTCGGCCGGGCCCAGCGAACGGCGTCCCGCCCGCCGCAGGCCCGCGGCCAGCAGCGCCCAGGTGCCCGCCGCGTAGGCGGTCCCGGCCAGCCAGCCCACGGTGTCCAGGCCCACGGTGGCCCACAGCGCGGCCAGCAGCGCCAGCTGGGCGGCTGCCGCCCCGGCCTGCTCACGCCCCGCGGTGCCCCCACGGAACTCGGATCCAACGGTCATCACGGTCATGAGACGTCCCCGCTTGTCGCCTGTGCGGCACAGCCGCGTACGGTACGGGCCCGGCACCACCCGGATGGCGGGTGCTCGTTGCCCGACATGGAGTACGGAGGAAATCGGTGGAGCGTTCGGCGCGTGCGTTCTGGCTTCGCGAACCCGGTGAAGGAGAGGTCAGGGAGGTCGCTATCCCGGAACCCGGTCCGGGGGACGTACTGGTGCGCACCCTGTACTCGGGGGTGAGCCGCGGCACCGAGACCCTGGTCTTCCGGGGCGGGGTGCCCGTCAGCCAGCACCAGGCCATGCGGGCGCCCTTCCAGGACGGCGACTTCCCCGGCCCGGTCAAGTACGGCTACCTCAACGTGGGCGTCGTCGAGCAGGGGCCGCCCGGGCTGCTCGGCCGCACCGTCTTCTGCCTCTACCCGCACCAGACCCGGTACGTCGTCCCGGCCGCCGCCGTGACCCTCGTACCGGACGACGTCCCCGCGGCGCGGGCGGTGCTGGCGGGCACGGTGGAGACCGCGGTCAACGCCGTCTGGGACGCGGGCCCGCAGATCGGGGACCGGATCGCCGTGGTCGGCGCCGGCATGGTCGGGAGCAGCGTGGCCGCCGTCCTCGCCGGGATCCCCGGGGTGCGCGTGCAGCTCGTCGACGTCGACCCCTCCCGCGCCACCGTCGCCGAGGCGCTCGGCGTCGGCTTCGCCCACCCCGACGCCGCCGAGACCGGCTGCGACCTGGTCGTCCACGCCAGCGCCACCGAGGCGGGGCTCGGCCGCGCCCTGGAACTGCTCGAGCCGGAGGGCACCGTCGTCGAGCTGAGCTGGTACGGCGACCGGCGGGTCAGCCTGCCGCTGGGCGAGGCCTTCCACTCCCGCCGGCTGGTCGTGCGCAGCAGCCAGGTCGGCACCGTCTCACCCTCGCGCCGCACCCGGCGCACCTATGCGGACCGGATGGCACTGGCCCTGCGCCTGCTGGCCGACCCGGTCTACGACGCCCTCGTCACCGGCGAGAGCGACTTCGAGGAACTGCCCCTGCTGATGAAGGAGATCGCAGGCGGTGAACGTTCCGTGCTCTGTCACCGTATTGCCTACCGTCCCGGTTAGGCCTTTGGGGAAGGTTGTCCTCGCGTGTTCAGTATCACCGTCCGCGACCATGTCATGGTCGCCCACAGCTTCCGCGGCGAGGTCTTCGGACCCGCGCAGCGGTTGCACGGCGCGACGTTCCTGGTGGATGCCACATTCCGCCGTCCGGAACTCGACGCAGACAACATCGTCGTCGACATCGGCCTGGCCACCCAGGAGCTGGGCGCGGTCCTCGCCGCGCTCAACTACCGCAACCTCGACGACGATCCGGACTTCGCCGGGATCAACACCTCCACCGAGTTCCTGGCGAAGACCATCGCCGACCGGCTCGCCGACCGCGTCGCCGCGGGCAAGCTCGGCGCGGGCGCGCACGGTCTGACGGGGATCTCCGTCACGCTGCACGAGTCACACGTGGCCTGGGCGAGCTACGAGCGTTCTCTGTGAGCACGCCCGCCCGCACGCCCGCCCCCGTCTCGGCGGGGGCGGGCCCCGTGTACGCCGTCCTCCCCGGCGACGTCGACGACGTCACCGCGCCCAGCGGCGGCAACGTCTACGACCGCCGGCTGAGCCAGGCCCTGGCGGCGGCGGGCCGTCCGCTGCGGGAGCTGCCCGTGCGGGGGACGTGGCCGCGTCCGGACGCCGCCGCCCGCGAGGCCCTGGCCGGGGCCCTGGCGGCGCTGCCGGACGGCGCCGTCGTCCTGCTCGACGGCATCGTGGCCTGCGGCGTTCCCGAGCTCGTTGTCCCGCAGACGCGCCGGCTGCGCACCGCGGTCCTGGTGCACCTCCCGCTGGCCGACGAGACGGGACTCGACCCGGCCGAGGCCCGCGCGCTCGACGCGCTGGAGCGCGAGACCCTGCGGGCCGCCGCCGCGGTCGTCGCCACCAGCCCCTGGGCCGGACGGCGGATCGCCGAGCGGCACGCACTGCCCGCCGGCCGGGTGCACGTGGTCACGCCCGGCACCGATCCCGCGCCGCTCGCGCCCGGCACCGACGGCGTCACACGGCTGCTGAGCGTCGCCTCGCTGACCCCGCGCAAGGGGCACGACGTGCTGGTCGAGGCACTGGCGGCGGTCGCCGACCTGCCGTGGACCTGCCGCTGCGTGGGCCCGCTGGGCCGGGACCCCGAACACGTCACGCGGGTGCGCGAACTGATCGGCCGGCACGGCCTGGCCGACCGCGTGCGGCTGCCCGGCCCGCTGACCGGCGCGCCCCTGGCGGCGGAATACGCGGCCGCCGACCTGTTCGTCCTGCCGTCCCGCGCCGAGACCTTCGGCATGGTCGTGACCGAGGCCCTGATGCGCGGCACGCCCGTGCTGGCCTCCGCCGCCGGGGGAGTGCCCGACGCGCTCGGCCTGGCCCCGGACGGGAGCCCGCCCGGCCTCCTCGTCCCCCCGGACGAGCCGGGAGAACTCGCCGCGGCGCTCCGCCGCTGGCTCGGCGACGGCGCGCTGCGCGACCGGCTGCGCTCCGCCGCGCGGCAGCGCCGCAAGACGTTGCACGACTGGGCGCACGCCTCGAGGCACATGGACTCGGTGCTGGAACTGCTGCGGGAGGGAACCCGATGACCACGTCCGACACCGCCCCCTTCACACCGCACTGGCTGGCGCTGCGCGAGGACGCCGACGCCGCGGCCCGTGCCGCGGACCTGCTCGGTCCGCTCCGCGAACACCTCGCCGCCGCGTCCCGCGGCAGCGGCCCGCTCGTCGTCCGCGACCTCGGCTGCGGCACCGGCTCCATGGGCCGCTGGCTGACCGGGCGGCTGCCCGGACCGCAGCACTGGATCCTCCACGACCACGACCCCGCCCTGCTCGCCCTCGCCGCGGCGAGCCTCGGCGGCCGCACCGCGGGCGGCAGCCCCGTCACCGCCGAGACCCGCGAGGGCGACCTCACCCGGCTCTCCGCCGCCGACCTCGCCGGCACCTCGCTCGTCACCGCCTCCGCGCTGCTGGACCTGCTCACCGCCGACGAGATCGACGCCCTCGCCGCCACCTGCACCGCCGCGGGCGTCCCCGTGCTGTTCGGCCTCTCGGTGGTGGGCGAGGTCGGACTCGGGCCCGCCGACCCGCTCGACGCGGAGATCGCCGCGGCCTTCGACGCCCACCAGCGGCGCAGGGCCGGCGGCCGCGAACTCCTCGGCCCCGACGCCCTCGCCGCCGCCACCCGGGCGTTCACCCGGCACGGCGCCACCGTCACGACCCGCCCCAGCCCCTGGCGGCTCGGCCCGGACCAAGCCGCCCTCACCGCCGAGTGGCTGCGCGGCTGGGTCGGCGCCGCCGTCGAGCAGGAACCCGCCCTGGCCGCCCGGGCCGACGCCTATCTGCGCCGGCGGCTCGAGGCCTGCGCCGCCGGGGAACTGACCGCCGTCGTCGGCCACGGCGACCTGCTCGCCCTGCCCGGAGGTGAGGCACGGTGAAGCAGCGACTGTGGGCCTGGCTGCGGCTGCTGATCGGCGCGGGCATCCTCGCCGTGCTCGTATGGCGGCTCGGCACCGGGGCGTTCGTCGACGGCCTGCGGGTGGTGGACGGCCCCGCCGTCCTCGCCGCGCTCGCGATCGGCCTGTTCACCACTGTGACGAGCGCCTGGCGCTGGTGCCTGGTCGCCCGCCGGCTGGGCCTGCGGCTGCCGCCGGCCCGGGCCGTGTCCGACTACTACCGGGCGCTGCTGCTCAACGCGGTGCTCCCGGCGGGGGTCCTCGGCGACGTCGAACGGGCCGTCCGGCACGGGAAGCACTCCGGCGACGTCGGCCGCGGCGTGCGCGCCGTGGTCCTGGAACGGGTCGGCGGCCAGATCGTCGTCCTCGTGCTCGGCGGGGCCGTGCTGCTCACCCGGCCCTCCCTGGTCACGGCCATCGCCGGTGACCTCGTGCCGGGCCGGGCCGCCGCGGAGGCGACCGCCGCCGTGTTCGCGGCGGTGGTGGCCCTCGGCGGATGGCTGCTGTGGCGGCGGGGCGCCACGGCGCGGCGGGCGCTGGCCACGGGGCTCGCCGACCTCCGCGGCGGACTGCTCGCCCGTGACACCTGGCCCGGCGTGGTCGCGCTGTCGGCGGCGGGACTCGCCGGCCACATCGCGCTGTTCGTCGTCGCGGCCCGCGTCGCGGGCTCGTCGGCGCCGGTCGGCGCGCTCGTGCCGCCGCTGGTCCTGGCCCTGCTGGTGATGGGGCTGCCCGTCAACGTCGGCGGCTGGGGCCCGCGGGAGGCCGCCGCGGCGCTGGCGTTCGGCGCGGCGGGACTGGGTGCCGAACAGGGCCTGCGGACCGCCGTCGTGTACGGCGTGCTCACCCTGGTCTCCAGTCTCCCCGGCATCGCCGTCCTGGCCCTTCCGGGACTGCGTGCCCTGGCCGCCCGCGTTCAGCGCGCGGACGGCGCGGCCGTCCCGCCCCCCAACTCCCGTACGAACCTGAGCCCGGGCCTGCCGTCCAGCTCGACCGTCCCGGCGGACACGAACCCGGTACGGGTCAGCACGGTGCGCGAGCCGGCGTTGTCGAGCGTCGTGACCGCCCACAGCGTCGTCAGCCCGTACTCTCCCGCGGTCAGGGCGCACACCTCCTGAACCGCGGCCGTGGCGAGCCCCCGTCCGGCCGCGCTCTCGGCGATCCGGTACCCCAGCTCCGCCGCCCCGTCCGCCACGTCGACGACGTTCACCCGGCCCAGGACCGCGCCGTCGGCGGCGACCAGGACGTGGAAGTGGCAGACCCCGTCCTCCTGTTCGGCCAGCAGCGCCCGGTGCCGCGCGTCGAAGTACGCGAAGTAGTCGTCGCCCCGGTCGGGTATCGACGCGGCGAAGTACGCCCGGTTCTCCCGTTCGAACTCCAGGAGCGCGGGGGCGTGGTCGGGGCGGAGGCGTTCCAGTCGGGGCATGCGTCGATGCTAGGGGCGCGTAGGCTGCCCGCATGACGGGCCCCCCGGAAGCCGGCGCGCCCCTGGCACGGCTGATGCGCCACCACGGCCTCGACCCCGGCGGCGTCGAGGGCGGTTCCGCGGCGCCCGAACCGGCCGCGCTGCGGCGCCTGGCACCCGCCCTCGGCCTGCACCCCGGGGACGTCTTCGTGATCGCGGGCGTCCCCCTGCCGGAGGACCTCGCACCCCTGGACGACAGGGCCGGGCGGAGGTTCCCCCGGATCGTGGGGTGCGCGCTGGTCCTCCCGGCACAGCGGCGAAGCGGCCTCGGCGACCTCGTGCGGTCACTGCCCCGGCAGGAGCGCACCCGTCCCGTCCCCGCTCCCCGGCCGTACGAGCGGTATCCGCCGGGGGCCCCCGGCGGCCTGATTTTGCGCCTGCTCGGCCGGCGGAACCTGAGCTGGGTCGGCGCGGCCCAGACCTTGTACCGCCTGAGCGACCTGTGCCTCGCGGCGTCCACGATCGGAGCGGTGGGGCGCGGACGCAAGGAGCTGACGCCGGAACTGGTCCGCGGGTTCGCGGCCGTGCTCGGCATCCCCGTTGTGGACCTGGCCGTCCTGACGGGTGTCGGACCGCCGTCCGGTGTCACGCCGCCGGACGGGGCGGTCGCCGACGCGGCGGCGCTGCTCGCCGAGCTGTACCGCCTGACGGACGACCAGGCCCGGCAGGTCGAGGAGACCGCGGAGTCCCTGTCGCGGGGGTGAGCCGGACCGGCCGCGCCTCACGAGGCGGGCGAGGCCGCCGCCGTGCCGGGGCGCGCGTGGCGGCCCCGGTCGGGCCGTTCGACGCGCAGGGCGTCCTTGTCGGAGACGAAGAGCGCGGCGACGGCGGAGATCAGGGCCAGGCCCGTGCAGAGCACGAAACCGGCGTGGTAGGCGCCGAGATTGGCCGTGGCGGTGCCGCCCGCCGTCACCGTGGTGGTGCCGACCGCGGTGAGGAGGGTGGCGATGAGCGCGGTCCCGAAGGCCCCGCCGAGCTGCCGCTGCATGTTGAAGACGGTCGCCGCCCGCCCCGTCGAAGGGCCGGGAATGGTGGCGAAGGCGGCGTTCTGCGCCGACATCATCACATGCCCGATGCAGTAGCCCAGGACGAAGAGCACGCCGCGCAGCACCCATGGCGAGGTGGCGGTGGTGAAGCCGGTCATCACCGCCACGCAGGCGCCCATGCCGGCCGAACCGCCCACCATGAGCCAGCGCGGCCCGATCCGCCGGTACAGGCGCGGGGCGATCTGCGCGGCGGCCATCACGCCCACGGCCTCCGGCCAGGTCGCCAGGCCGCTCTCGAAGGCGTTGAAGCCCAGCGCCTCCTGAAGGAACATCGGGTAGAGCCACACCGTGCCGAGGAAGACGGCGCTGAGCGGGAACATCACGATGGTGTTGGCACGGAACAGCCGGTCCCGGAAGAGCTCCAGGTCCAGCATGGGCATGCTGATCCGCCGTTCCACCACCACCATGGCGCCGAGAGCGGCGACGCCCAGGATCAGCGGTACGAGGATGCCCGTCGTGCCCCATCCGTCGCCGGCGCCGTTGGTCAGCGCGTACAGCGTCAGCGAGAGGCCGCCGCCGGCCAGCAGGAAACCGAGGAGGTCGAAACGCCCGGGGCGGTCCAGCCGGTAGTCCGGCAGGAACAGCAGTCCGAAGACGACGGCCGCCGTGCCGACGGGCAGGTTGACCAGGAAGACCCAGTGCCAGGACACGGCGTCGCACAGCCAGCCGCCCAGCACCGGGCCGACGGCCGGGGCGATCGCGGTCGGCACCATCAGCGCGCGCTGCGCCTTGATCCGCTCGGCGGGCGGGTAGGCCCGGAAGAGCATCGTCTGGCCGACCGGGACGAGCAGGCCGCCGCCGGCGCCCTGCAGGATCCGGTACAGGGTGAGCTGCTCCAGACTGGTCGACATGGCGCACAGCGCCGACGCGCCGGTGAAGGCGACGAGCGCGGCCAGGAACACCCGGCGGGTGCCGAACCGGTCGGAGAGCCACCCGGCGACGGGGATGAACACGGCCAGGCTGACCAGGTAGCCGATGTTGACGCCGCCCAGCCCGGAGGCGGGCACGCCGAAGTCCTCGCCGATGGCCGGCACGGCGACGTTGACGATGGTGGTGTCCATGATCGCCATGAACAGCGCGGCGACGAACACCACGGCGACCGCGATGGTCGGCGGAATCCTGCGTGCCAAAAGGAAGCTCCTCGCTCGGGGGCGCCTCCTGCGCGGCGGACCGCGTCCGGACGACACCGGTCACGGCTTCCAGATAAGCCCGGCCCCCGGCGTGGCGCACGCCGGAGTCACCCGCGTGCGTGTATCCGCCGGTTACCGGGGCGTCAGCGGCCGGTCCAGCGGGGCGGGCGCCGGTCCAGGAACGCGGCGACGCCCTCGCGCCCGTCCGCGGAGTCCAGCACGGTGCGGGTCGCATCCTCGGTGGCCCGCCAGCCCAGTTCGTCGGAGCCGGACAGCCAGGCGTCCATCGCCACCAGACTCGCCTGGACGGCGACCGGGGCGTTCTC
The DNA here is from genome assembly GCF_040638135.1 of Streptomyces sp. NPDC026673. Classification (NCBI taxonomy): domain Bacteria; kingdom Bacillati; phylum Actinomycetota; class Actinomycetes; order Kitasatosporales; family Streptomycetaceae; genus Streptomyces; species Streptomyces sp. NPDC026673. The sequence continues at coordinate 22,148 of NZ_JBEZXR010000054.1, read as the reverse complement.
GCAGATCCGCGCCGCGAGTTCGAGGGCGCCGGCGAGTGCCTCACCCTCCGGGGTGATGCGGTTGACCAGGCCGGCGGCGTGCGCCCGCGCGGCGTCGACGGGGTCGCCGGTCAGCACCATCTCCCTGGCCAGGTTCACCGGCAGGGAGCGCGGGCCGCGGAACAGCCCCGCGCAGGTGGGGACCAGGCCGAGGCGGACCTCGGGCAGGCCGAAGCGGGCCGACGCGGCCGCCACCACCAGGTCGCAGGCGAGGACCAGTTCCATGCCGCCGCCCAGGGCGGCGCCCTCGACGGCGGCGACCAGCGGCTTGCGCCGGTGGCGGCGGATCAGCCCGTACTCGCCGCCGCGCTCGGTGACGTAGTCGCCGACGGCGTTCAGATCGCTTCCCGCGCTGAACACCCCGCCCGAGCCGGTGAGCACCCCGGCCCACACGTCCGGATCGTCCTCCAGGGTGTTGAACGCCCCGTCGAGGGCCTCGGCGAGCTGCCGGTCCACGGCGTTGCGCTTGTGCTCCCGGCACATCCGGATCACCAGGACGCGGCCGTGCCGCTCCGTGCGCACCAGCGGGTCCACGGGTGGCTCGGGCTGGGCCATGGCCGGCACCTCCGGTCGGTGGTCGTCCCGGAGCCCCGGGACCAGCCGACGATATCCCCACCGCGGCGGGCACCGCGGCGGGCCCCGGCGGACCGGGGCGTCCGTCGCCCCGACACCGTGCGCTGGCCAACCGCGCGCGGCGCACGGCACGATGGCCGGGGGCTGCGCGAGGAGGACGCATTGGAGGCGACGCAGGACGGACCGGCCGGCGAGGTGCCGCGCTGGCTGGAACTGGCGGAGGTGGACAACATCCGCGACCTCGGGGGTCTGCCGGTGCGCGGCGGCGGCACGACCCGGCGCGGCGTGGTGTTCCGGGCCAGTACGCTCCAGGAGGCGACGGCGGACGACGTCGAACTGCTGCTCGGCCGGTACCGGCTGCGTACCGTCCTCGACCTGCGGGGGCCCGAGGAGGCAGCCCGCGAGGGGCACGGCCTGCTCGCGGACGCCGCCGTGCGCAGGGTCAATCTGCCGGTCAGCCGGGTCCGGGCACTGGTCGCCGACTCCGTTCCGGTGACGACCGCGGAGGACGGCGACGCCACCGGCTTCTACCTCGGACTGCTCGACGGCAGCGGCGAGTCGCTGGTGTCCGCCGCGCGCGTCGTGGCGGACACCGACCAGCACGCGGTGGTGTTCCACTGCGCCGTCGGCAAGGACCGCACCGGAGTGCTGGCGGCCCTGCTGCTGGACGCGGTGGGGGTGCCCGCCGCCGAGATCGCCGCCGACTACGCGCTCACCGCGCAGCGAGTCGTCCGCATCCGGGCCCGGCTGGCACGGTTCCCCTCCTACCGCGATCTGCCCGCCGTGGAGCACGCCTTCATGGCTTCCGAGCCGCGCGTCATGCACCGCTTCCTGGACAGCCTCCACGCCGATCACGGAGGAGCGGGGCACTGGCTGCGCGACCGCGGCCTGACGGACGCGGAACTCGACCGCCTGAAGGAGGTGCTGGTCGCCCCGGCTGCGCGCTGACCCGGCTCCGGCCGCGCGTCCGGCGCACGGCCGGCGCGTCTGCGGGACGACGAGCTCGGGAACGCCGCAGGCCACGATGCCGTCGAGCAGGACGACGGCGCCGTCCGGCAGCGCCGCCAGGGCCCCGGCCAGGGGCTGGCGGGCGGCGGCGTCCGGACGCGGCCATGTCCCCCGCACGGGCAGCTCCCGCAGCGGACGGCCCGCCGCCGCCAGGGCCTGGCTCAGGCGGGGGTCGTGGACGTTGCCGCCGCTGGGCGCGGTGGCGTCGTCGACGTCGGCGGGGAGGACGGCGTACGCGGGCGGTGACGCGCGCGAGGGCGATCACGTCGGTGCCGGGGCGCTGCCCGTCCGGCAGCGCCGCGAGGGCCCCGGCCAGGGCCTGGCTCAGGCGGGGGTCGTGGACGTTGCCGCCGCTGGGCGCGGTGACGTCGTCGACGTCGGCGGGGAGGACGGCGTACGCGGGCGGTGACGCGCGCGAGGGCGATCACGGCGGTGCCGGGGCCCTGCCCGTCCGGCCGCTTCAGGTCGAGGGCCAGAGCGTGACGTGGATCGCGGGCCGGAAGCGGGAGGGCGCGACGCCGGTTCCGGGGGCGCCCATGAGGCGGGTCGCGGCGGCCGTGTGGAGGAAGTGCAGGAAGACATCGGTCGCGGGGGAGCGGAGGCCGGGGGGCAGCACGGTGGCGAACCAGGTGGCGTCCGCCGGTGTCGCCGGAGTGTCGAGGAGGCGCAGCTCGTCGCGGCGCAGGCGCGGTGTGACCAGATGGGCCACCGCGGGCGCCACGCCCGCGCCCTCCGCGGCCGCCTCCCATGCCGCGGTCTGGTGCGGGAAGACCCTGACGCGTGGTTCGGGCACCCGCAGTCTGCGCAGCAGCCGCCCGGCGTCCGCGCCGGGGTCGGTGCCGGAGGCGTCGACCAGCCACGTCCAGCGGGACGGCGGACCTGCCGGCCGGGACGCCCCGGACCCGGTCACCGCGATCAGCAGGGCCCGGAACACGGGTTCGCCGATCAGCCCCCCGCCGCGTACCGCGCCCAGGTCCGGGCCGAGGGCCACGTCCGCCAGGCGGTGCTCCACCAGCGCCCGCATCTCGCTCGTCGTGGCGACGCCGAAGGTCGTGTCGATCCGGCGGCCGGTCCGCTCGGCGAAGGCCTCCGTCAGCGACGGCAGCACGAACTCGGCCAGGGTGCTCGCCGCCACCACGCGCAGTTCGTCGGGTTCGCCCTGCGCCGCCCGCACGGCGGCCTCCGCGTCCGCGCTCAGCGCCACCATCCGCGAGGCGACCGGCAGCAGCCGCGCACCCGCCGGGGTCAGCCGCATGCCGCCGCCCGTCGCGCGGCGGATCAGCGGGTCGCCGAAATGCGCGCGCAGCGCGGACAGCGACTGCGACACGGCGGACTCGCTCACGTTCAGCGCCCGCGCCGCGGCGGTGACCGAACCGAGCCGGGCCACCAGCACGAAGGTGCTGAGCTGCGTCACGGTCACCCTCTGATTTTCCCGCTTTCGCCCCGATAAGTGAAGGCTTATCGGCCCATTGCGCCACCGGCGCGACAAGGCGCAGCATCACGGCACGGACCCCGTGGAGCACCGCTCACGCCGCCCGCCCGCACACCACGCGCCGCCCGCGGCACCGTGGGGCACGCCCGGAACCAGGAGGGCGCATGCAGGTTCCAGCCACGTTCCAGTACGAGAGGGCGACGGGCGTCGACCACGCCATCGAGCTGCTCATCCGGTACGGGCCCGAGGCCCGTGTGGTGGCCGGCGGGCACAGCCTGCTGCCGATGATGAAGCTCCGGCTCGCCCAGCCGGAGGCGCTGATCGACATCAACGGCCTCGACGAGCTGGCGAGGATCCGCGTGGACGGCGGCGAGCTCGCCGTCGGCGCCATGGTCCGGCACGCCGACCTCCTGGCCTCCGCCGTGGCCGGCGAGCACTTCCCCATCCTCCGGGACGCCGAACGCGTGATCGCCGACCCGCTGGTGCGCAACCGCGGCACGGTCGGCGGCTCGCTCTGCCAGGCCGATCCGTCCGAGGACCTGTCCGCCGCGTTCTCCGCGCTGCGCGCGACCCTGGTCACCCGGGGGCCGGACGGCCGGCGGGTCATCCCGGTCCGGGAGTTCTTCCTCGGCCCGTACGAGACCGCGCTCGGCGAGGCGGAGCTGCTGCTGGAGATCCGCGTGCCGATCCGCTCGCACGCCAGCGCCTACCGCAAGGTGGAGCGCCGCGCCGGTGACTGGGCGGTCGCCGCCGCGGGCGTCGTCCTGGAACTGTCCGCCGGGGTGATCGCCGAGGCGGGCATCGGGCTGACCGCGGTGGGCGCGCCCCGGTTCGTGGCGGAGGAGGCCGAGCGGTTCCTGCGCGGAGGTCCGCCCGGCGAGGAGCGGTTCGCCGAGGCCGGCCGGATCGCGGGGCAGGAGTGCCGGCCCTCCGCCGACCAGCGGGGCCCCGTCGACTACAAGCGGCACCTCGCCGCCGAACTCACCGTACGGGCGCTGCGCGCCGCGGCCGCCCGCGCCCACGGCCGGGAGGCCTGACATGCGGATCACGGTCACCGTCAACGGCGAGCGGTACACCCGGGACGTCGAACCCCGGCTGCTGCTCGTGCACTTCCTCCGTGACGAGCTGGGTCTGACGGGCACCCACTGGGGCTGCGACACCTCCAACTGCGGCGTCTGCGCGGTCTGGCTGGACGGCGCGCCCGTCAAGTCCTGCACCGTACTCGCGGTGATGGCCGACGGCCACGAGGTGCGCACCGTCGAGGGCCTCGCCGACGGAGCGGAACTCGACCCCGTGCAGCAGGGGTTCGTCGCCTGCCACGGACTGCAGTGCGGCTTCTGCACCCCCGGCATGATGATGACCGCCCGCCGGCTGCTCGACCAGGACCCCGACCCCTCCGAGAAGGCCATCCGCGAGGCGATCTCCGGCCAGCTGTGCCGCTGCACCGGCTACGAGAACATCGTGCGCTCCATCCGGTGGGCCGCCGAGCACGGCGGCACCGCGCGCCCCGCCGAGACCGGCGCAGGGGAAGCGGAGGAGGCCCACGGCCGTGAGGAGGTGCGGACATGACCACCACCGGGGAACGGCCGGTCGGCTTCGGGCGGATGACCCGCAAGGAGGACGCCCGCTTCGTCCGCGGCCGCGGCACCTACGTGGACGACGTGCGACTGCCCGGCATGCTGCACGGCGCCATCCTGCGCAGCCCGCTGGCGCACGCCCGGATCGTCTCCGTCGACACCAGCGCGGCCGAGGCCCACCCCAAGGTCAGGGCGGTGATCACCGGCGAGACCCTGGCCGGGCTCGGTCTGGCCTGGATGCCGACCCTCTCGTACGACACCCAGGCCGTGCTCGCCACCGACAAGGTGCGCTTCCAGGGCCAGGAGGTCGCGTTCGTCGTCGCCGAGGACCGCTACGCGGCCCGGGACGCGCTCGAGCTCATCGACGTCGAATACGACCCCCTCCCGCCCGTCGTCGACGCCCGCGAGGCGCTCGCCCCCGGCGCGCCGCTGATCCGCGACGACAAGGACGGGCAGACCGACAACCACGTCTTCGACTGGTCGGCGGGCGACAGGGAACGCACCGACGAGGTCTTCGCGGGCGCCGACGTCGTCGTCACGCAGGACATGCTCTACCCCCGTGTCCACCCCGCCCCGCTGGAGACCTGCGGCACGGTCGCCGACATGGACGCGGTCACCGGCAAGCTCACCGTCTGGTCCACCACCCAGGCCCCGCACGTGCACCGCACCCTCTACGCGATGGTGGCCGGCATCCCCGAGCACAAGATCCGCATCATCTCCCCGGACATCGGCGGCGGCTTCGGCAACAAGGTCGGCATCTACCCCGGATACGTCTGCGCGGTCGTCGGCTCCATCGTCACCGGAAAGCCCGTCAAATGGGTGGAGGACCGCTCGGAGAACCTGATGAGCACCTCCTTCGCCCGCGACTACCACATGCACGGCGAGATGGCCGCGACCAGGGAGGGGAAGATCCTGGGCCTGCGCGTGAAGGTCATCGCCGACCACGGCGCCTTCAACGCCACCGCCCAGCCGACGAACTTCCCCGCCGGATTCTTCGGCGTCTTCACCGGCTCCTACGACCTGGCCGCCGCCCACTGCGAGGTCACCGGCGTCTACACCGACAAGGCACCCGGCGGCGTCGCCTACGCCTGCTCCTTCCGCGTCACCGAGGCCGTCTACCTCGTCGAGCGGATGGTCGACGTGCTCGCCGCCGAACTCGGCACCGACCCCGCGGAACTGCGGATGCGCAACCTGCTGCGGCCCGGGCAGTTCCCGTACACCTCCAGGACCGGCTGGGAGTACGACTCCGGCGACTACCCGCGCGCGCTGCGGCTCGCCATGGACCTGGCGCACTACGAGGACCTGCGGCGCGAGCAGGCGGAGAAGCGCGAACGCGGCGAACTCATGGGCATCGGCGTCAGCTTCTTCACCGAGGCCGTCGGCGCGGGTCCGCGCCGGCACATGGACATCGTCGGCCTCGGCATGGCGGACGGCGCGGAACTGCGCGTCCACCCCACCGGCAAGGCCGTGCTGCGGATCTCCGTGCAGACCCAGGGGCAGGGCCACGAGACGACGTTCGCGCAGATCGTCGCCGAGGAACTGGGCATCCCGCCCGACGATGTCGAGGTGGTGCACGGCGACACCGACCAGACGCCGTTCGGGCTCGGCACCTACGGCTCCCGCTCCACCCCGGTCTCCGGCGCGGCGGCCGCGATGGTGGCCCGCAAGGTCCGCGAACGCGCCCGGCTGGTGGCCTCGGCGATGCTCGAGGTCAGCCCGGACGACCTGGAGTGGGAGAAGGGCCGCTGGTTCGTCACCGGCGACCCCGACCAGGGCCGCACGATGGCCGAGATCGCCCTCGCCGCGCACTCCGGCCTCGAACTCCCCGAAGGCGTCGAGGGCCACCTCGACGCGACCTGCGTCTACAACCCGCCCAACCTCACCTTCCCGTTCGGCGCCTACATCTGCGTCGCCGACGTCGACGCGGGCACCGGGCAGGTGAAGGTGCGCCGCTTCGTCGCCGTGGACGACTGCGGCAACCGCATCAATCCGATGATCGTGGAGGGGCAGGTGCACGGCGGGCTCGCCGACGGGCTCGGCATGGCGCTCATGCAGGTGATCGCCTTCGACGAGGACGGCAACTGCCTCGGCGGCTCCTTCATGGACTACCTGCTGCCGACGTCCGTCGAGTGCCCCTCCTGGGAGCTGGGGGAGACCGTCACCCCGTCCCCGCACCACCCCTTCGGCGCGAAGGGCGTCGGGGAGTCCGCCACCGTGGGCTCGCCCGCCGCCGTCGTCAACGCCGTCGTGGACGCCCTGCGGCCGCTCGGCGTACGCCACATCGACATGCCGCTCACCCCCGCGGTGGTCTGGCGGGCCGCCCGCGGGCAGCCGCTCCGCACCGACCTGGCGATCACCTGAGGCACCCGATGACCAGCACCGAACTGCTGACCCGCGCGGACGAACTCCGGCACGGCCGGACCCCGTTCGTCCTCGCCACCGTCGTCCGGGCGCAGCGGCCCAGCAGCGCCCGGCCCGGCGACAGCGCGCTGGTGCTGCCCGACGGCACCGTCGAGGGCTTTGTCGGAGGCACGTGCGCCGAGTCGACCGTGCAGCTCCAGGGACTGCGCCTGCTGCAGACCGGGGAGTCGGTGCTGCTGCGGATCACCCCTGGGGGCCGGGACACCGGAGCGGAGGGCGAGGGGCTGGTCACGGTGGCCAACCCCTGTCCGTCCGGCGGCACGCTCGACATCTTCCTGGAGGCACATCTGCCGCCCGTGCTCGTCCACGTCTACGGCCACGCGCCCATCGCCCGCGCCCTGCTCGACGTCGGCCGGGCCCTCGGGCACGACGCCCGGCCCGCCGAGCCGGGCGCGCCGATGCCGTCCGACCTGGACGTCGTCGTGATCGCCTCGCACGGCCGCGACGAGGAGGCCGTACTGACCGAGGCGGTGCGCGCCGGGGTCCCCTACGTCGGGCTGGTGGCCGGCCCGAAACGCGGCGCCGCCGTCCTGGCCGCGCTCGGACTCGGCGCGCAGGAGCGGGCCCGCGTCCACACTCCCGCCGGACTCGACATCGGCGCCCGCACCCCGCCGGAGATCGCCCTGTCGGTGTACGCCGAGGTGATCGCGCTCCGGCCGCGGCCGGCGGCCCGCCGGACGCCGGACGCGACGTCGGCGGCCGGCCCCGTCGCGGCGGCCGCCGACCCCGTGTGCGGGATGACCATCGCCGTCACCCCCGGGGCCGTCTCGCTGACCGAGGAGACCGGGGGCACCGTCTACTTCTGTGGCCCCGGCTGCCGGCACGCCTACGCGGACGACCCCGGCCGCTACGCGCATGCCGGCCGACCCTGACGTCCTCCTCCCCGACGTCCCCGCCCTGCGCGCCCGGCTCGACGCCGCCGACTACCTCGCCGACGACGCGCTCGCCACCGCGCTGCTGCTGGCCGTGCGCATGCGGCAGCCGATCCTGCTGGAGGGCGAACCCGGCGTCGGGAAGACCGAGGCGGCCCGCGCCCTGGCCACCGTCCTCGACACCCCGCTGATCCGGCTTCAGTGCTACGAGGGGCTCTCTGCCGCCGAGGCGCTGTACGAATGGAACTACCCGCGCCAACTGCTGGCGATCCGGCTCGCCGAGTCCCGGGGCGAACCCCTCCGCGACGCCGACCTGTTCACCGCCGACTACCTGATGCCGCGGCCCCTGCTCGCCGCGATCAGCCACCCGGGGCCCCGGCCCGCCGTCCTGCTCGTCGACGAGGTGGACCGGGCCGACGACGAGTTCGAGGCCTTCCTGCTGGAACTGCTGGCCGACGCGGCCGTCACCATTCCCGAACTCGGCACGCGGACCGCGACCGTGCCGCCCGTCGCCGTCCTCACCTCGAATCGCACCCGTGACCTCCACGACGCGCTGAAGCGGCGCTGCCTCTACCACTGGATCGAGTACCCGGACACGCCCCGGGTCGCCGCCGTCATCCGGCGCCGCGTCCCCGGCGCGGGGGAGTGGCTGGCGTCCCGGGTCGCCACGGCGGTGGCACGGCTGCGCGCCGACCACCGGCTCACCAAGCCCCCGGGCATCGCCGAGGCCGTCGACTGGGCGGGCGCGATCCGCGCGCTGGGCCTCGCCACGCTGGACGCCGACGCGGCCGACCGCACCCTCGGCGCGGTCCTCAAGTACGCCGAGGACCTCTCCGCGGTACGCGCCGCGGGACTCACGCACCTGGTCGACTCCGATGCGTGAGTCCCGCCCGCGACGCCGCGCGGAGCGCCGCCACCGAGAGGTGAGGGAGGTGAGGGAGATGCTGCGGGCAAGTAATGCGAGGGTCGAGATGCCCCCGACCGTCAGTCCCGCGCGCGGCGCAGGCACGGGGGTCGCACGGCCTCCCGAGGCCTGTCCCACAGCCGGGGACGAGCGGTGCCGGACGGGCGCCGGGGAGGGACGGCCGTGAGCGGACTGCCGGACCTGGTGGGGCTGCCGGAGGTGGCGGCCGCGCTGGGCGCCGCGCTGCGGGAGGCGGGGATCGGGGTCGGGCCCGACAGGGCGGAGCGGTTCGCGCGCGCGGTGACCGTGCTGGGTCCGGCGACGACGCGGGAGTTGCGGTACTGCGCGTTGGCGACGCTCGTGGCCGACCCGGAGCAGATCCCGGTGTTCGACGCCGTGTTCCAGGAGGTGTTCGGCGGCGGCGGCGGTGTCGGGCACCCCGGGCCGCGGGGGCAGCCGGGCGACCCGTCGCGGTCACCGTCCGGCACCGGGCGCCCGGCCGCGAAGGGCGGTACGGTGGGGCCGTTCGACCACGGGCCCGGGCGGGCCCGCGAGGTCGCGACACCCACGGCGGCCAGTCCGGGCGACCGACTCGCCACCCGGGACTTCGCGGAGCTGACCGACGCCGAACTCGCCCTGCTGGCGGGGACGATGCGCGCGATCACCCTCAACACCCCGGTCCGTACCTCCCGCAGGTGCGCGCCCGCCCGGCACGGCGGGCGGGTCGACCTGCGCCGTACGCTTGCCGCCGGACGCCGTACGGGCGGACACCCCCTGCGGCTGCGCCGCATCGTGCCGCGGATCCGGCGCCGCGACCTGGTCGTGCTCTGCGACATCTCGGGGTCGATGGAGCCGTACGCCAGGGCGATGCTGCAGTTGCTCTACTGCGCGTCGCGCGGGGCGCGCGCCGAGGTCTTCACCTTCGCCACGCGGCTGACCCGGCTGACGCCTGTCCTGCGGCGGCCCGGCCGCCCATCCGACGCGCTGGCGCGCGCCGGGCGGACGGCGCCGGACTGGGCGGGGGGTACGCGGATCGCCGCGTGCCTGGGGGAGTTCAACGACCGGTACGGGCGGCGCGGCATGGCCCGGGGCGCCGTCGTCGTGATCGTCTCGGACGGCTGGGACACCGGCGAACCCGCTCTGCTCGGCGAGCAGATGGCCGCGCTCGCCCGGGTGGCCTTCCGGATCGTCTGGGTCAACCCCCGGACGGCCGGCCCGCGGTACCGGCCGCTCGTCGGGGGCATGGCCGCGGCGCTGCCGTACTGCGACGCCGTCGTGAGCGCCCATGATCTGGCCGCCCTCGACGACTTCGCCGCCGCGTTGTCCGCTCCGGGCCGCCGTCGCGGGGGTGCGAGGCGCGGAACGGCGGATTCCGTCGTGTCCGCCACCGGTCGCCCGCCCTGATCCGTCCGGCCCGGCGGGTCCGGCGGGTTCGGCCTGCCGCCGACGCGGCGGTGGCGTTCTCCGGGGCGGGCCTTCGGCCGGGGCGGGCCCGTCCTCAACCGGCCAGTGCCTTGGCCTCCTTGTCCGGGGCCAGGCCCACCGAGGGGCGGTCCGGGCGGTGGGGTGCCACACCGCCGAGGGAGCGGAGCCAGTTCCAGGTGTCGGCGACCGTCTCGCCGACGGGGCGGCAGCGCAGTCCCGTGGCCAGCGCGCGGGAGACGTCGGCGGTGTGCAGGGTGTCGTACAGTTCGCCCGGCGGGAGCCAGACCGGCAGTTCGGTCCAGGGCTCGATTCCGGCGGCCAGTACCGTCTCCGGGTCCGTCCAGCGCAGTTCGGCCGTGCTGCCGGTCACCGCCTGGCAGGCGTCGAGGAGTTCGCCCATCGTGGTGTGCCCGGGTGGGCTGACGAGGTTGTAGGCGCCGCCGAGCCGGGCCGCGGCGGCGTCCAGGACCCACGCGGCGAGATCGCGGGCGTCGACGTACTGCAGCGGCAGATCGCGGGGCCCGGGGGCGAGGACGGGGCCGCCGCAGGCGACGCGGGTGAGCCACCACGGCAGGCGGCCGATGTTCTCGTACGGTCCGAGGATCAGGCCGGCGCGGACCAGCAGGGCGCGGTCGCCGAAGGACTCGACGGCGGCCAGTTCGCCGCCGCGCTTGGCGCGCGCGTAGTCGACGTCGGGTCCGTCGCCGGGGGAGGCGTCCACGACGGGCCCGGCCTCGTCGAGTCCCGGGGCGGCCGGATAGGTGTACACCGAGCGGCTGGAGACGTAGGCGTAGGTGGCCGCCCGGCCGGCCAGGAGCCGTGCCGTCTCCCGTACGACGGCGGGTGCGCCGGACCAGGTGTCGACGACGGCGTCCCACTCGCCGTGCTCGAGGGCCGCGAGGCCGCCGTCGGTGCCCCGCTCCCCGAGCAGTACGGCGGCCCCGGGGGGCGCCTGGTGCCTGCCGCGGTGGAAGACGGTCACCTCCCAGCCCCGTTCGAGCGCGTCCTCGACGACGGCGCGTCCCACGAACTCCGTACCACCCAGCGTCAGCAGCCTCATGCCGGTCACTCTGCCCGCTCCGGCGCCCGGTCGTCGGCGATCACGCTCTGGGCGCAATCGAGCGGCGGGGCCCCGGGGCGGGCACCGAGCGGGTGTGCGCGGCGGCCCCGCACGCGCAGGGGGCCGCGGAGCGTCAGTCCTCCACGGGGCGGTCGGGGCGGACGGCGATGTGGTCGGGTTCGAGTTCGAGCATGACGCGGTTGCGGATGTCGAGGGCGTGGGTGAAGTCGCGGGGGAGCTGGAGGCGGCCGGAGCGGTCGACGGTGGCGTATTCGCTGGCGTGGACGGTGGTGTGGCCGTCTTCGTCGACGCTGGTGCGGCGGACGACTTCGGAGGCGGTGCGGCCGTCGCGGATGGCGACGGTGCGGTCGACCGCCGAGGCGACCGCCTGGTCGTGGGTGACGACGACGATCGTGGTGCCCAGTTCCTTGTTCGCCGTGCGGAACGCACCGAAGACCTGCTCGCTGGCGGCGGAGTCCAACTGCCCGGTGGGCTCGTCGGCCAGCACCAGGGAGGGGTGGTTGGCCAGCGCCACGGCGATCGCGGTGCGCTGCTGTTCACCGCCGGACATCTGCTGCGGCCGCCGGTCGGCGCAGTAGGCGACGCCCATCATCTCCAGCAGTTCCATGGCGCGGTCGGCACGGGCCTTGCGTCCCTTGACGCGGCCGGCGAGCCGCATGGGCAGCACGACGTTCTGCAGGGCGGTGAGGTAGGGCAGGAGGTTGCGTGAGGTCTGCTGCCAGACGAAGCCGACGACCTCGCGCTGGTAGCGCAGGCGGTCTCCGGAGTCGAGTGCGAGCAGGTCGAAGCCGGCGACCGAGGCCGCGCCGGCGGTGGGGGTGTCCAGGCCGGCGAGGATGTTGAGCAGGGTGGACTTGCCGCTGCCGGACGCGCCGACCAGGGCCATCAGTTCGCCCTGCTGCACCAGCAGGTCCAGTCCCTGCAGGGCTTGGACCTCCACGCCCTGGGCGGTGAAGATCCGTACCAGGCGGTCGCAGACGATGAGGGCGTCGTGCCCGTAGGCGGGCTGCTCCTTGCCCTCGGCGACGCGCCGTTCCAGGTCCGCCAGCGATACGCTGCCGCGCTCGGCGGTGCCGGACGTGCTCTGAGTCATGATCGTTCCCCCATCCGGAGTTCGGTTCCTTCTCCCCGTCGTCCCGTCAGCCAGGCCTGGACGGCCAGGAGCGCGCAGGCCAGTGCGACCAGTGCGGCAGCGGGTATCAGCAGTGAGGCGGCGTCGGTGCGCAGCACCGCCCCCGACAGATCGGTGGCCGGCGTGCGGACGGTGAAGGCGAGTGCCGCCAGGTCCACGCCGGGGCGGACCAGGGGCACGGTGGCCAGGCTGACGGCGATGCCGCCGAGGGCGCCCAGCAGGACCTGCGGCAGCATCTCCAGCACCGCCAGCCACTGCCGTTGACGACCCGCCATACCCATCGTCCGCAGGCGGGCCAGCAGCGCCTTGCGCTGCGGCGCGTTGTGCAGCAGCGACAGCAACAGTGCCAGCACGCTGAACCCGGCGCCCGCGGCGACGGCGGCCAGGTAGACGTGGCGGGCGCCGGACTGCAGGGCCGAGGTGGTGCCGTAGGAGGCGCGGACCTCGGGTTGCAGGGTGACGTTGGCCTTGGGCGCGGTCTTGGTCACCAGGGCGCGCAGTGCCTTGGCGTCGATGCCGGTGCCCGTCGCGTAGAGCGTCGAGGGCCCGTGCGCCGGCTCCTTGGTGCCGGGTGCCACCTTGGCCAGGGCCTTTCTGGACACGATGATGAACTCGCGGTTGGGAGCCGCTGGTGTGACGTCCTGCGTGCCCACGATGTGCGCCATGACCCGCCCGACCGAGGACCTGACGGTCTCCGGGTCGCCGACGCCGTTCCCGAACGTCCGCGCGACCGCGGGGGAGGCGATGGCGGGGATGGCTTCCGACGTGCCGGAGTCCAGCTTGCCTGCGGGGAACGCGGAGCCCAGGCCGGTGGCCGCCACGAGACGGGCGTACGGCTTCGGATCGACGACGAGCAGGTCGAACCGGGTGCGGCTGTTCATGATCTGCTGCCCGGGCTCGACCCGGACGCCGGTGACCTCGCGGACCCCCGCGATCTTCCGGACCTGTGCGTCGAGTCCCTGCGGCAGGGCGCCGTAGGTCTGTACGCGGGCGTCCGCGCCGACGGCGGTCACCGCGGCGTGGTCGCGTCCCGATTCCACTCCGGCCAGGACGGCCCCGCCGAAGGAGGTGACGGTGAGCGCCACCACTACGGCCAGCAGCGGCAGTGCCGTGGTGGAGGGGGCGCGTCCGGCACGTGCCAGGCCGAGGTGCAGCACGGCTCCGTTGAGCCGCCCGAAGGGGCGCGCCAGCAGCCGTACCGGCCAGGGGTAGAGCCGCAGCAGGACCAGTGCGGTGACCACCGCCACCAGGACGGGCGCGGCGGCGGTCAGTACGTCCGCGCCGCCGTCCGCCGTGCCGCGCTGCCGCAGTGCCACGACGGCGCCGGCGACGACGACCACGACCGCCAGTTCGGCCACCGTGCGGCGCCGGGACGGCCGGGCCGCGACGATGTCCTCCCGCTGCGCGATGCGCGGCCGGCGGGCCGTTGCCGCCGCCCGCAGCGGCAGGCTCACCGTGGCCACGACGGCCACGGCGGTCGCCGCCCCTACAGCGAGCGCGGCGCTTTGCGCCGGGAGCAGGAGCAGTGCCAGGGCCAGTCCCGCGGCCGCGGAGGGCACCGCCACGACCGCGCTCTCGGCCAGCAGTCGGCCGGTCAGCGCGCCCAGGCTGATGCCGCGGGCCCGCAGCAAGGTGAACTCGGCCCTGCGGCGGTTCGCCGACAGACCCGCCGCCATGAGCAGGACCACGATGGCCACGGTGCCCACGCCGACGGCGGCGACCAGGACCAGCGGCCGGGCGGCGGTGCGCTCGGCGGCGAAGGGACCGAGGCGTTCGGCGAGTCCCTCCTCCTCGACGTGCAGGCCGCGCTGCTTGGTCTGCAGGCGTGCCGCGGCCGGGCCCGCCGTCAGTGCGGAGAGCCGGTCGCGCAGTGCGGGCACGTCACGCGCGGTGAGCGCGCCGATGTCGGCGGGGTGGTGCCAGTAGGCCAGCGCGCCGTCCTGGAGGCCGAGCAGGACGTTCGTGGCGTGTTCGTTGATCAGCGCCGTGAAGTGCCAGTACTGGGCGGGAGTGCCGCCTGAGCTCGACTGCGTGCGGAGATTGGGTTTGCGCAGGTCGGGTTCCGCGTTCCACCAGGCGGCGCCGGCTTTCCGGGGCGCGACGATCCCGGTGACCCGGACGGTCATGACGGAGCCGACGGCGTCCTGGAGGTGGAACGCCGAGCCCGCGCGCAGCTTCATGACCTGGGCGGTGCGGTCGGTGATCACCGCTTCGATGCTCCGGTCGTCGGCGCGGGTGCGCGGCAGGCGCCCTTCGATCAGGCGGGTGTTCGCCGCGAGGTCCGACTGGGCCACCAAGGTGCCCTTCGGGGGGAGCGGGGTGTCACCGGGCAGCCGGGGCAGTCCGGGGTCGGTGGCGGCCGTGTCCACGGAACGGACGCCGTAGACGGTCTGGTCCGGCTCCAGTGCCAGCGGCGGCCGTACGAGTTTCTGGAACTCCTTCTCCGTCTTCCTCAGCGAGGTGGGAGCCAGCAGGGCCTCGGGGTTGAAGGGGACGGACAGCCGTGACACCTGGAGCGACATGGTGACGCTGCGGTCCGGGAGCGACGCGTGGGACACCGCGTCGCGCAGTGCGGTGTTCTCGTAGCCGTCGACGGCCCGCGGCAGTGCGGCTGCCAGGAACGCCGTGACGAGCACCAGCGCGGCCAGGGCCAGCGTGCCGCCGGGGGCGGCGCGCAGCCGGGCGCGGATCCAGGAGACGTCACCGCTCTGCTGGGTACGGGGCTCGGCCACGTCATTCACCTCCTTGGCGCCGCAGCGCCTGGGCCGGGTCGGCGGACCGCCACGCGGTGAGCGTGACGCCGAGCAGGGGCAGTGCGGTGACGGTGATCAGCAGAAGGACCAGCGGGCCGGACGGCAGTTCCACCCGGACCCCGGGTATCGGGTTCTCCGCGTGCGACGTCAGGATGATCAGGGGGACGACCAGACGGGTCAGCAGCCCGCCGAGTACGGCGCCCACGCCGACCGCGACCAGGATCAGCAGACCCTGTTCGGCGGCGATCACCCGGGCGAGCCAGCGGCGCGGGGTGCCCAGGGCCCGCAGCATCGCGAACTCCTGAGAGCGCTCGCGCAGTGCGCCTGCCGCCGCGACCACGTAGCCGACCATGGCCAGCACCGCGGCGGTGACCACGGCGGCGGGCAGCGCGGACAGCGGCCCGGCGCCGAGCGGATCGCGTTGCAGTTCGGTCCGCTGCTCGTCGCGGACCAGGAGCGAGGTGATGTCGCCGCGGGCCCGCAGGGCGGCGGCGACGCGGGCGGTGGCGCCGGGTTCGGCCGCCAGCCACCATTCGGCGGGCACCAGGGAGCCGCGGCCGGTCCCGTTCAGCAGGGTGTTCACCGAGCGCAGGTCCAGCAGCAGCGCCCCACCGTCGGTGTCGGAGCCGGCGGCCGAGGCGGTGGGCAGGGCGCGGACGGCGGCGGTGACGCGGACCGGCACGCTCACGCCGGCCAGCTGGATCCGCACCGAGTCGCCCACCTTGGCATCGACGGTCCGCAGGAAGGAGTCGGTGGCGACCCCCGCCAGCACGGCCGGGGCCTTCGGCCCCGAGGTCGCGCTCACGGACGCCTCGCCGTACCCGCTCGGCCAGTAGTTCCCGAGCGGTGTCTGTCCGGTGTCGTAGTCGAGGGTGAGCGGTGTGCGTCCGTCGGAGCGCGGGGCGTCCGCCTTGGCGGTGAGGTGGGTCCCGTCCTCGACGAAGTCCGGGTTGCCCATGGTGGCACGCGCCTGCCATGACGAGTTTCCGGGCACCGGGACGGCATGCGCGGAGCCGTCGGCGGACTCCGCCTGCAGGCGCACGAGGGACAAGCGGTGGTGCTCTGTGTCCGGGGGCAGTGCGTAGTCGGCCTTGAGCCCGGTCAGCCGCAGGGGTCCGGCGGGGCCGGCCCCGGGGGCCCGGCCGGCCTCGGCGGCGAAGTCCGCCACCACGACGTGCCGTCCGCCGTCGGCGGGGACCTTGCCCAGGGTGAAGGTGTAGGGGACGCCGAAGCGGTCCGTGAACGTCGCCGAGAGGCGGGTGGTGACGTCGCTGTCAATCGGTCCGCCGTCGGCTTCCGAGGCCTGCAGGCGGACCGTCAGGAGAAGGCGCGCCGTGCCCTTGGGCAGCGTGAATCCGGCGTCGCGGGAGGCGGTGTCCCGGGGGCTCAGGGACCGCAGCAGGTCCTGGAAGGGACGGTCGGCGAGGTCGTCGCGCAGGTCGGTCACCCGGGAGGCCGCTTGGGTGTCCATCGCCAGCACGGTGGCCTCGCGGCCCCGGGGCAGCGGCACGGTGCTGCGGTTCGCCGGGGTCACCGCGGCGATCCCGGGGACGTGGTCGTAGACGCCTCCCTGGCCGAAGGGCAGGGTGGAGGTGGCGGCGACGCGGACGTCGGCGCCCACGGTGAAGTCGGCCTGGTCGCGCTGGGAGCGCTCCCAGCTCGCGTTCTCGCCGATCGCGAACATGCTGATCGACACCGCGAGGACCAGCAGCAGGGCCGGGACGGCGCCGCGGCCGGTCCGCCGGGCCAGCTGCCATCCGGCCAGTGCGGTCGGCAGGCCGCGGGAACCGGTGGCCAGCCGCTCGCCGAGGCGGGCGGCCAGCGGCAGCAGACGGAGCGCGAGCACCGCTCCTGCCAGCAGGCAGATCGCGGGGGCCACGATCAGTACCGGATCGAGGCTCAGCTTGCCGGTGGTGTCGGTCGTCAGTGCGCCCGTCCCGCCGTCGCGTCGGGACAGCTGCCAGTAGCCCAGGCCCGCCACGAGCAGCAGCGCGAGGTCGGTGCCCGCCTGCACGGCACCCGGCAGCGCGCCCCTGCGGGACCGTGCCTCCTGCTCACCCGCGTAGGTGCCCGTGCGGCGCAATGCGGGCGAGGCCACCGCGGCGGCGCACGCGAGCGCTGCCAGCACGCCGGCCCACCAGGCCGTCGCGGCCGGTACGTCCAGGTGCACGTCCGCCCGCGCCAGGGCCCCGTGTCCGGCCAGCAGCCGCACCAGCGGCCCGGCCAGCAGCGGTGCCAGCACGGCGGCGGGCAGCGCCAGCAGCAGCGCCTCGGTGGCGGCCAGGCCCGCGATGCGGGACCGGGAGCCGCCGCGGGCCCGCAGCTGGGCGGTCTCCTCGGAGCGTTCGGTGGCGAGCAGGCCCGCGACGAGCATCAGTGCCAGCCCTGCGAGCACGGCCAGCTGCAATGCGCTGATGAGCAGGGTCGAGCGGCTGACCAGCAGGTTGCGGCTCAGGTCGTCCGCCAGGGCGGGCAGCTCGCTGCTCGCCGTCGTCTCCCCGTTCAGCACCGTGCCGTCGAGCTTCCCCACCGTCCGCCGGACGTCCTGGCCCACGTGGTCGAGGCGAGTGGTGGTCACCGCGGAGAAGCCGGCGCCCGCTGTCCACTGGACCTCGGCCGCCGGGACAGCGCCCGCCGCGAACGCCTTCGGGTCCACGAGCATCGGGCCGTAGGTGGTGAACGACAGCGTCCGCACGCCGCGCCCGGCCAGCGGGTCGAGCCGCCAGTAGGTCGCGGCAGGGTCGGTGGGCCGGTACAGGCCGGTCAGGCGCACGCGCACCGACGGGCCGCTGCGCCGGTCGGCGAGCGTGATCACGTCTCCCGGTCGCACGCCCAGGGCCTCCGCGGCCGTGTCGGGCAGTGCGACCGGCACCGGGCCGCCCTTCTCCTGCGGCGCCTCCGGGAAGGCCCCCTCGACCATGGTCACCCGGGAGCGGTCGAAGGTGGCGAGCAGCGTGAGGTCCGGGTTGTCCGACCGCGGCGCGCCGGCGGGGCGCAGGTTCCGCGGCAGCCCGTACGTGCCCGAGCGGGTGCTGGACGAGACCCGCACCGGCAGCCCGTCGTAGGCCCCCGCCAGGGTCTTGCGCACCGTGGAGTCCAGCCGCCCGGTGTCCTGATCCGTCACTTCGGACGTCACATCGATCAGGGTCCTGGCGGCCGACGGCCCCTGAAGCGCGCGCCGCAGCCCCGCGTCCCCGACCGCGCCGCTGAACGCGGCCAGCGTGGCCACGGCGCAGGTGGTCAGGACGACAGACAGAAGTGCGGCAGCGAGCAGCAGCCGGTGCGCGCGCAGGCGCAGCAAAACGAAGCCCGGCACCATGCCCCCCGTTCTTGATGCCCGTAACAGTGTGTTGCGAGTGATCGACCAGGTCACCGCGGAGCGGTGAGGAGTGACACAGCTTACGCCGATGTCACGACGTGATCGCACAGGTGTCCCCTACCGTCCGGTAGTCGGACGGATGGGACCGATTTCAACGATCGCTGAATGCTAAACCTACGTTTGTTTCCATCGTGTGAACAGTGGCACAGCTTGGCGGCCCTTATGCTGGCGGGCATGACTGAGGGACTGCTGGAACGGCGTGAGGGCCCGGCGGGCGACGGGGCGGCCTCCGAGGCGATGGTCGTGGTCGAGGACCTGGTGCGCACCTTCGGCACCGGGGACACCGCGGTGCACGCGCTGGGCGGGGTCTCCTTCTCCGTGGCCCGCGGCGAGCTCGTGGCCCTCAAGGGCCGCTCGGGCTCGGGCAAGACCACCCTGCTCAACATCATCGGCGGCCTGGACCGCGCCGACGCCGGACAGGTCACCGTCGACGGCACCGCCCTGAACGGCCTGGCCGAACGCGACCTGCTCGCGCTGCGCCGCGACCGCATGGGCTTCGTCTTCCAGTCCTTCGGACTGCTGCCCATCCTCACCGCCGCCGAGAACGTCGGCGTCCCCCTCCGCCTGCGCAACACCCCGCGCCGCGAACGCGAGGAGCGCGTCGCCCTCCTGCTGTCCCTGGTCGGCCTCGCCGACCACGCCGCCCAGCGCCCCGGCGAGATGTCCGGCGGCCAGCAGCAGCGCGTGGCCATCGCCCGCGCCCTGGCCAACCGCCCCGCCCTGATCATCGCCGACGAACCCACCGGCCAGCTCGACGCCGACACCGGCCGCGCCGTCATGGAACTCCTGCGCGCCGTCGTCCACAGCGAAGGCGTCACCGCCCTGGTCGCCACCCACGACCCCCAGCTCATCGCCCTCGCCGACCGCGTCCTCGAACTCCACGACGGCCACATCACCCAAACCGGCTGAACGGACCCGGGCCGGGCCCGGCGGCGGACGGCTTCAGGAGCGGGTGTGCCCCGCGTCGCCCCGCGTGCGTCGCCCCGCGGTGTGACGGAGCCTCAGGCCGGAGCGGGCGACCAGAGCCAGCCCCACGGCGGCGAACCCCGACCAGAACAGCAGCGGGCCGTTCCCGATGTCACGCCGGGCGATGACCCGATCGGGGCGGTCGGCGTGGTAGACGATGGCGAGGAGGTCGCCGTCGTCCAACTGCCCCCGGTTGGTCGTCGCCGGCAACCGGTGGGTGACCTCGGCGCCGGCCACGGTGAAGGTCACCCAGAACCGGTCCTCGCCGGGGCTTTCACGCTGCTCCCGTACGGTCCCCACCGTGTGCACACCATGACGCAGCGCCAGGGTGTCCCTCGCCGTCGCCGTCAGGAACCACACCCCCGCCACGAGGAACAGCCCGCCGACCACGAGGAGCAGCAGCGCGTTCGCGGAGCCCTCGCCCGCCGCTCTCCCGGGATCCTCCGAGGAGCCGCTGCCCCACCCCGTCAGTCGTCGGCCGCCTCGCATCGATCCGCCTCCACCCCCCTCGTGCAATGTACGGAACCGCCGAGCGGCGCGGGAGACCCGATGCGGCACTCCGACGGCGGAACCCCGGCAAACCTCGCGTTCGCGGCCGGCGGGCGGACGAGCGGGGCGTAGCACAGGGGATGACGCGCCGCGTGTGCTTCGAGGCGCTGTCCCTTTTTCGGGTGAGGACTGGCATCATGACTGCTCATGACGTCCGGGCCCGCCTTCCGTCTCGCACGCGCCGCGGTGTTCGCGGCCGTCTGCGTGACGGTGACGGGGCTCGGCCACGCCGTGATGTCGCGGGCGGTGCCCGGCTGGGCGGTGGGATACGCGTTCGCCGCCACCACCGCCGGGGCCTGGTGGCTCGCCGGGCGCCGGGAACGCGGCGCCCCCGCGGTCACGGGGGCCACGGTGGGCGCCCAGTTGGCGCTGCACGCCTGGTTCAGCCTCGCGCAGGCATTCGCCGCGGCTCCCGCCGACCCGGCTCTCGGAGCCGGGCACACCTCCGCGGCGATGGACGCGATGCCCATGTCGGCCTCCTCGATGGGAGGTTGGTCCACCGGGATGGCGTCGGCGCACGCCCTTGCCGCGCTGGTCTGCGGACTGTGGCTGTGGCGGGGCGAGGTCGCGGCGTTCCGCCTCGGCCGGGCGCTGGCGGCGTTCGTCCTCGCCCCGCTGCGCCGGGCCGTGCGGATACGCTGCACCGGCCACCTGCCCGCCCCTTTCCGCCCCGCGTCCTTCCTCGGTCCGGTGCGGCCGCCGCGCCGCACCTCCCTACGGCACACGGTCTCGCGGCGAGGCCCCCCGAAGCCGGCGATCTGCTTCTGACCGCCCGCACCGCCCCCCGGTGGTGACGGGCGCAGTCCGGCGTGCCCGCACGCGACACCATCTGCCGCCGCGTCACGCCGTTCCGCCGCCCAGGCGGACGACCTGCCGACTTCACTCGCGCCCGAGCGCCGCGCGCCGGGCGCCCATTGGGGATGGACTCATGTCTTCCACTCAGGAACAGACACCGACGGGCGGCCACGACGCGGCCGCCGTGTCCGTGGCCGAGGAACAATCCGCCGCGCCGACGCCCGCGGCTCCGCCCGGCACTCCGCCACCGGGCCGGTCATGGCGGGCCGTACGGGCGCTGCTCGTACGACTGCACTTCTACGCGGGCGTCTTTGTCGCGCCCTTCCTTCTGGTGGCCGCGCTGACGGGCGTGGCCTACACGGTTACTCCGCAGCTCGACCAACTCGTCTACGGGGATCTGCTGCGCGTCGAGCAGGCCGGGGGCGCGCAGCGTCCGCTGGCGGAACAGATCGCGGCGGCGCGTTCGGTGCATCCGGAGGGGACGCTGGCGTCGGTGACCACCGGTGCCGGGGCCGGGGAGACCACGCGGGTGGTGCTCTCCGTTCCGGAGTTGGGTGACCGGCAGCGCACCGTGTTCGTGGACCCCTACACGGCCCGGGTGGAGGGGGAGCTGACGACGTGGTGGGGGTCGACGCCGTTGACCACGTGGTTGGACGATCTGCATCGCAATCTGCAGTTGGGGGAGACCGGCCGCCTGTATTCGGAGGTCGCCGCGAGCTGGCTGTGGGTGATCGTGGCGGGTGGGCTCGTGCTGTGGATCGGGCGTGCTCGTGGGCAGCGGGCGAGGTCGGTACGGGGTGTGCTGCTGCCCGAGCGGTCCGCCCGGGGGGTGCGGCGTACCCGGACCTGGCATGCCGCCACGGGCGTGTGGATGGCGCTGGGTCTGCTCTTCCTCAGTGCCACCGGGCTGACCTGGTCCCACTACGCGGGTGACCGGTTCGGGCAGGTGCTGGACGCGGTCCGGGGGCATGCGCCGGAGCTGGACACCGCGCTGCCCGGCGCGGACGCGGCGTCCGGTGACGGCCACGCGGGGCATGCCGGGCACGGCGGCGGGACCGCTGCGGGGTCGGGGGACCCGGCGGACTTCGACGCGGTTCTGGCGGTGGCCCGTGATGCCGGTCTGGGCGGCAGGGTGGAGCTGACGCCCCCCGCCGACGCGGGCAGCGCCTGGACGGTGGCCCAGGACGACGACCGGTGGCCGGTGCACTACGACCAGGTCGCCGTCGACGCCGCCAAGGGCGA
>NZ_JBEZXR010000053.1:0-61005 GCF_040638135.1 Streptomyces sp. NPDC026673 | reverse complement strand
CACGGGCAGGTCACTCCGCACCACTGAATCCGCCGGAACGCGCGTACTCATATACCCCAGCATCCCCCCACACCCCCCAAGCTGCGAATCAAACAGCGCAGACCGCCACGTACCGCCGCACACTGGAGGCGTGGACGCAGACGGCAGAGACGGTCCGGCCCGGGGAGCGGTGGCGGCCGGGCATCCCGCCCGGGCCGCCGGGGACGTCGACGACGCGGGCCTCCTGACGGAGGAGGCCGACCCGGCCGGCGGTGAACCGCTCGGTGACTTCCCTCGGGCGTGCAGCCGCATCGGCCCGGTCAACGCCGCCTGGGCGATCAGCGAGGCCCGGCAGCCCGTCGCCGCAGGACCGGACCTGTCATGACCGGGATCCTCGCCCTCCTGCGACGGCATCTTCGGCTGGTGGTCGCCGCCTGCGTCGTCGTGGCGGCCCTGGGCGTCTTCGTACTGGTCTACTTCCAGCCCCAGAAGCTCTTCGTCGACGAGACCGTCAACGATCCGCCGCCCGCCGCCACCGCCACCGCCACCGCCACCGCCGGGGAGCGTCCGGAGTCCGCGGGGACCGCCGCCGTCCTGTCCACCGGGGAACTGATCAGCCGCGGCCACCCGGGCTCCGGAACGGTCCGTGTCCTGCGCCTTCCGGACGGTTCCCGCGTCCTGCGGCTGGAGGACCTGCGCGTGGAGAACGGCCCGGATCTCCGCGTCCGGCTGACCGTCGCCGGCCCTCGCGCGCCGAACGGCGACTTCGGACGCGACTTCGCCGATCTCGGGGCCCTCAAGGGCAATCTGGGAAACCAGACCTATGCCCTGCCCGCCGGCCTTCGGCTGGATCGGTACCACGCCGTGGTGATCTGGTGCCGGCGCTTCACGTACGCCTTCGCTGCGGCGCCGCTGTCCTCCGCCGCCGGCCCGTCGAGGTGACGGTACGTCAGACCACCCCGGACGACGCCGGATCGGTCGCGGACTCGACCGCCACGGGCGGCGGCCCGGGGCCGTTAGCCGGGGCCACCGCGGGCCCCGCGCACGCCTTCGCCCGATCGCGGGAGGCGCGGCGCCCTCGACCCGGACGCGCCCCGAGAGCGCTCACACGATCGGCGCCGGCCGGGAAGGGGGGCCAGGCCGGCGCCGGATCGGAGCGGGGCCGTTCTCCTGCTCCGCGGGCTCCATGGGGGTCGCACCGCTCCGCGGTCCCCGTGGAGTCCCGTGCAGGACTCCCGCGCCTGGTCCAACCGTCGCCCGGGCGCGGTCATTCCCCGTTCCGTCCACGGCTCGGGTGCCGCGGCCTCCAGTCGGCTGCGAGGAGGCCGAACAGCAGGTCGTCGGTCCACTCCCCCTTGATCCACGAGTGGGCCGGGCGGCGGCCCTCCAGCCGGAACCCGGCGCGTTCCAGCAGCCGCGCCGATGCGGTGTTGCGGGCGTCGCATTCGGCCGAGACCCGGTGCAGGCCCGCCACGGTGAACAGCCGGTCCAGCAGCGCGGTGACGGCCTCGGTGGCGTAGCCGTGGCCCTGGTGTCCGCGGGCGAGGGTGAAGCCGAGATCGGCCTGCATCCGATTGCCGTGCAGGCACACGCCGATGTCGCCGATCAGCTCGCCGGTGGCGGCGCGTTCCACCGCGTACTGGAACCAGCCGGGCTCGGCGGGATCCCCCGCGGCGAACTCCGCCACCAGATCCTCGGCCGCCGCCAAGGACACCGGCGCGCTCCAGCCCTGGTAGCGGGCGACGGCGGGGTCGGACCGGTAGGCGGCCAGCGTCGGCGCGTCGCCCGGCCGGAAACGGCGCACCCGCAAGCGGGCGGTCTCCAGGAACATGCCCGTGATGCTCTCATGCCCGGCCGGCCCTTCGGCGGCCGGAGGTCACAGGCCCAGGGACACGGCCAGCCGGGTCAGCTCGGCGGTGCTGGTGAGGCCCAGCTTGGCGCGGATGCGGCGCAGGTAGGCGTCGACGGTATGCCGCGACAGGCCCATGTGGCGGGCGGTCTGCAGGTAGGTGCGTCCGGCGGCGATGTGGTGCAGGGTCTCGCGCTCGCGGGGGGCGAGCGCCCGGACGGCGTCGGTGGGTGCGGTGTACGGCTCGAGGGCGTGGCTCATGGCGGTTCCTCCGGCGGAGCGGATCGCTCGGGTCGGTTCGGCCGCCCCTGCCCACGCCCTCGAAAGCAGGGGACGAATACCGGAATGTCTCGTTTGCACCTCTTCACGCCGGGCGGGGTGTGTCCGGTTCCCCATCGCCTCCCTCTTTCTGAGGTTTCTCTTACATCCGCTGCTCAGCGGGGTTCGCGGCCCGAAGGTCGGTGCCCCGTCCGCCACTCCGGCCCCTTGCGTTGGTGCTCACCCGTCACAGGCATGATGCTGGTCAGTGGATGCCCTGGCCGAGCTCGGTTCCTCCGCCCCAGCGGGGGAAAGAAAGTAGCGAGGGCGAGATGACAGCCATGGAGCCACTTCCCACCGCCGCGGGTGACGAGCCGGACCCCCGCGGCACCGACGGTGCCACCGCCTACACCGCGACCGCCACCCTCGATGATCGCGGGATCGTCACCGGCTGGAGCGCACAGGCCCATCATCTGCTCGGCCACACCCCCGACGAGATCATCGGGCATCCCGCCACCCTCCTTCTCGCCGAACCCCCGCGCTCGGCCCCGCCCGTCTCCGCGCAGCGCTGGGCCGGCACCCTCGCGCTGCGGCACCGGGACGGACACACGCTCCATCTGCGCCTCCTCGCCCACCACCGCCCGCACGCGGACGAGGGCGCCGGGCACAACGGCGGTGGCGCCCGCGGCGAGGGCGGCTGGCTGGTGGTGGCGGCAGCCCCCGCGTCCTGCGACGATCCGCCGTCGCACGATGCCGTCCGTGCCTGGGCGTTCGCCCAGGCACCCTGCCCCCAGGCGGTCTTCGACGCCGGTCTGCGCCTGACACGTGCCAACACCGCCTTCGAGGAGCTCCTCGGCCTGGGCGAGGCCCAGATGCGCGGCCTCCGTCTGCCCGATCTCGCCCCGGGTGACACCGCCCGGCAGACGGAGACGCAGATGCGGAACGTCCTGGGGAGCGGCCGCCCGCAGCACGCGCCGGCCCCCTTCACGGGAAACGGCTCGCCCGCTCCGGCCGCGAGCGCCCCCCAGGGGGCGGTCGCACCCGGCGGGCGCGGCGGCACCGCGGAGGCCGCACCCCAGGGCGGCGGCGGCGGTGCGGCCGGCGGCGCCGGCACCCGAAGCGACGCCGACGAGGAGCACGCCCTGCGGGCGACGCTCACCCCGCTCGCGGACGCCGCCGGGACCGTGCGCGGCGTGGTGCTGACCACCCACCCGGCCGCCGAGGACCCGGAGGTCCGGCGGCGCTCGCAGCTCCTCCACGACGCGGCCACCCGCATCGGCACGACGCTGGACACCACCCGCACCGCGCAGGAGCTCACCGACCTCGCGGTCCCCGAATTCGCCGACTACGCCGCCGTCGACCTGATCGAGCTCCCCACCGCCCCCCAGGCGGCCCCCGCGGCAGGGGCGGTCACGGTGACCCGCACCGCGGCCAGTTCCATCCTGCCCGGCACCCCGGAGGCCCTCATCGCGCTCGGGGACACCGCGACGTATCCCCCGGGGTCGCCTCCGGAGCAGACGCTGACCACCGGCAAGGCCGCGCTCTACGACATCACCGACGCCACCCTGGCCCGCTGGGCGGCCCAGGACCCCCGCGCCGCCTGGATCCGCGAGGCGGGCACGCACTCCGTCATCGCCATCCCCCTGACGTCGGGCGGCAGCGCCCTGGGGCTGGCCGTCTTCAGCCGGCACCGCAATCCGACCCCGTTCACCGCGGACGACCTCGCCCTGGCCGAGAAGCTCGCCCATCGCGCCGCCACCGCGATCCACAACGCGCGCCGCTACGCCCGCGAACGCACCACCACGATGACCCTCCAGCGCAGCCTGCTCCCGCACAGCCTCCCCGAGCAGGCGGCCCTGGACATCGCCACGCGCTACCTCCCCGCGACGACCCACGCCGGGGTCGGCGGCGACTGGTTCGACGTGATCCCGCTGTCCGGCACCCGCGTGGCCCTGGTCGTCGGTGACGTCGTCGGGCACGGCATCCGCGCGTCGGCCACCATGGGCCGGCTGCGCACCGCCGTGCGCACCCTCGCCGACGTCGACCTCCCCCCGGACGAACTCCTCACCCACCTCGACGACCTGGTCATCCACCTGTGCGCCGACGACGACGAGGGCCACGACTCGGACACCGCCGGCGGCATCGGCACCACCTGCCTGTACGCCGTGTACGACCCGACGACCCGGCAGTGCAGCCTCGCCCGCGCCGGGCATCCGCCACCCGCCGTGGTGACCCCGGACCACGCCGTGCACTTCCTGGACGTCCCCGCCGGGCCCCCGCTGGGGCTGGGCGGGCTGCCGTTCGAGACCATGACGACCAACCTCCCCGAGGGCACCGTCCTCGCCCTCTACACCAACGGGCTGCTGGACCCCCACCACCACGACATCGACCAGTCCCTGGACAAGATGTTCACGGCCCTCGCGCACCCCGCCCAGTCGCTCGACGCCGTGTGCGACCGGGTACTCACCACGCTCATCACCCACCGGCCGACCGACGACATCGCCCTCCTGGTCGCCCGTACCCGGACCCTCCCGTCGGACCACATCGCCACGTGGCAGCTCCCCAACGACCCGGCCACCGTCGCGCAGGCCCGCCACCACACCACGACCCAGCTCACGGCGTGGGGCCTGGAGGAGACGGCGTTCACCACGGAACTGCTCGTCAGCGAGCTGGTCACCAACGCCATCCGCTACGGCAAGCCGCCGATCCGGCTGCGGCTGATCCACAACACCACGGCCCTCATCATCGAGGTCACCGACACCAGCAACACCACCCCCCACCTGCGGCGGGCCCGAACCTACGACGAGGGGGGCCGCGGTCTCCTCCTCGTCGCCCAGCTCGCGCAGCAGTGGGGCACGCGCCACCACCCCCGCGGCAAGACGATCTGGACCGAACAGGCCCTCACGCCCGTCTGAGGCCCCCGGCCACACTCCGCCCGGCAGTGGGCGCGCACACCCTGGCACATACCCCTAGGGGGTATACTATGTGGTCCAGCGTGCCCCGCCGGCGCACGCATGTCGGCCGAGGTTCGGCCCGGGCACCCAGGGAGCAGCCGTGAACACCGGAGCGAAGGTCGCGGCGTTCGCCGTCGCCCTGGCGGCGACATTCGGAACCGCCTACGGCGTGGGCGCGGCCGTCGACCCGGTCCGCGCCCCGGCCCAGCGCGGCGACCAGCCGTCGCACGGCGGGCACACCGGCGGCGTGGAACCCGGTGCCGACACCGGGGACCACCGGGGCGCGTCACCCGCGCCGGGCGGCCCGACGGCCGGCGATGCGCACGAGGGCGACCACGGGCACTGACGGCGGGCCGCGCGGCGCGACGTACCGGTCAGGCGGAACGGCGCCGCAGGCGACGGGCGCCGAGGACGGCTCCCGCGCCGGCGATCAACGAGGCCCCGGCCACCCCGGCGAGTCCGCTGACACCGGGACGATGCCCGTCGGTCCCGGTGTCCGCCAGCGCCGGGCCGCCGGACTCGGCCGCGGTGGCGGCCTGCAGGATCAGGTCGGTGACGGCGTCGGGGTGCGCGATCAGGGACACGTGGCAGGAGTCGATCTCCACGGTGTGGGAGTGCGCGCGCTCGGCCTCGAAGCGTTCCTGATCCGGGCTGATGGTCATGTCCTGGCGGCCGACGAGGGCCCAGGACGGGATGGTCTTCCAGGCCGCGACCTTGGCCTTCTCCGAGAACGCGGTGGTGGCCGCGGGTCGCTGGGTGACCCCCAGCAGATTCGCCTGGCTCTCCGACAGACACCCGGCGAACACCGGGTGCACCTTGTCGCTCTTGAGGTACAGGTCGGTGCCGCTGACGCCGCCGCCCGCCCGGTAGGGCACGGACCGGGTGGCGGTACCGAGGGCGCTGGGGAAGCGGGCCGACAGGGACATGCCGCTCTCGCCGACGTCCGGCATCAGCGCGGAGATGTACACGAGCGACTTCACCCGCGGGTTGCCCGCCGCGGCCGAGCTGATCACGGCGCCGCCGTAGGAGTGCCCGGCCAGCACGACGGGGCCCTTGATGCTCTCCAGCACGGAGGCGATGTAGGTGGAGTCGCTGTACAGCCCGCGCAGCGGGTTGGCCGGGGCGATGACCGAATA
This sequence comes from Streptomyces sp. NPDC026673, assembly GCF_040638135.1. NCBI lineage: Bacteria > Bacillati > Actinomycetota > Actinomycetes > Kitasatosporales > Streptomycetaceae > Streptomyces > Streptomyces sp. NPDC026673. Next base: position 54,829 of record NZ_JBEZXR010000053.1, on the reverse strand, counting down.
GCCGCGGCGTTCGAGCCGCTCGATCACGCCGTTCCAGCTGGAGGCGTCCGCGAACGCTCCGTGGATCAGGACCACCGTGGGTTTCGTCCCCGTCGTGCCCCCGTCCGCGGCGGCCGGCGCCGCCGCCACCGCGCACAGGGCCAGGGCGCACCCGGCCGCGGTGACGTGGGCGCGGCGTATGCGACGCCGGGAACGGGGAACCAGTGTTGCCGCCATGCCGTTTCTCGCTTTCCTCGAGGCTTACGGCACTTGAGTGTTCACGCCTCCGCGGCGACAGGCCCGGCCATGTCCGCCGACCGGGTCACTGGCAGGGGCCGTCGGGGTGAAATCGGCCCCCGCGGGGTGTCGGCCCCGCGGGAGGAACGACCGGGCGGGAGAACGGCGGCCGAACGGTCCGTGCGGGCGGCGGAACCCGCCCGCCGCGTCGGGCGTCGGGGCCGGCGTCAGTCGTGGTCGAGCGAGCGGTGCGGATGGGCCGGGTAGGCGCCCATGATGCGCACCTCAGAGGAGAAGAAGCGCAGCTCCTCCAAGGCCAGCGCCACGCTGCTCTCGTCAGGGTGGCCCTCGATCTCGATGTAGAAGCGGCTGGCCTTCAGGCCCGCGCCCACCTGGTAGCTCTCGATCTTGGTGATGTTCACCGCGTTGCTCGAGAAGCCGCCCAGTGCCTTGTAGAGCGCGCTCGGGATGTTCCGTACGGAGAAGAACAGGCTCGTCATCATCGGTGTGCCCGAGTCGGACGGGAACCGCGCGTCGCGGGACAGGACGACGAAACGGGTGGTGTTGTCGGAGGTGTCCTCGACGCCGCCGCGCAGCACCTGGAGCCCGTAGAGGGAGGCGGCACCGGGCGGGGCGAGCGCCGCGTGCCGCGGGTCGCCGAGCTCGGCCACCTCGCGGGCGGCACCGGCCGTGTCGTCGCTCACCAGCGTCTGCCAGCCGCCCTCGCGGATGATCTTCCGGCACTGGCCCAGCGCGTGCACATGACTGCGGACGCACACGATGTCGTCGAGTGTGGCGCCGGGTACGCCCATCAGGTCGAAGCGGATCGGCAGGAAGTACTCCGCGATGATCGACAGGTCCGCCTCGGGCAGCAGGTGGTGGACGTCGGCGACGCGTCCGGCGGCGGAGTTGTCCACGGGGATCACCGCCAGGTCCGCGGTGCCCAGCGAGACCGCCTCCAGGGCCTGCTCGAAGGTCGTGCACGGCAGCTCCCGGCAGTCGGGGTACAGCCGGTGGGCGGCGGCGGCGGAGTTGGACCCGGGTTCTCCCTGGTAGGCGATGGTCACCATGTGCTTGTCGGTATCTCCGGATCGGTGGGCTGTGCGTGCGGCGGGGCCGCCCCACGCATGCTACTGCGCACCTCGCGCGCGCCCCGTTCCCGTCCGAGGGCCGGACGGCCGCGGGCCGGGCCGGGCCGGGCCGGGCCGGACGAGCGGTTCCACCACGGTACGGCCGGGTGCCCCCGGGCGGCCCGGGGCCGCCCGGGGGCGTGAGCCTCGCCGCGGCGTTCACCACGGAAGCGGCGCCGCGCGGTCGGCGAAGGTGCCGGTCGGGCCGTCGGGGCCGACCGTGGCGTACCGCACGATCGCCTCGGCGCCCTCCTCCGGGGTCTGGATGCCGTGCCCGCTCAGGCCGTGGAGGTCGGTGGCGCTGAAACCGGGCTCGACCGCGTTGACCCGCATGCGGGGCAGGCCCTTGGCGTACTGCACCGTGAGCATGTTCACAGCCGCCTTCGACGCGGAGTAGACGGGCGTGACGTACCGGGACTCGTTCTTCTCCGGGTCGAGGACCGTGCCGAAGGAACCGAGACCGCTGCTGACGTTGACGACGACCGGGGAGGCGGACTCCTGCAGCAACGGGAGGAAGGCGTGCGTCACGCGCACGAGGCCGACGACGTTCACGTCGAAGACGTCCCGCATGTGCGCGGCGGACGCCTGCTCCGCGTCGATCATGCCCTCGAAGACGCCCGCGTTGTTCACGAGGACGTCGAGCCGGTCCTCTCGGCGGCGCAGTTCGTCGGCCGCCGCGGAGACGGAGGCGTCGTCGGTGACGTCGAACGCCAGCAGCCTGGCGCCGATCTCCTCGGCGGCCGCCCGGCCGCGTGCGGCGTCGCGGGCACCGATGTACACGGTGTGGCCGAGCGCGACCAGACGACGGGCGGTCTCACGGCCGAGGCCCTTGTTGCCGCCGGTGACGAGCGTGATGGTCATGAAGTGATCCTTTGCCGGTGATCGTTGTGCGCGTGGGTCCGCACGGGGGGTCTCTGGGGCAGGGCGGTCGACCGGGGACTAGGACCCGATGCCGTCGAGTGCGGCGATCGCGTCGGCGGGCAGCTCCAGCCCGGCCGCGGCGACGTTCTCGCGCAGGTGCGCGACGGAGGACGTACCGGGGATGAGGACGGTCGTCGCGGACCGCCGCAGCAGCCAGGCGAGGGCGACCTGCTGCGGCGAGGCGCCCAACCGGGCGGCGACGTCCGCCAGTTCACGGGACTGGAGCGGGGTGAAGCCGCCGAGCGGGAAGAAGGAGGCGAAGGCGATGCCTTCGGCCGCGCACCGGTCGACGAGGGCGTCGTCCTGACGCTGCACCAGGTTGTAGAGGTTCTGCACGGCCACGACGGGGGCGATGGTCCGCGCCTCGGTGAGCTGGGCGCCGGAGACCCCGCTGAGGCCGAGGTGCCGGATCAGACCCTGCTCGCGCAGTTCCGCGAGGGCGCCGAACTCCTCGGCGATGGAGTCGTCGCTGGTGCCCGCCACCGAACCGAGGCGCAGGTAGACCACATCGAGGACGTCCAGCCCGAGGCGCCGGAGGTTGTCGTGGACCTGGGCCTTGAGGTCCGCGGGTTCCAGGGAGGGGATCCAGCCGCCCTTGTCGTCGCGGCGGGCGCCGACCTTGGTGGCGATGCGCAGTGCGTCCGGGTAGGGGTGCAGCGCCTCCCTGATGAGCTCGTTGACGATCGCGGGCCCGTAGAAGTCGCTGGTGTCGATGTGGGTGATCCCCAGATCGACCGCCTCGCGCAGCACCGCGAGGGCCTGGCCGCGGTCCCCGGGCGGGCCGAAGACGCCGGGCCCGGCGAGCTGCATGGCGCCGTACCCCATGCGGCTGACGACGAGGTCGTCCGCGAGCCTCAGGACACCACCGGGAACATTCAGGGCATTGCTCATGTATCGCACCTTCCGCGCATTGGTGTGGGGGGATGACGAACCGGTCGACTCCGGCCGTCATCCACTGTGCGCGGCGCCCGGCGCGGGTGGCAGTACCCCGCTGTTCCCGGGGGTGACAGGACCAGGCACCCGGCGGGCGGCTCCGCACCGGCGGGGCACATCCGGCCCGGGAGTCGCCGCGTGGCGAACCCACTCGTGCAAGGGATGCGCGTCGGGCGGCGGGCGCCGATAGGGTCCCCGCATGCTCGAAGTGGCGACCGGCGTCTGGCACTGGCGGGCGCCGCACCCGGACCGGACGCCGGACGAGCGGTGGGCGAGGGAGGTGTCGTCGTACGCCGTCGACGACGGGACCCGGCTCCTCCTCTTCGACCCGCTGTCCGTGCCGGGCGCGGTCCTCGCGCTCGCCGTCCACCGCGATCCGGTGGTGGTGCTCACCGCGCCGTGGCACGAACGCGACACGCGGAACCTGGTCGAGAGCCTCGGAGCACCGGTGTTCGTACCGCCGCCCGACACCGCCGACGACCTCGTGCAGAAGTTCGGCATCGCCGCGGAGCAGGCCGCCGGTGGCAGCCCCGATGTCGGCCGGCTGCTCGCCGGGGACGCAGGCGAGGGGCATCTGTACGCGGCGGGCGACCGGCTTCCGGTGGGCATCGAGGCCCGCGCCGGGAGGGAGCACAACGACCTCGTGCTCTGGTACGACCGCGCGGGGGCCCTGATCGCGGGCGACACGCTGGGCGACTTCGGCCGCGGCCCGCGGATCAACGAGCGGCTGCGGGGCGGCGTCACGCACGAGGAGGTCGTCGAAAGACCGAGGCCGCTGCTCGCGCTGCCGATCGAGATCGTCCTCCCGGCGCACGGGGAACCGGCGGACCGAGCCGCGCTGGAGCGTGCGTTGTCCCTCCGGCCTCGCCCCTGACCCCGTCCGGCGCAACCTCTGTCGCCGCCGGACTGCGCCGCGTCCACGGACGGGGCAGCCTGGGGAGCGGAGCCCGCCTGGTCGTCCTCGCACGCCGACCGGGCGGGCCGCTCCCCGCCACCACCCCGCCGGAAACAGTGCGGGACCCTCCGGGATGACCTCGCGGTCCGCGGTGGTTGTACGTCACGGAGGCGTACACCGTCACGCGAGGGAGCAGCGGACATGACCGCTCAGGACGTCGAACGGACCGGCTTCACCGAGGAGTGGGAGCGCTGGCACCGCGCCAAGGAGGAGGTGCTCGCCGCACCGCACGGCTTCCTCGCGATCACCAGCCTGCGCTGGCTGGGACCGCTGCCGGAGCGCTTTGACGACGCCCCGGGCCGCTGGTCGGCCGCGGACGGCCGCGTGGTGGTCGACCTGGACGAGGACGAGGAGTTGACCGTCGACGGGGCCGCGGTGCGCGGCCGGTACGACTTCGGGGTCATCGGCGAGCGGGACAGTGTGTACGCGGGTTTCGGCGACGCGGTGGTCGAGGTCGCCAAGCGCGGTGGCCACGACATCCTGCGTCCGCGCCACCCGGGGAACCCGCTGCGCACCGCGTTCACCGGGACACCCGCCTACGCCGCCGATCCGCGCTGGGTCCGCGACGGCCGGTTCGTTCCTCATGACGTCCCCCGTCCGGTGACGGTGGGGGCCGCGGTCGAGGGGATGGAGCACGTCTACGACTCGCCCGGCCAGGTCGAGTTCGAGGTGGACGGCGCGACGTACCGGCTCACCGTCTTCAACGGCTCCCGGCCCGGCGGCCTGATGGCCCTGTTCACGGACGCGACGTCCGGTGTGACCACCTACGCCGCGAACCGCTCCCTGCAGATCGACCCTCCGGACGCCGGGGGCCGGGTGAGCCTGGACTTCAACCGCGCCGCCAACCTGCCCTGCGCGTACACCGACCTCGCCACCTGCCCGCTCCCGCCCGCCGGGAACCGGCTGCCGTTCGCCGTCGAGGCGGGCGAGAAGATCCCCCGGGAGCGCGCCGGACGGGCCTGATCCCCGGCCGCGTCCGACGCACCGGCCGCCCGTCTCAGCCGCGCAGGACCTCCCGGCCGAGCGTACGTCGGGCCGGGTCCAGCGCGGCGTCGACCTCCTTGTTCCGCGCCACGTCCAGCACGATGGCCGCCGGGTGGTGCTCGCGGCGCTCCACGGCGGCGCGGCGCAGGTGGGTCGGCGGGTGCGTCAGGTCCTCGGCGTGGGCGGTCAGGACGGACAGCCGGCGCCGCCGCTCCAGCTCGTGCGCGGGGATCGACGCCACGTACTCCTTGAGGCGTTCCCAGACCGCCTCGTCGGGTTGCCGGGCGGCGTCCCGTGTGGAGCGGTGCACGGTGCCCGCGGTGACGTACTGCTGGTCGAGCCAGAAGTAGACGGCGTCGGCCAACAGCAGGACGTCCAGCCCGCCGATGGCCGCCTCCGTCGAACCGATCCGCGCCTCGAGATCGTCCGCGAGGTACTCGGCCTGCTGACCGGCGCGCAGGGTCAGGTGGGTCAGGACGTGCAGGAGCAGCAGCACGGCGGAGGCCGGAACGAACATGAGCAGTCGCGCGGCGGTCTCGATCATTCCCAGGCCGCTGGTGTCGTCCTGCGGACGCAGCAGTACGTACCACTCGGCGAGCGTGCGCTGCGCGGAGCCGATGACGAACGTCTGGCCGGTGTCGCCGTTGACGAAGTGACCGAACTCGTGGCCGAGCAGGCCGACTCGCTGCTGGGGGGTCAGCACCTCCCACAGCCCGAGTCCGATCGTCAGCACCTTGCGCCGGCGCAGGCCGACTGCCTGGACCCAGGCGTTGAACTCGGCGTGCACCACGACCACGTCCGCCCGTGGCGCCCCGAGGGTGTCGGCCACCTCGTCCAGCAGCGCGTAGAGCGCGGGAGCGTCCGCCCGGCGCAGATGGACCCCGTGACGGGGCATCCGCCCCAGCCGCGGACGCATCAGCCATGCCAGGCCCAGCAGCAGGACGCCCAGCACGGCGGGGACGACCGCCCGCCAACCCGTCACGAGGAGCCACACACCGGCGCCCGCCACGGCGAGCGTCAGCAGGTGCACGAGCCCGGCGATCACCTGGGCACCGACGTACGCCGCGCCCCGGCCGGGCCTCGGCGGTCGCTCCGACGTCATCCTGGCGAAGAGCTCCTCGCCGTACCTCCGCGACAGGCGCCGGCGCAACGCGTCGAGGCGACCGTCGTGCTCGTCGTCGTCCTCGTTCCCGCCCCGCACGTTCCAGTCGCACGCCGCGCACCAGACGACGAACCGGTCGTCCGCCGTCAGCGGCTGCCCGCACTGCGGGCACGGTCTTCCACCCTCGGTCCCCATGCCGCCCCTCCCCTTGATCATCTCCGGCCGGGGCATCGTAATGGTGCTCCAGGTGCTCCGGGTGGTCAGGGTGCTCCGGTGCACCCCGGCAGGGCCACCGCCCGCCCCGGGCGAAGGGTTCACCAGGTGTGCACGCGCGGTTCAGCCCCAGACCGCGGGATCCGTGCCCCAGCGCCCCGGTGGGCGGCTCCAGTCCTCCGGGGCGCCGAGGTACCCCAGGGGCGGCCGGGCGTGGACCAGGCGTCCGTACGGGGAGTCGGCGACGGCGAGCCGGGGCTCGGCGTCGTGACCCGCCCCGGATCCGGCCTCCGCATCGCTCGGGCGGATCCCGTGCGTCAGCCAGGACGCCGTGCCCGTCAGCGACAACCGCAGCAGCCGTCCGCCGCCTTGGCGGCGGGCGTCGGTCAGGGCGCGCAGGACCGCGGCGGCCAGCAGATAGCCGGTGCCGTGGTCGAGGGCCTGGGCGGGCAGGACGCCGGGGCGGCCGTCCGGTCCCGCCTCGATCGAGGCGATGCCGGACCGCGCCTGGACCAGGCTGTCGAACCCGCGCCGCTCCGCCCACGCACCGGACCGGTCCCAGGCCCGGAGCTGTGCCACGACCAGGCCCGGACGCCGCTCGCGCAGGGCCCGCGCCGACAGGCCGAAGCGGTCCAGCGCACCCGGACGGTAGCCGGTGACCACCACGTCGGCGGCGGCGAGGAGTTCCTCGAAGTCCTTGCGGCCGGGCCCGGAGAGGTCCAGCCGCGCCGACCGCTTGCCGAAGCCGGTGTCCGCGTGGGCCCGCTCGTCCTCCGGGAGCCGCGGGCTGTCGACGCGCAGCACGTCCGCGCCGAGCAGCGCCAGCGTGCGGGTGGCGACGGGTCCGGCGATCACCCGGGTCAGATCCAGCACGCGGATGCCCTCCGCGGGCAGTCCCGAGGGCGGCAGGGGGCGTACCTCGGCGTCGTCGGTCCGCTCCGCCTCCACGAGCGGCACTGCCGCGGGGCCCGGAGGTCGTACGGCGACGGCCAGGCCGCCCGCCGCGTAGACGGTCTCCTCGACCTCGGCGGCCGCCCGGCCCGCCAGCTCGTCCGCCAGCCGCCCCACGAGGACCTCGTCACCGCCGTCGTCGGAGATGCGCAGGGCGGCCAGCAACCGGGCCCGGTGGTGCGGGTAGTTGGCATGGGTGCGCACCCAGCCGTCCGCGGTGCGCCAGAAGCCGGACAGCGGGGCGAAGGACGTGGCCGCCCGGCCGTCGATCCGCAGATGGCGCTCGCTCACGAAGGCGGTGGCCACCGCTGCCTCGTCCACCAGGACCGGGGGCGGCGGCCCGCCGGAGCGCAGCGCCAGCAGCTCGGCGGCGGCTAGGGAGCAGACCCCGACCGTGGCCCGGGCCATCCGCCGCACCGGCAGCCTGGCGGGCAACACCCCGGCCACCTCCCGGTACGCGACGTGTTCCGCCCGATCGGGGGCGCCGCCGAGGGCCTTCCAGGCGTCGGCGGTCGGGCGGTCGGGCGGCTGCGGCATCATGTCGTTCCTTCCTCGGGGGACGGCCCGGGCCCACCGGTCACCGGCGGTGCGGGGCCCAGCGGTTGAGGGTGGTGCCGTCCGCGGCCAGGGTGAGCCAGGTGCCGTCGCCGAGCGCGACGGGGTAGCCGCCCTGATCCGGATCCCGGTCCGGACCCGGGTCCGGACCGGGATCCGGGTAGGCGACCGGGCCGAGCGGGCGCAGGGTCAGCGCGTCCAGCAGCCAATGCCGGGACTCCTCCCGGTGGTGGCCGGCGTCGTAGGCGGCGGCGATCACGGTGTGCCCGTCGACGAAGCCCGCGACGAAGTCCCAGGCCGGTTCGAACTCGTCGTCGTCCGTGTTCGCGTCGCGGCCCGCGAGGTCCGCGGCGTCCCGGTCCATGAGAACCTGTCCGCCCGGGAAGCGGTGCAGCAGGAGCGGGTCGTGGCCGTGCGGTGTGCTCAGGAACGCCCGGCCGCCGGGGTGCAGGGCGACGGGGATGCGGAAGCCGTCGCCGATCTCCCCGGCGGTGAGCGCCGACCCGTCCCAGTGGCCGACGTAGGCCGGGGAACCGTCCTGGCCCTGGCCTGTCGCGAGGATCATCCGGGAGCCGTCGGGGGGCGTGAGTTGGTGCGAGCCCTGGGAACCGCCCTCGACCCGGGCGTGGCCGAGGACGGTGCCGTCGGCGGCGTCCAGGAGGACCCACTGCTCGTGCGAGTCGACGTACGGGTCGCCGTGGTCGATGTCCGGCCGGACGTGCGCCCAGACGTGCCGGCCGTCCGCGCCGACCTGTACGGAGCCGCTGAAGAAGCCCGGGCACGGCTCGGGGCCGTCATGCCGGTGGGGACCGTCGCCCCAGCAGCCGTGCCCGTACTCCCAGCGGGTCCGGCCGTCGGAATCCAGCGCCAGCACGGAGCGCTGCCCGGAGAGGACGATCAGGCTGCCGTCCGGGCTCGCCGCGCAGGCGCTGTTCCGCCAACCGGGCCAGGGGTCCGCGACGGTGGCGAGGACGGCCGGCCCACCGGCGAACGCCGCCCCGAGGTCGACCAGCGCGATCACGCCGTCGTGGCGCAGCAGTGCGTGGTGTCGTCCGCCGGGATGCCGCAGGAGCGCGTGACCGCCCGTCACGGGGGCGGCGCCGGGCAGTTCGACCGCGCCGACGGCGCGCGCGGTGATCGTCATGAGGTCTCCCCGAGCAGCTCCGGGACGTCGGCACCGGCCCCTGACCGCGCCTGCAGGAGGGCGACCGCGTCCTTGACACGTCCGCGGCGGATGAGCACCTCCGCCAGGGGGATCTGGTCCATGTCGCCGTCGGCAGGTGCTCGCAGGACGTCGATGGCCTCGTCCAGCCGTCCGGCGTCGGCCAGCACCTCGGAGAGGAGACCCGCATCGCTCCGGGCAGCGGCGTCGCGGTCGGCGCGCAGCTCAGTGATCGCCTGTTCCGTGCGGCCGCAGTACGACAGCAGCCGGATGCGCTCGACGAACAGCTCCGCCGAGGTGCCTCCGTTCCGGACGGCCAGGTCGTCGATGGCCGCGAGCGCCTCATCGGCGCGGCCCTGGTCGGCCAGGAGCGTGCAGAGCATACGGAGGACCCACTCGGGATCGCCGCCCATCGATCCCGGCACGGGCCGCAGGACCTCGATCGCCTCGTCCGTCCGGTCGTGGCGGACCAGCAACTCGGCGAGCGCGACGGACCTGTTCGGGGAGCGGTCCGCCGCGAACGGCCGGAGCACGTCCAAAGCGCCTTCCACGTCCCCGCGTTCCTCCAGGGCAACCGCCAGGCGTCCGGCCGCCGTCTCCGCCCCGCTTCCGGCGATGTGGCCCCGCAGTTCGTCGAGCCGGTCGTGCCGTACCAGCAGTTCGGCGAGCAGGTCGCGGCCGTTGACCACGGCGACGTCGCAGGCCCGCTGCAGGGCCACCGCCTCGTCGACCCGCCCCTGCCGTTCACGCACGACGGCCAGCAGATGCACGGCGTTCCTTGGCCGGGCGTGCCACGGATCGCGCCCTCGCCCCGCCTCCACATGCGCCTCCAGCAGCGCGGCGATCTCGTCGTCCCGGCCCAGCCCGGCGCTCACGTCGACGAACGCCTCGGCGAGAGCGCTGTCCCTGGTGTGCGGGCGCAGCAGTTCACAGGCCTCGGCGGCGCCGCCGTGCCGGGCCAGCAGCCTGGTCAGGTGCTCGAACAGGAACGGCATCCCGCGCTTGGCACTCCGGCGGGCCAGGGCGATCGCCTCGTCCGCGCGTCCGCCGTCCTCCAGGACGTCGACGACCGCTGCGACCGCGCGCCACCAGTCCGTGCCGGCGAACGGCGCCAGCACGTCCAGGGCGTCATCGTGCCGGCCCTGCCCGACCAGTTCCCGCGCCCACGCCGACGCGCAGATCCAGTCCCCTCGGCGCGCCTGCAGCCGCACCTCGTCGAGGTGGCCGTGCTCGATCAGCAAGGACACGACCTCCGGCGGAATCCACCCCTCGTAGGTGCGGTAGCGCCGTTCCAACCCACCGAAATCCACGACACCGCACCCTAGTGCCGTTCCGTGAACGTCCCTCCGATGGGGATCGGCTCAGCGGGCCAGGCCAGGCTCCGGCATCCCGCCCTCGCCGTGGGGCGGCTCGGTGATGTCGTAGGAGATGCGGCCGGCGGGGAGGTAGAACAGGGCGATCAGGGCGCCGCCGCGGACCTCGGGGTAGTGGTGGCTGCCGGGGCCGGGGGCGGTCCAGCCCGGACCCTGCCAGCCGTGGGGACCGGCCAGGCGCGCGCCGCGGTCGACGGGGGCCACGAGGTTGATCTCGCCGTAGGGGTGGGCGTGGTACTGACCCCGGTAGGGCGCCTCGCTGTTCATGTAGACCGCGGTGATGCTGAAGTACAGCGTCTCCCGCGAGGGCGGCGCGATGAGGCTGCGCCGGTAGTTCGGGCCGTCGACCTCGACGTTCGCGGCCCACCCTTCCTCGACACCGAGCGTGATCAGGCGCGCCAGGTGTCCGTACAGCTCGCCGTCCGGACCGTGGGTGTCGTTGAGCCACCCCTCCAGCTCCTTGCCGGCGGTGCGGTTCCTGACCTCGTCCAGGAACGGGATGCTGCGCTCGACGAGCTCTCTCCTGTGGTCCACCGTGCCTCCCACTCCGAGTAATTTCATTACACCTAATGACTGTAACCCATCAGTCCATGCCGCCTCGCCGGGAATGCGGACATAATCGACTATCGTTACAGTCGCTATCTGTAAATCAAATGACCCCGGCATTCGCTTCGACCGCAGGGCGGAGGGGCCATACGAGGAGGTAGGTCCGTGCACAAGCTCATCCGGCGAGCCGCGGTCGCGACGGCGCCGGTCGCGACCGCGGCCGGCGCGTCGACCGAAGGCGGATATCGCCACGGCGGCTGCTCGCACGGCGGGAGGCGCGCGGGGCTCCGCAGGCGGGCGTGGGCCGGCACCTGCGGGGCGTGGCGGCTGACCGAGACGGCCGCGCCCGTCGCGTTCGTCCTGATCATCACCGCGATCGGTCTCGCGACCCCTCCCGACATCCACCTGGCCTCCCTCCTCATCGCCGCGCCCGCCCTGACGGCGGCGATCTCGACGACCCGCACGACCGCCGGGACGGCCGCGCTCTCCCTGACGGCCGCGGTGATCTGCGACGTCCAGGACGGCCTGCTCCGCTCGCCGATCCTGCCGACCCATGTCGCCGCGCTGCTGGCGGTCTCCTTCTTCCTCGTCGCCTTCTGCAGCGCCCGCGAGCGCAACCGCCGGGAGGCCACACGGCTGCGGGCGATCTCCGAGGCGGCACAGCACGTCGTCCTGCGGCCGCTCCCCCGCCGCATCGAGAACCTGCGGCTCGCCTCGGTGTACCGGGCGGCCGAGACGATGGCCGAGGTCGGCGGCGACCTCTACGCCGCGGCGAGGACGCCGTACGGCACCCGGCTCCTCATCGGCGACGTCAAGGGCAAGGGCCTGCAGGCACTGGACGACACCGCGACCCTGCTCGGCGCCTTCCGCGAGGCGGCGCACCAGCACCCCACCCTTCCCCGCCTGGCCGCAGCCCTCGAGGGCAGCGTCCGCCGGCATGTGTCCGAGGTGCGCGAGGTCGACGCCAACGCCTCCGAACGCTTCACCACCGCACTGCTCGTGGAGTTCCCGCCCGGCGACTGCGCCATGAGGACGGTCAGCTGCGGACACCCCCTGCCGCTGCTGCTGCGCGACGGCCGGATCACCGCGCTCGCGAGCCCGGCGCCCGCACCGCCCCTCGGCCTGGCGAGCCTCGATCCCGCCGCCTACCGGCAGGACACCTTTCCGCTCGCGCCGAGGGACCTCCTGCTGCTCTACACCGACGGCCTCGCCGAGGCACGCGACGGCTCCGGCGCCTTCTACTCCATGACCGACCGGGGCATCCCCCGGAACGCGGCCGGGAGCGACCCCGAATCCCTCCTGCGGGAGGTCCTGGACGACCTGCTGCGCCACACGGACGGACAGCTGAACGACGACGTGGCGCTTGTGGCCGTCCAGTGCGCACCCGCCGTCTGACGCACCCCGGCACCGACCCGCCCATGCGCCGCGACGCCGACGCGGCCCCGGGCACGGGGAGTCCGCCTTCGACGCGGGCGCCCTCCGCGGTCGGCGGCCGGAGGGGCCCGGGCCCCCGGGACCCGGTGGAATCAGCCCGACGCGGCGGGACGGGTCGCGATCGTGGGCCAGAGGGTGTCGACAAGACGGTCGGGGATGTCGGCACCGGAACCGCCGGTGCGCAGGTAGTCCGCGAAGTAGCTCCCGAAGCACAGCGTCACGACGGTGTCCAGGTCGGCGTCCTCGCGCACCTCGCCGCGCTCCTGGAGCCGTCGCAGGGTCTCCAGCAGCTCGCCGCACCGGGGCCGGACCCCGTGCTCGCGCAACTGCTCCAGCAGGCCGGGGACCCGCTCGGCCTCCGCCATGAAGTTTCCGTGCAGGGCCATCGCGGCCCGGTTGTGGTAGCGCGGGTCGAGGCGGCGCACGGCCTCCCGGAACGCCTCGACGGCCGGCAGCTCGTCGAGGTCGATGTCGGGGTACGCCTCGCGCTGGGCGCGGAAGCCGTACTCCAGGGCGTCGACGACCAGGTCGTACTTGTTCGCCCAGCGCCGGTAGAGCGTGGGCCGGGTGACCCCCGCGTCGGCGACGATGTCCCCGATGGTCATCTGCGAGTAACCGTCGGCGACCAGGCGCTTGCGCGTCGCCTGGATGATCGCCTCCTCGATCGCGGGATCACGCGGGCGGCCGCCGGAGCGCGGTGCGGCACCGCCGCCCGGTCCACGGCCGGACGCCCTGTCGCTCTTCGCGGTCCCAGCGCCCCTGGCGCCACCGGCGCGGTCGTCGCCGCTCATCCACGGTCCCCTCTGTGCCCGGACGCAGCCCGTCGCCCACCCTCGCGGGCGTTACATTACATAAGCGTAACGTAACGAGCCCCTCGCTTCACCCCGCCGGCGGCCGCGCGGGCCCGTGAATGCGACACCGGGCGTAGGCGCGCACCATGTGCCAGACGGGCGCGGCGGCCGCCGCGGAGGGCGGAGACCCCCCGAGTCCCGGCGCACGCCGACCCGTTCGCGGGTGGGGGTGCCGACCGGCGGCGGCCCGGCTATCGTACCGACTGGACGGTACGACCGATCCGTCCGCGACCCCCGAGGAGTCCCGCATGCCGCGCGTGAAGTCCAACGGCCTGGAGCTCGAGTACGACACCTTCGGCAGCCCGGGGGATCCGGCGCTGCTGCTCGTCATGGGGCTCGGCGCGCAGATGACGTTGTGGCGGCCGGAGTTCTGCTCCGCCCTCGCGGACCGCGGATTCTTCGTCGTGCGCTACGACAACCGCGACGCGGGTCTGTCGACCGGCCTCGACGGGCACCCCCTGCCGGACATCCGCGCCGTGCTGTCGGGCGACACCTCCGGCGTGCCCTACCTGCTGGCCGACATGGCGGAGGACGCCGTCGGGCTGCTGGACGCGCTCGACATCCGGGCCGCGCACGTCGTCGGCGCGTCGATGGGCGGCATGATCGCCCAGCAACTGGTGATCGACCACCCGGACCGCGTGCTCTCCCTCTGCTCGATCATGTCCACCACCGGCGACCGATCGGTCGGCCGCGCCTCGGCGGAGGCCATCGCGGCCATGCCCGGTTCGAACGGCGTCCCCCCGACCCGCGAGGCCGTCATCGACGAGGGGGTGCGCCGGGCGGCCGTGATCGGCTCCCCCGACTACCCGCCGGCTCCGGAGGAACTGCGCGAGCGCGTGACCGCCGCGTACGACCGCGCGTACCGCCCGGAGGGCTACATGCGCCAGTACGCCGCCATCCTCGCCTCGCCGGACCGTACGCCGGGACTGCGCTCGGTCGCGGTGCCGACGGTGGTCGTCCACGGCGAGCGGGACCCGCTCATCGATCCCAGCGGCGGACGGGCCACGGCCGCCGCGGTCCCGGGCGGCGAGCTGCTGCTGATCCCCGGCATGGGCCACGACCTGCCGGAACAGGTGTGGCCGGCGATCCTCGACGCGATCGCCCGCAACGCGACCCGGGCCTCCTGAGCGAAGGCCCGCCCCCGCCCGGCCCCTTCGTCCGGCATCGGCCGACGGACGAAGGGCCGAGGCGCCAAGGGAGCACCTCCCGACCGCCTACCGCACCGACGCCGCCGGCGGGCGCTCCCGCAGAGCGCCGTAGCCGATGAAGTAGGCGGGCACCCGCTTCAGCCACGGTGTGGAGTTGAACAGGCCGGCGAGCCGCCCCGCCCGGTCGGCGTCACCGAGCGGGGAGCGTCCGGCCAGCACCGGGGCGATGAACCGCCGGTGGGCGAGGCGCTGCAGGCCCTGCGTGGCGGCCGTGGTCGGCCACCGGCGGCGCTGGACGGCGCGTACGTCGCGCAGCCCCACGCTGCCGCGGCGCAGCGGCTCCACCAGGTGGCGCGCGGTGGCGACGGCGTCCTCGACGGCGAGGTTGATGCCGATGCCGAAGACGGGGGACATCGCGTGCGCGGCGTCGCCGATGCAGAGCAGCCCCGGACGGTGCCAGCGCTCCAGCCGGTCGCAGCGCACGTCGAGGAGGCTCACCTCGTCCCAGGAGCGCACCGCTCGCACCCGGTCGCCCAGCCAGGGCACGGCGGCCGAGAACGCGGAGAGGAACCGGTCGAGGCCCGCCGCCCGGCGTTCGGCGTCGCTGCCCTTCGGAATGAGCGCGGCGCACTGCCAGTAGTCGCCGCGGTCGATCATCGCGGTGAGGAAGCGGTCGCCGACACCGCCCACCAGGCCCCGCGGGTCGTCCGGGTGCCGCGGCAGGCGGAACCACCAGGCGTCCATCGGGCAGCCGAATTCGCGCAGGCCCAGTTCCGGCCGCGACCGGGCCAGCGATCCGCGGCCGTCGCAGGCCACCGTCAGGGTGGCCCGCAGCTCACCGGCGCGTCCGTCCGAGGTGCGGTACCGGACGCCCGTGATCCGGCCGTGCTCCTCGAGGAAGGAGGTCGCCTCGGTGGCCATGCGCAGGCTGAAGGACGGCTCGCGGCGGGCCTCGTCCGCCAGCAGGTCGAGCAGGTCCCACTGCGGCACCATCGCCACGTAGTTGTACGGCCCCCGCAGTGCGCCGACGTCCGAGACGGTGACCAGGGACCGCCCGGCGCCGATCGGCAACTGGACGGTGGTGACGCGGCGTTGCGGCAGCGCGGCGAAACGCTCGGCCAGGCCGAGGTCGTCCAGCAGGGCGAGGGTCGAGGGGTGCACGGTGTCGCCGCGGAAGTCCCGCAGGAAGTCGCCGTGCTTCTCCAGGACGGTGACCTCCACCCCGGCCCGGGCCAGCAGCAGGGCGAGCACCATGCCCGCCGGGCCGCCTCCCACCACGCAGCACGTGGTCCGTTCCATCACAGCCCACCCTCCACCGGCATCCGGGCCCGCAACAACGGGACATATTATCCTTGAAGGGTGCAAATCACTGCCGTCATGCGATGCGACGCGTCCCCGGAGGCCTGATGAGCCAGCAGCCGGTCACCCTGCCCTACGGCGATCCCGCCTTCGTCGCCGATCCCTTCTCCCTCTACCGCGAGCTGCGCCGGGAGGGCCCCGTCCGCCGGGCGGTGATCCAGGGCGAACTCGAGGCCTGGCTGGTCACCCGGTACGAGGACGGCCTGGCGGCCCTGACCGATCCGCGGCTGAGCAGCGACGTCCGGGACGCGGCCGACCCCCGGCTGATGGAGCGGCTGCCCACCACCGAGCGCGAGTCGATGATCCGCACCATGCTGCGCGCCGACCCGCCCGACCACACCCGGCTGCGCCGGCTGGTCTCCAAGGCCTTCACCGCCCGCCGCGTGGCCGAGCTGGAGCCGCGTGTCCAGGCGATCGCCGACGAACTCCTGGACGCGGTCGTCCCCGCCGGGCGCGCCGACCTCGTGGAGGACTTCGCCCTGCCGCTGCCGGTCACGGTGATCAGCGAGCTGCTCGGGGTGCCCGTCGCGGACCGCTACGACTTCCAGCGGTGGACCGACGACATGGTCCTGCAGGGGCCGCAGCGACCGGACCCGGCCAAGATCGAGGCGGCCTGGCGGCAGATGCACGCCTACCTCACCGCGCTCATCGACGCCAAGCGCGAGCGTCCGGGGGACGACCTGCTCAGCGCGCTGATCGCCACCCACGACGACGAGCGGCGGCTGGACCGCGACGAGCTGATCGCCATGGCCTTCCTGCTGCTGGTCGCCGGGTACATCACCACCGTCAACCTCATCGGCAGCGGCATCGCCGCGCTGCTCACCCACCCGGACCAGCTGCGCAAACTGCGCGAGGACCCGGAGTTGCTGCCCGGCGCGATCGAGGAGTTCCTGCGCTACGACGGACCGGTCAACCCCGGCATCGCGCGCTTCGCCCGCGAGGACCTCACCATCGCCGGTGTGGCGATCCCGCGCGGCGCGACCGTGGTGGTCGCCTCCGCCATCGCCGACCGCGACCCGGCCCGTTTCACCGACCCCGACCGCCTGGACATCACCCGCCAGGACAACGCCCACCTGGCCTTCGGCCACGGCATCCACTACTGCCTGGGAGCGCCGCTGGCCCGGCTCGAGGGGAGGATCGCCATCGGCGCGGTCCTGCGCCGGCTGCCCGGCCTCGCGCTCGCGGTGCCGCCCGGCGAGCTGCGCTGGCGGCCGGGCGTGCTGCGCGGGCCCGCGCGGCTGCCCGTCACCTTCGGTTCCGGCGACGGGACATGACGCCCCACCGCCGCCGGGAGGGTCAGATGATCTGCTCGGTGTCGATCCGGACGTCCACGCGCTTGTAGGCGTCGGGCTCCTGGGTGATCACCGGCAGACCGGTGGACAGGGCCAGGTGGGCGGCGTGGGCGGTGGCGATGTCCGTCGCGCGCTCATGGGCGATCTGCGCGACGGACCAGCAGGCCGCCTCACCCAGCGGACGGAAGACGAAGCACGGTGCCGCCAGGGCGTCCTGGAGGCGTTCGTAGACCTCGCCCAGGACCGACTCGGCCAGGCCCTGCGCGAGGGGAACGGCCGGGACGTACAGCGGCACCGCGCTCTGCGCGGAGCGGATGACCCGGGCCACCATGTACGGCCGCCCCAGGGCGAGGGCCCGGACGGCGGTGTGGTCGAGGATGTAGCCGCCGCTCACGCCGCCTGACCCGGGTCGGCGGGGGGAGCGGTCTCGAAGCCGCGCCGCGCGTCGGCCGCGGTGACGGCCTCGACGGCCGCCTCCCACTCGCCGGGGTGCTCCTGGCGTGCCCGGGCGGCGAGCCAGTCGACCGCGCGCAGGGCGCGTTCGGTGCGCTGAAGGCGTTCGGTGACGGCCGCTTCGATGAAGGCGGACCGGTTGCCGCCGGGGCCGCCGGCCAGCTTGTCGACCGCGGCGACGGTTTCCTCGTCGAGGGTGATCGTGACCTTCTGCTTCGCCATACGACCACCTTACCGACGTATGGCCCCGAAGCGGGGACGTCGCGAGGCCCCGCGTGTCGGACCCGGATGACACCATGAGGCCCCGCCCACACGCCCGCGTCCGCGTCCACGTCCACGCCCGCGTCCGCGCCCACGTCCACGCCCACGTCTGCGGCCGCGCACACGTCCGCCGCGGACCCGGCACACCCAGGGAAAGGTCCCACCGGCGATGTCGCTCATCCACCACACGACACTGACGCCCACCAAGCTGGAACTGCTCGCCGAGTGGCTCCCCCGGCAGCCCTGGTACGCGGGCGCCGAGCGGCGGCCCGAGCTGGTCAAGGCGGGCGGGTTCCGCCTCGACGACCCCCTGGGCGAGGTGGGCGTGGAGTTCATGGTGGTCACCGACCAGGACGGCGCCGCCTACCACGTGCCCATGGGCTACCGCGGTGCGCCCCTGACCGGTGCCGAGGACGCGCTGATCGGCACCACGGAGCACGGAGTGCTGGGCAGGCGCTGGGTGTACGACGGCACACACGACCCGGTCGTGGTCGCCCAGTTGGCCGCCTTGATACGCGGCGAGGCCGAGGCGCAGGCCCAGAGCGTGAGCGACACGCCCGACCCGACCGTCACCCGTCACTACGCGGGGCCGGCGGACGCCGCCGTGTCCGGCGCCGGATCGGCCGCCGACGGACCGGACGCGACGACCGACGTCACCCTCGACGGCGGCCCCGCGGGCCGGCTCGTCCTCCGCGTGACCCGCGCGCTGCGGCCCGGCGCGACGGGCGGCGCGGACGGCGTGGACGGCGCGGACGGCGCCGACGCGCTGGGGCACGTCGCCGCCCGCTGGCAGCGGCCGGACGGCACCGAGGCCCGCGCGGTCTTCGCAACCCTCGTCGGGGCGCCGACGGCCGGGTGAGCCGGGCGGTGCGGGCCGCCCCCGGCGCCCGTCCGGCGGCGGCAGCCCGTCCCGACCGGCCCCGGGCGACCGGTGCGGCGACCGTCCCCGCTCGCCGCGCGTCGGGCTCCTCCCTGGCGGAGACTGGGAGACGAACCGTCGTGCCGTGGTCGTCGACCTGGTCAGCCGAGGGAGCGGGACATGCGCATCGATCTCACGGGACGAACCGCCCTGGTGACGGCGTCGACCCAGGGCATCGGAGCGGCCATCGCGGCGGGACTCGCGCGGGCCGGAGCACGGGTGGGCGTCAACGGACGCGACCCGGAACGGGTCGCCCGGGCCGTCGCGCAACTGCGGGACGAGGTGCCCGGGGGCGACTTCGTCGCCGTGGCCGCCGACGTGGCGACCGCGGAGGGCGCCGAGCAGGCCTACGCGAACGTGCCCGACGCCGACATCCTCATCAACAACCTCGGCGTCTTCGCCGCCAAGGACGCCCTCGACATCGACGACGCCGAGTGGCGCCGCTACTTCGAGGTCAACGTCCTGTCCGCGGTCCGCCTCACCCGGATGTACATGCCGCGGATGCTCGAACAGGACTGGGGGCGGATCCAGTTCATCTCCAGCGAGTCGGGGGTGGCGATCCCCGTCGAGATGATCCAGTACGGCACCACGAAGACGGCCATGCTCGCCCTCGGCCGCGGCTTCGCCAAGAAGGCCGCGGGGTCGGGCGTCACGGTGAACTCGGTTCTGGTCGGCCCGACCCGCACCGCCGGTGTGGAGGAGTTCGTGCAGGACCTCGTCGGCGCAGAGTTGCCCTGGGAGGAGGCGCAGCGCGTCTTCATGCGCGAGCACCGCCCGCAGTCCCTGCTGCAGCGCCTGATCGAGCCGGCCGAGATCGCCAACATGGTGGTGTACCTCAGCTCCGACCTCGCCTCGGCCACCACGGGCGGCGCCGTGCGGGTCGACGGGGGATGCGTGGACGCCATCGTGCCCTGAGCGTTGCCGACGTCCAGGGCGCAGC
Source organism: Streptomyces sp. NPDC026673 (assembly GCF_040638135.1). Lineage (NCBI taxonomy): Bacteria > Bacillati > Actinomycetota > Actinomycetes > Kitasatosporales > Streptomycetaceae > Streptomyces > Streptomyces sp. NPDC026673. Next base: position 35,131 of record NZ_JBEZXR010000053.1, on the reverse strand, counting down.
GGGCCGCCGGGACGGCGTCCGCACCGCGGACCGCGGATGGGCGGGAGACCTCGCCCGGGTGATCGCGGAGTGGCGGCACCCCGTGATCACCGGGCCCCGTGCCCGTCCCGCCGCCGGAACCCCCGACGCGGCCTGTCACCCCGCCCCGGTCCGGTCTCCCCCCAGCACGGCTCGTTCGGCCTCGTCGACCCGCAGCCGCGCGGCCGTGTCCCCTCCCTCGGCCCGGACGGCGCCCCGGACGAGCGCGAGGTAGAACAGCGCCGGGGCGCACGGGGTCCAGGCGTCGGTGCGGTGGATGAAGCCCAGCGCCGATTCGGGGTCCGCGGGGACGAAGGCGTACTCGTCGTGCTCCCACTTGTCCTCGATGCCCCGGCTCCAGCGGAACCGGAGCTCCTCCTCACTCAGGTCCCCCAGTACGGCCCGGAAGAACGCCGCCCACTGGTTGTTGCGCAGATCCAGGCCGAATCCCAGCAGTTCCAGATCGGTCCGATCCGAGGACTGCACGGCCAGCTCCTCCCGCAGTGCCCGGCGGGCGATCGCGTGCAGGCTGACCTCACCGGCGGCGGACAGATCGTGGTTGGCGGCCGCGCCCTCGTTCGCCGAGGAGTTCCAGCGGCTGGCGTTGGGCCCGGCCACCTTGGCGCTGCGGCGGGAGAACAGCATCTTGCCGTCCTTGCCCGTCTCCACGGCCACGTTCACCCCGAAGCTGCAGAACATCCACGCGGGCGCGTCCAGCGGATCGCGGTCCTGGAGGTACTGCCGGCGCAGTGTGGAGCCGTTGGCCAGTCTGCGGTCGAGGTTGATCGACGTGGTGAGGTAGTCGTAGTAGTCGGCGTCGAGGAAGGAGAGCGTGACCTGGGGTTCCTCTGCGGTGTGCGTCCGGGAGACGACCAGGCTCTCCACCGCGAAACGCGGGTTGTTCCAGTGGTGCGGTTCACCCGCGGCCTGCCTGCGGGCCTCCTCGTCCTCGATCTCGCGCCGCCACAACCCCAGCTCGTCGGGAAACTGCACCCTCCGGTTCTCGTAGAGGACGCGGACGTTCTCCTCCTCGATCGGGCGGGTCCCGTCGCCTTCGTAGAGATGACAGTCCGTCACTTTCCCCAGAAGAGTGAACCTGTCCCGCTGCGCCATGAACTCCCCTTTCAATAGCATGTGTTGGAAACGATAATGACCACCTGGGCGGACGGGGCTCAAGGGAAGCGGGGGTGGTGCCGTGTCCCGCGGACGGGGAAGGGACTCCTTCCGTGGTACGGGCCTCGTCGCCGTGCTCGCCGTCGATTCCTACGACAACCCAGCCAAGCACGGCGGGCGGGAGGTTCTCCGGCACATCGCCGAGGAGAGCGAGCGGTTCGCCGGCATCGCCTCGCGCAAGCTGGGATTCGGCGAGGTCATGCGGCCCCCGGCGGAAAAAACCCGGGAGCGACTCTCGCTGTGGCTGGACGACTTCCTCGACCGCAGGGCGGAACGCAAGATTCTCTACTGGACGGGCCACGGAGTCGACGCCGCCACCGGCTTCCACCTCGCCTGCCAGGACACCTGGGCCGACGGGCGCTTCGACGCCGCGCGCTCCTTCGCCCTGACCGAAGTCGTCGACCGTGTCCTCGACGCACGCGACCAGGCCCACACCCTCCTGGTCCTGGACGCCTGCTCCTCGCACGGGCACCTGCCGCAGGCCTTGCGGCGCGCCCTGAGCAAGGACCGCACGACCGTGGCGCACGCCCATGAGACCCGGAGGGACGGATTCGAGGTCATCGGCACCTCGGGCGTCGGTGAGACGATCCGCGAGGGCCTGTGGCTCCGGTGGCTCACCTCCGTGCTGGAGAACCCGGAGCTCGAGGTCCCCGACCACTCCCGTCCCCTGGACCGGTCGGCCCTCTACATCCCCGTTCCGTATCTCGTGCAGGCCATCGACCAGGAGGCGGCGTCCGAGGGGCTGGAGACCCGCGACGAACGGCCGGGTTACGAGGTGGTCCGTCCCCTGCCCAACAGCTTCCTGCACAACCCGTACTTCAGCGAGGACGACCAGGCGGACGACAACCGCTGGGCGGGCCAGGCGGTGCTCGCCGACGACGCGCCGCCGCCCTGGACGAAGGAGTCGCACTTCGGCCTGGAGGAAGGCGGCCCCCTGGAGCGGGAGTTCACGGGCCGGCACGCCGTGCTCAGCCGCCTCGTGCGCTGGCTGGACACGGTCTCGCACGGGATGCAGGTCGTCACGGGCCCGGGCGGTTCGGGAAAGACCGCACTCCTGGGCATGCTGGCGCTGCTGTCCGTGACGCACCGCAGACAGCGCCTGGAGCCGCGGCCGCACCCGCAGATCTGTCCGCGGCCCGGCACCGTCCACGCCCTCATCACCTGCCGGGACCAGTCGCTCGGCGCGCTCGTCGGCGCGGTGCGGGACGCCCTGGGCGCCTTCGAGACCATGCGCGCCAGACCTGAGGCCATCCTCGACCCCGCCGAATGCGCTCGCGCCGTCGGCGAACTCGCGCGCAGCGAAGGCGCTCTCAACCTGGTCTTCGACGGCCTCGACGAGGCGATGCCGGGCCAGGCGCACGAGATCGCCCGGCACCTGCTCAACCGCCTGGCCGAGACCCCGGGCGTGAAGGTCGTCGTCGCCACCCGGCCCCGGCCGCGGAGACAACTCGCCGAGTCCGCGCCGGGCGAGAGCCTGCTGGACGTGCTGGACCAGACGACCTCGGCGCTCGCGCTCGACGAGGACGACGACACGGAACGGGACATCGCGACCATGGTCGAGGCGATGCTCGCCGCCCGTGGGTCGCCGTACGCCGGAGACCGCCGGGCGGTCTCACGCACCGAGGCCGCACAGACGATCTCGGAGGAGAGCGGTCGCCTCTTCCTCGTCGCGCGGCTCATCACCGGACAGCTGGCACGCGGCACGCGTCCCCTCAGCCAGGAGGAGTTGTCGGCACAGCTCAGGGACGCCGGCACGGGGCTGCACCCATGGGTCAACAGGGAGATCGACTTCCTCGAGGGGGACGGGGCACGGCCGGCTGTCCGGGTGCTGGCGCCGCTGGCGCTCGTCCACGGCGGCGGCCTGGCGGATCCGACCCTGCTGATGACCATGGCGAACGCTCTGGTCGACCACCCCCGTCCGCTGACCCGTGACGAGGTGGGAGACGTCCTCGCGCTGGCCGAGGGCGGACTGGTGACCGTGGAATCGGGCACCTACCGACTGGCTCACGCCGGCTTCGGCAGGCATCTCCTGGCACGGGCGGAGCTGGCGCCCGAGGAGGGTCACCGACGGCTCCACGATGCCCTGCGCTCCCGGAGCGCGGGGGACTGGGCCCGCGCGGACAAGTACACGCGGGCCTACCTCGCGGTACACGCGGCCCAGGCGGGCGCCACCCACCTGCGGCGGCTCCTCGACGACCCGGAGTTCCTCGTCCACACGGACCCGGACCCGGTCGTCCCGCTGGCCGCCGCACAGCTTCGGGAGTGCGAGGGCGCCGCGCTCTACGTCCGCGTCGCGGACGCCTTCCGGATGCGGCACGGCCCGGTCGAGCGCCGTGCCCTGCTGCGCAGCGTGGCCTTCGTCAACCACCGGCCGGGCGCGTACCGGAGGATGACCTCGCCGGGTTTCGACGATCTGCCGTGGACCGAGCGGTGGACGGACGGCCGGCCGATGCCTCTCGATCTGCGCTGGCCCACCGCGCGGGGCGGCGCGAGGGCCCTGCACTGGTCCGCGGCCGCTCCCGGCGGCACCCTGTCGGCCGCCGTCCCCGGAGCGGTCGTCGTCCACGAGCCCGAGACCGGGAAGCAGCATCTGACCCGCCGCCCGCCCGACCGGAACCGGGTCCTGACCCGGGTCACGGGAGCGCTGATCGGCGGGCGGCGCGTCACAGCCGCGAGCGACAGCGACGAGGTCCTCCTCTGGGACGACCTTTCGCCCCAACCCGCCCAGGTCTTCCAGTGGGGAGGCGCCCCGGACAGCCTCACCGTCGCGGAGTGCGGCAACCGGGCACTGCTGATGGCCGCGGACGGGCGGCGGGTGTGGGCCTGGCACTGGGACGCCGGCGGCAGCGCGTCCCGTGCGGTGCTCAGCGACGTGCTGGACCTGCGGGCCGAGCGGATCGCCCTGCTCTCCCTCGGAAACCGGCACTTCCTGCTGGCCGCGGGGCGCGAGGTCGTCCTGCACGAGGTGCACCCGCAGGGCGAACGGCTGCTGGGCGCGTCCTGGACGCTGGGCGACAACACCCTGCCCGCCCGGGCCGTGGCCGCGATGGCGGAACCACGCGTCGCGGCCGGGTCACCGGTACCGCGGCAGGCCTGGCTCGCCTGCACCGACGGTCGTACCGCGAGGGTCTGGCGGCTGGCCCTCGATCAACGGGAACCCGACCCCGTCCTGTCGCTGCGCACCTCCGCCCGAGGACTGGCGCTCGGACGGTGGGCGGACAGGCCCCTGCTGGTGCTCCACGAGGACGATCGGCTGGTGGTCCACGGCGTCCCCGACGTACGGGACGTACAGGACGTGCCGGACGAGAACGTCGGCGGAGGAACGGCCGGCAGCACCGCGCTGTGCGTGTTCGAGGTGAGCGGGCACCGGCACGGTCAGGCTCTCGCGTGCGATCCGGAAGGCACGGGCCGCATCGCCGCCGCCGACGGTCCGGACGTACGGATCCTGGACGTCGCCTCGGCAGCCGAGGCCCAGGGCGACGTGATGCGCCGGAGCCACGACGAGCACCTCACGGTGGAACTCGCCGCCGGCCTGCCCGGGGCGCCGCCGCTGCTGTGCCGTGCCGCCGGCGGCGATGTGGTGGTCAGCCTCGTGGCGGCGGACGGCAGCGAGCGGGCGCACACCGAACTGCGGCACGAGAACAGGGTGACGGCCGTCCGCGCGGTATGGCACGCGGACCGGTGGATCGTCGCCACGGCCTTCGGACGGACCGTGCGCGTCTGGTCGGTGGCGGCGGACCTCAGCGGCCATCAGGCCGCCGAGGACTTCTCGCTCAAGGGCGACGTGGGCGATCGCGTACGGGGACTGGAACTCGTCGTCGACGGCGACGGGGCACCCGGTCTGTTCTTCCCGGACAGCCGTGAGGTGGTCCGCCGAACGCTGCGCGGCGACGCATGGAAGGCCGAGTCGAGCGTGCCGGTCGTGGCGCACGCCATGAGCGCACGCGCCATGGCGGACGGAAGGACCCGTCTGGCGGTCGACACCGGGCGGGGCTTCCGTGTCTGGGAGACCGGTGGCGGCACATGGCGGGAGCTGCCGTTCCTGGACGAGCGGGGGAAACGGACGGCCGCGGTCGCGCTGGGCGAGCACCATCTCCTGGGTGAGTCGGTCCCGCTGCTGGCCTGGGCGGACGACGACTGGATCTCCGTCGCGCGCCACAAGGGCTCCCGATGGGTGCGGGAGCAACTGCCGTACGAGGGTGGGAAGCCCACGGCACTCCTGTTCAGCGGCAGCCCGGAGCGTCCCCTGCTCGTCGTGTGCGGGGGCGAGCGGACGCTGTCCGTCCTGGACGCGACCAACTGGCGTCGGCTGGACAGAGCCGTCGTCCCCTGGCGGGGGCCGGCGGTGGAAGCCGCCGGCGCCCTGTTCGACGAACGGGAGGGCATCGTTCTCGCTCTTCAGGCCCGACAGCGCTGCGACCTGCTGCTGCTCAAGGCGGAGGCCCTCCGGCCCGTGCGGGGCAGACGTGGCGGCCCCCGCTTCTGAGGGGGGATCCGGCCCGTTCGTATCCGGCAAGCGACGTGAAGGAGCAAGTGGTTGAGGCACGACTTGGTGGTCTTCGTCCCGGGAATCATGGGCACCCGCCTCACCCGGGACGGCAACGACCTCTGGAACCAGTCACGGCAGGCACTGCTCGGCGCGCTGCCGTTCGGCAAGGCCGTGGAGCGTCTGAGACTGCCCGACGGAATCGGTGACGAACGGCCGGACGCACCGTGGGCGGTCGACGCGGACGAGCTGGTGAAGTCGCCGGAGGCCCTGCCGGGGCTGCTGTCGCATCTCGGCTATCCGGACGTCAGGGACGTGCTCACCGAGCTGGTGCCCGAGCAGTGCGCCGTCTTCACCTACGACTGGCGCCTGTCCAACCGCCTCACGGCCCGGGACCTCAAGGTCCGCGTCGAGAGGGAACTGAGCCGGTGGCGGAGCGTTGTCGGGCGCTTCCACCCGCGTGCCCAGGACGAGCCGAAGGTGATCCTGCTCTGCCACTCCATGGGCGGGCTCATCGCGCGGTACTACCTGGAGTGCCTCGGCGGGCGGGACACCGCCCGCTCGCTGGTGACGCTGGGCACACCGCACCGCGGCGCCGCGAAGGCCGTCCGCTTCCTGACCGGCCATGGTGTGCCCATCGAGGAGTGGGGGGTGGTGCGCCGGGCGGTGGCCGGGACCCTGGCCAAGAAGGTCAACGAGCAGCTGGCGACGCTCTGCCGGAGCTTCCCGTCGATGGGACAGCTCCTGCCGGTCTACGCGGCCGTCCGGCGCCCCGAGTTCCCCGAGGGCCACCACGAATATCTGACCGACATCGACGTGGGGCTCCCCTCCGCAACGGTGACCGACGCCTTCGAGTTCCACCGCGAGTTCGAGGAAGCGGCCTGGAAGAACCGCCGCGACAGTGCCGACGGCGAACTCCCCTACCGGATGTACTGCCTCGGAGGGAGGGCCCATCCCACCGTGCACGGCGTCGTGGTCTCCCCCGGGAAGCTCGAATTCCCGCTCACGCTGGACGACGAGGAACCGTGGACCGGCGACGGCACCGTCCCGGAGGAGTCGGCGTTCGCGCGTTGGGCACTGCGCGGCATGGACGAGGCCATCTGGAACGGCCACCGGCACGCCAATCTGACCAGCTCGGACGCCATCGGATACCAGCTCTCGGCCATTCTCCACGGGAAGTCCTCACGCGAGACCCTGGCGGCCGACGACGAATTCGGCATCGTCGCGCCGGACTTCGCCGTGGCGGGCGAGCCTTTCGAGGTACGGGCGACCGGCGTGGAACGAGGCCGCACGGTTCGCGTCGCACTCCACCGGAGCGACGATCCGGCGCCGGCGCAGTGGACGGCTCTGTCGCCGGGGGAACCGGGAGAGCTGCGCGGAGAACTGGTCACCGGCCCGGGGACATGGGTGCTCAGCGTGGTCGCGGACCGTCCGCACGTCACCCAGCGAGACGTGGTGTTCGCGGTCGAACCGTAGGTCCCGGACCGCGGCGGCACCCTCGGCCTCCGCAGAGGATCGGGGTGCCGCGCGCCTCCGCCGGGGACGGTTCGGCGCACCCGGGGCCGCGCGCCGGCTCCGCCGTTCCGCCTCCGCCGGGACGGCGGTCAGCCGTGCCGGCGCCCGGCCGGCGCTTCCGCCCGGGGCGGGGTCGCCGTGCCGTGCAGCCTTCTGGCGTAGGCACGGTACCGGCGGCGGCACTTCATCGGCATGAGCACCCGGACGCGCAGCGGGGCGCCCTTCAGCAGCCCCTTCATCACCTCGGGATCGCCCTCGTAGAGGGTCATGCCGAACTGCAGGGCCAGCCGGTCCTTGGGCGTCACGGAGATGCCGTGGCCGCCGAGTTCGGCCCACTCCGCCGCGGTGACGTGCTGCGCGGCCAGCGGGAGGATCGTCTCCTCCTCGAGCCGCATGTGCTCGAACGCGATGCGGTTGAGCCGGTCGGCGATCGCGGCCACCTCCTCGCCCCGCGCGGCGGAGCCGGTGGCGCGCCAGGAGCGCACCGCCTCGGCCAGGTCGTCGCAGGCGGCGTGGAGCTGCTCGTGCTGCTCCTCCATCACGTGTACCAGCGGGGCCAGTTCAGCGCTGACGCGCTCCAGGAGCCGGGGCCACAGCCCGATGTCCTCGCCCTCGTGGTGGGAGGTCAGGGCCGCGAGCATGATGTCGATGTGCTCGGCCACGATCCGCGTGCGCGCGAGGTCCCCCTCGGCGACGCCGCGGACCAGTCCGGGCGTCAGACCGAACTCTCGGCGGAACATCGTGTGGACGACGTACATCTCCTTGACGTTGGCCATCGGCACGGCGTGGTCGGTGCTCATCAGCTCTTCCCGGTGAAAACGCGCATCACGAACGGACTCGGAACCCGGCGGAGGCGGGTCAGGCCGCCCACGGAAGTCCGATACTTGCCTCGTCAAGTACATCGTCGAGGCGGTGGGAATGTCAACCCGGCTCCCCCGCGACCCCATCGTGTCCCCGGGGCGCGGCGCGCGGGCCGCGGGCCGCGGGGGCCCGCGGCGGCCCCTCCGGCGGCGGCCCTCCTCATCGGCGGGCGAAGGCCGCGCCCTCGCCCGCCGCACCTCCGGACAAGGTCAGCACCGGTCGGGAACCCGTCACGGACCTGTCACGGACCCGTCAGGATGACGAGCTGCCGTGTCGCCCGGGTCATCGCCACATAGCGGTCGACCGCGCCTTCGACACCCTCCCCGAACGCCTCCGGGTCGACGAGGACGACCAGGTCGAACTCGAGCCCCTTCGACAGTTCCGGGGTCAGCGACCGGACGCGCGAGGTCGCCCGGAACGCGGGATCGCCGATGACACAGGCGATTCCGTCCTCGTTCGCGGCGAGCCACGCGTCCAGGATCCGGTGCAGCTCCGAGACGGATCCGTGTACGACGGGGACGCCGCCGGCGCGGACCGAGGTCGGCACGTTGGCGTCCGGGAGCACGGCCCGGATGGCCGGCTCGGCCTCCGCCATGACCTCCTCCGGCGTCCGGTAGTTGATGCTCAGCGAGGCCACGGTGACCCGGTCGAGCCCGACCCTCTCGAGACGTTCCGCCCACGACTCGGTGAACCCGTGCCTGGCCTGGGCGCGGTCCCCGACGACGGTGAAACTCCGGGACGGGCAGCGGAGCAGCAGCATCTGCCACTCCGCGTCCGTCAGTTCCTGGGCCTCGTCCACGACGATGTGCGCGAACGGCCCGGCGAGGGGGTCGGAGTCCGCGCCGGGCAGAGCGGTCCGGTCGATCAGGCTGTCCTGCAAATCCCGCCCGCGCAGCATCGTCACCGCGCCCTCACCGTCGTCGTCGGCCGCGAGCACGTTGTCGATGACGTCGGCCATGCGCTCGCGTTCCGCGGCGAGCGCGGCGTCGTGCCGGCGCCTGCGCCGTGCCGCCCGCGGGTCGCCGAGCCGCTGCCGTGCCGCGTCCAGCAGCGGCAGGTCGGACACCGTCCAGGCCCGGGCGTCCTCGCGGCGCAGCTTCCGGACGTCGTCGGGGCCGAGCCAGGGGGCGCACAGCCGCAGGTAGGCGGGGACCGACCACAGGTCCCCGACGATGTCGGCCGCTTCGAGCAGCGGCCACGCGCGATGAAGGGTCGTGACCAGTTCCTCGTCGCGCATCAGCGACCTGCGGAACAGGTCGGGCGGGATGTCCTCGTCGCCGAGCCTGTCCAGCAGGATCGCGGCCAGTTCGTCCCAGATCTGCTCGCGCGCCTCGTTGTGCGGCGTACCCGGCCCCGGTGCCGCGAACGCCTCGGCCCAGTCGCCGGGGCTCAGCCGGATGTCGGACCAGTCGGTGGTGACCGTCATCCCCGTGGTGGGCGGCTCCTCGTAGATGCCGACGGCCGTCTCGATCGCCTTCACCATGCGCGCCGACGCCTTCAGGCGGGCGACGTCCGGGTCGGGCTCGATCCCGGCCCCGGCTCCCTCGGCGACCAGGTCCCGCAGGGTGCAGGTGCGCACCCCCTCCTCCCCGAGGCTGGGGAGGACGTCGGCGACGTAGGCCAGGTACGGCTGGTGCGGGCCGACGAACAGCACGCCGCCCCTGCGATGGCCGAGGCGGGGATCGGCGTAGAGCAGATAGGCCGAGCGGTGCAGGGCGACGACGGTCTTGCCCGTACCCGGACCGCCGTCGACGACGAGGGCGCCCCGGGAGCCCGCCCGGATGACGGCGTCCTGGTCGGCCTGGATGGTCGCGAGCACGTCTCGCATCCGGGCCGACCGGCTGCCGCCGAGGCTCGCGACGAAGGCGGATTGGTCGTCGAGCGCGGCGTTCCCTTCGAGCCCGTCGGCGGTGAACACCTCGTCCCAGTAGTCGGCGACGCGACCGCCGGTCCAGCGGTACCTGCGGCGGCTGACCAGTCCCATCGGGTGGGCGTGGGTCGCCGCGAAGAACGGCTCGGCCGCCGGGGAGCGCCAGTCGAGCAGGAGCCGGCGTCCCGAACTGTCGGTGAGGCCGAGCCGTCCGATGTAGACGGGCTCCGGGTCCTCGGCGCCGACGATGCGTCCGAGGCACAGGTCCAGCCCGAAGCGGCGCAGGGCGTTCAGCCGACCGGTCAGCCGGTGGATCTCGGCGTCCCTGTCCATCGCCTGCCTGCCGATGCCGCCCGGCGCCCTGCGCTCGGCGTCGAGGCTGTCTGACAGTTCGGCGATCGCCTGGGCGAGGCTCTCCGCGATGGCCGCGAAGTGCCGCTCGTCATCGGCGATCAGCGTCGGGTCGGCCTTGGCGGACAGACGGTCGGGGAGGGCGAACGCGCCGGCGGTCAGGGGGTGGTTCATGTCAGCGGCTCCGATCCGGGTCCGGGCTCGCTCCGGCAGGGTCCGGTGGCACGCACACCCGCCTATCGGCGGCGGGCACCCGCCACCGCGGCCTGCGCTCCGCCACCGCCTCGACGTCACCGAACGACTCGTGCACCGACACCACAGAACACACCTTGCGAATCCCCCGTTTACCCAGGTTCCGGCTTCGGTCGGCGATTCTGCGCCATGACCCGGGCCTTGCCGCAAGCCCCCCGGTGCGCTATAAGTTGAGAGTGGCAAGGGACGGGGTTTCTCCCTTGCCTTTTCTGTGCGCCGTAGACGGACCCGTGCCCGGGCGCCGCCGCCGACTCCGGTCGGCCGTGCGGGCCGCGAGCCGCCGCTGAGCGGGGTCAGGCCGCCCAGACGCGGGCGGCGTAGTCCAGGAAGTTGCGGCCGAGGATCTTCTCTATGCGCTCCGAGCGGTAGCCGCGGCGTTCCAGGAGGCGGATCAACTCCCGGAACTGGTCCACTCCGCGCAGGTCGACGACGAAGGGGTAGGTGTCGGCCCGCTCCCCCGCCGCTCCGACGCCCGCCTCACGGCGCCGCGCCACGTGCTCGGCGAGGGCGGTGCGGTAGGCGTCGAGATCGTCGATGGGGGTGATGGTGCCGTCGGTGCCGATGCCGACGTGGTCCTCGCCGCAGACGTCGATCGCGTGGTCGATGTGCTCGACGACGTCGGCGGCCCGGGCGTGACCGGACGGGTTGAGGAAGGGCATGAAGTAGATGCCCACGAAGCCGCCGCGGGAGGCGACCAGCCGCAGTTCCTCGTCGGTCTTGTTGCGCGGGAGGTCGGCGAGGGCGCGGCAGCCGGTGTGGTTGATCGAGACCGGCAGGCGGGAGGTCTTGGCGGCCTCCAGGCAGGTGCGTTCGCCGCTGTGGGAGAGGTCGACCATCAGGTGGTGCGCGCCCAGGGCCTCGACGACCTCGTGGCCGAAGGTTGTCAGGCCGCGGTTGGCGGGGGCCATCGAGCCGTCGCCGATGTGATTGGCCTGGTTGTACGTCAACTGCACGACGCGGACGCCCGCTTCGGCGAAGGTGGAGACGCGGCCGGGATCGTCGCCGACGGCTACGGCGTTCTGGAAGCCGTAGATGACGCCGATGCGGCCGTCGGCGTGCGCCCGGTGGATGTCGGCGACGGTGCGGACCTTGGTGAGGTCGTCCGGGTGGTCGCCGATGATGGCGTCCCAGATCTCGATCTCGCGCAGGGTGTGCTCGTAGGGCGGCAGGTCGCCCATCGTGTAGCCGAGGGTGATGTTGACGGCGGTGAGGCCGGAGGCGCGGGCGTCGGCCAGGGCCCGGGCGTCGACCGTGAGCTGGTCGCTGGAGGGGTTGAGGTGCGCCGCCGCCTCGGCGGACGCCGGGGCGTTGGGGTTGTCGAGCTGCCCCAGCGCGTTGATGATCATGGGGGTGGGGTTTATCGGCCCTCCTCGAACTCGGCGCGGTCGAAGCGGCGTCCGCGTTTGACGGTCGCGGTGACGCTGCGCAGGTTGCCGATGTCGCGCAGCGGATCCTCGTCCAGGACGACGAAGTCGGCCAGTTTGCCCGGCTCGACGCTGCCCATGCTGCCCTCGGTACCCGCGGCACGGGCCCCGATGAGCGTGGCGGAGCGCAGCACGTCGGCGGCCGGGATGCCGCAGCGCTCCACGAGGAAGGCCAGTTCGTCGAAGAGGGCGGGGAAGGGCGCCCCGGGAGGGGTCTCGTAGTCGGTTCCGGTGGAGATGGCCACGCCCGCCCGGTGCGCCTGGGCGGTGACGGCCGCGGCGAGTGCGGAGTTGGCGCGGGCCCGGGCGGCGTCCTCGGGGCCGTCGCCGGCCAGTTCGTCGCTCTCCCACATGGCGGCGGTCGCGTCCAGCACGGTGCCGCGCCGGCGCATGAGGGCGAAGAGTTCGGCCAGGTGCGGGTCGTCGCCGGCGGCGAACCGGGCGTGGTCGACGGGGGGTTTGCTCTTGTAGCTGGTGAGTCCGTCGGGGGTGCCCTCGAAGGCGAGCAGGGTGACATGGGAGACGGTGTCGACGCCCGCGGCGACGACCTGGCCGGGCGTCGCGGGGAAGACGGTGGCGTGGGCCCAGACGGGGATGTTCTGGCGGTGGGCCTCGGCGGTGACGGCGGCGACCAGGTCCGCGTCGAGGTCCGCGTAGACCTTGATGGCCGCGGCGTACGTGCCCCGGGCCATGGCGACCGCGAGGGGCAGGTCGGTGGCGGCGGTGACGGCCTGCATCCAGGGCACTTCGCCGGGCACGGCGCCCTGGGAGACCTGGTGGGTGCGGGGGTCGTCGAAGAAGCCGGGGCCGGCCATCAGGGCGGCGTAGCGGATGTCCGGGCCGGGGATCTCGCCGACGAGGGTGGCTCGGGCGAGGTCCCCGATCTGCCGCAGGTCGTCGGCCATGTCCCGGACGGCGGTGATGCCGCTGTAGACGTGGCGGCGCAGTGCCGCCTCGGCCGCGGGGCGGTCGGGCGGGGTGGCGAGGTGCTGGTGGGTGTCGATCAGCCCGGGGATCACGAAGCGTCCGTCGAGGTCGAGGACCTCGGCGTCGTCGGGCAGCCGGCCGGCGAGTTCCGCGTCGGGAGCGACCGCCCGGATGGTCTGCCCGTCGGTGACGATCGTGGTCGCGGGCCGCGGCGGGCCGCCGGTGCCGTCGAACAGCGTCGCGCCGCGGTACACCGCGATCGTGCCCGCGGTGGGCGCCGCGTAGGGGGTGGGGGCGCCGGAGGGCTGGTCGGCCATGCTCACCTCAGCTGGTTGTTGCGCTCTGCGTAACATCTGTATCGTGGGTGGAAACGGTCGGTACTGTACTCCAGTACCGCCACTCCCGTACCGCCCGAGCACCAGGAGGATCGGCCGCGATGCCCGAGGCCCCGCGTACCGCGGTGGACAAGGCACTCGACCTGGTCGAGGCCGTCACCCGCGCGCCCCGTCCCGCCCGTCTGACCGATCTCGCCGGCGAGGTCGGCCTGCACCGCGCGACGGCCTACCGGATCCTGCTGGACCTGGTGCGCCGGGGCTGGGTGCTGCGGGCGGGCGACCGCTATCTGCCCGGCACCGCCGTGCTGCGGATGTCGGCGGCCGCGGCGGGGAACTCACTGACCGCCCTGGCCCGGCCGGTGCTGCGGGAGCTGTCCGACGTCACGGGGATGATGGTCAACCTGCAGGTCCTGGAGACCGACCGGGCCCGGGTGATCGACGTCGTCCGCCCGGAGCGACTGGCCGTGATCAGCCATCTGCGCGACGAGGCCCTGCCGGTACACCGCTTCGCCGGACCCCTGGCGCTGGTCGCGGCACTCGACCCGGCGGCCCGGGCCCCCTACCTGCGGCCCGCCGAGGCCGACGGGCACCCGCTCGACGGGGACGACGGGCTGCTGGCGGACATCGCGCGCACCGAGCGGACGGGGGTCGCCGTCGAACGCGGGCGCAACGAGAGGCTGGTCGCGTCGATCAGCCGCGCCGTGGCGCCCGGCCCGGGCGCTCCCGTCTGCGCGCTGACCGTCGTCGGGCCGGACGCGGAGTTCGACGAGGCGCGGCTGCCCGCTCTGGAGCGCGCGTTGCGCGACGCCACGGACGCGCTCGAACGCGTTCTGACCGGCCCTCAGGGAGGCACGGCGTGAGCGGCGTCCTCGTCCTGGACCGGGCGCGTACCGCCGCCGCGCTCGACGTGCGGCGCGTCGTCGACGCGGTCGCGACGGCCCTCGTGGCGATCAGCCGCGACGCGGTGTCGGCACCGCCGCGGATCGCGGCACGCACCCCGTCCGGATTGCTGGGCGCGATGCCCGGCTACGTGCCGGGGCTGGGCCTCGCGGCCAAACTGGTGTCGGTGTTCGGCGATCCGGCGCGGCCCGGGCGCGGTGCGCACCGGGGCATGGTCGCGCTCTTCGACGAGCACGACGGGCGCCCGCTGGCCCTGATGGACGCCGAGTCGCTCACGGCGGTGCGCACCGCCGCGTCGGCCACGCTCGGCGCGCGGGCGCTGGCCCGCCCCGGGGCGCGACGGTACGTCGTGGTCGGCACCGGGGCCCAGGCCCGCGCGCAGCTCGCTCTGCTGGCGGAGTGCCACCCGGACGCCGAGGTCGTCGTCGCCGGCCGCGATCCGCGGCGTGCCCGCGAGGCCGCCGCGGGCCACCCCGGCGCACGCGTGGCGGACGGCATCGAGGAGGCGGTGCGCGGGGCCGATGTCGTCCTCTGCTGCACCGGGGCCACCAGCCCGGTCGTACGCCGCTCGTGGCTCGCCCCGGGCACGCACGTCAGCTCGGTGGGCGGCTCCCACGGCCCCGAACTCGACGCGGACACCGTCGGGGACGCCGCCCTGTTCGCCGAGTGGCACGGCGCCGCCGGCTCCCCTCCCCCGGCCGGCGCCCACGAACTGCAGGGACTGCCCCCCGGCCGGGAGGTCGTCCTGCTCGGCTCCGTGCTGGCCGGTGACCACCCCGGGCGCGGCGAGGGTGACGGGCTGACCGTCTTCAAGTCCACCGGGCACGCGGCGCTGGACGTGGCCGCCGCCCACGTCGTCCACGCCGTCGCTCTCGCGGAGGGACTGGGCACGACCGTGGACCTGTGACCGTTCCCGACCGCACACAGACCAGGAGCGCGACCCTTGCAGCAGTCACCGCGGCAGTCACAGCACCGGGCACAGCGGCAGCCCCTGGACGGCGTCACCGTCGTCTCCCTGGAGCAGGCCGTCGCCGCGCCGTTCGCGACCCGTCAGTTGGCGGACCTCGGCGCGCGGGTGATCAAGGTCGAACGGCCAGGCGGCGACTTCGCGCGGGAGTACGACAAGGCCGCCAAGGGCGAGTCCGCGTACTTCGTCTGGTGCAACCGCGGCAAGGAGAGCGTGGTCCTGGACCTCAAGGAGGAGGGCGACCGGGCACTGCTGGACCGCGTCCTGGCGGAGGCCGACGTCTTCGTGCAGAACCTGGCGCCCGGTGCCGCCGAGCGGCTCGGCCTGGGTGCGGAGGCGCTGCGCGCACGGCATCCCCGGCTGATCTGGTGCGGCATCTCCGGCTACGGCGACCACGGGCCCTACGCGGCGAAGAAGGCGTTCGACCTGCTGGTGCAGTGCGAATCCGGGCTGGTGTCGCTCACGGGCACCCCGGAGAGCCCCGCGCGGGCCGGGATCTCCATCGCCGACATCGCGGCCGGCATGTACGCGTACAGCGGGGTGCTCACCGCGCTGTACGAGCGCGAGCGCACCGGCGAGGGCAGCGCCTTCGACGTGGCGATGCTGGACGCGCTCGGCGAGTGGCTGGGCCAGCCGCTCTTCCACGGACTGTACGGAAGCGCGCCGCTGATCCGCAGCGGCGCCCGGCATCCGTCGATCTCGCCGTACGGCCACTACCGGGCGGGCGACGGCGGCGAGGTCTTCGTCAGCGTGCAGAGCGACCGCGACTGGGTCGCCCTGTGCGAGAAGGTGCTGAAGCGGCCCGAACTGGTCCGTGACCCGCGGTTCGCGGACAATCCGCTGCGCCACGCCCACGACGGCGAACTCACCGCGATCCTCGAGGAGCACTTCGCGGCCTTCGCGGCGGACGAGGTCCTGGAGCGCCTGGACGGCGCCGGGATCGCGAACGCCCGGCTGCGGTCGGTCGCGGAGTTCGCGGTCCATCCGCAGCTCGAAGTCCGCGACCGCTGGCGGGAGTTCGGCACGCCGTCCGGCCCGCTGCGCGGACTGCTGCCGCCGGTGACGGTACATGGGCGGGAGGCCCTGATGGGTCCGGTGCCGGCCCTGGGCGCGCACACGGACGCGGTGCGCGCCGAGTTCCAGGCGTAGACACTGTCTACGCCCCGCTGGTAGACACTCCCCCATGACAAATGACCGCTCCCTGCGGGAGCGACTGGTCGATGCCGGTGTGGACCTGGTCCTGGCCGGAGGGACCTCGCTGGTCGGGCTGCGGGAGATCGCCCGCCGGGCGGGGGTGTCACACGGAGCGCCGCGCCGCTACTTCCCCACGCACGACTCCCTGCTCTCCGCGATCGCCCGGCGCGGTTTCGAGGATCTCGAGGCGCGGTTCGTGACCGCGACCGCGGACGCGACGACGCCGCGCGCCCAGCTGGAGGCCGCCGCCCGGGCGTACGTCGGATACGCGCTGGAGCACCGCGGCATGTTCGAGCTGATGTTCCGTCACGACCTGCTCGACGGCGCGCCGCAGGCGGCGGGCGGACCGCGGCTGCGGGAGACGTCGCTGCCGCTCTTCGGGCGGATCGTCGAACTTGTCACCCGATGCCGGGCGGAGGACGAAACCGCGCCGCCCGCCGCCGTGACCGCCGCGGCCCTCTGGTCGAACCTGCACGGCGTCGTCCAACTGTGGTCCTGGGGCAGCCTCCAGGTCGTCCTGGGCGCGGACGTACCGGGGGACGAGGCCGTACGGCGCGAGCAACTCGTCTCGGCGGTCCTGTCCGCCCACCTCGGGCCGGTGCCCGGATGATCTCCCCCCTGCGGCAGCGGCTCGCACTGGCGGCGAGCGTCGCCGGGGCCGCGATCGTCGCCCTGGACGGAGGCGTCCTCCTCGTGGCGCAGCCCAGCCTGCAGCGGGATCTCGGGGCGAGCGTGGCCGAGGTCCAGTGGACGAGCACCGGTTACCTGGTGGCGGTGGCGGCGCTGCTCGTCCTGTCGGGGCGGCTCGGGGACCGGTACGGGCATCCGCGCATGCTCCGCGCCGGGGTGCTCGGCTTCGGGGCGGCCTCGGCCGGGATCGCCGTCGCGGGAAGCGTCGGGTGGGTGATCGTCCTGCGGGTGGCGCAGGGCGTCTTCGGCGCCCTCCTGCAGCCCGCGACGCTCGCGCTGCTGCGGCTGTCGTACCCCGAGGACCGGCTGGGGACGCCGATCGCGGTCCGGACGAGCGCGCTCGCGGTCGCCGCGGGGGCCGGTCCCGTCCTCGGCGGCCTCGTCGTGGCGCACCTGGGATGGCGCGCGGTGTTCTGGATCAACGTCCCCGTCGCGCTCGCGATCGCCGCGCTCACGCTCGCCGTCCGGGTGCCGGGGCCGGAACGGAAGGACCGTGAGGGGCAGTTCGGCGTGGCCGGCGCGGCGCTGCTCGCGACGGCGCTCGCGGTCCTCGTCCACGCGCTGGCCGGCGTCCCCGAGCGGGGGTGGACGGGCGCCGGGACCATGCTCGGGCTCCTCGCCGCGGCGGGTGCCCTCGCTCTGCTCATCGCCCACGAGCGGCGCGCGGAGCACCCGAACGTGCCCCGCGCGGTGGCCCGTTCGGTACCGGTGAAGGCGTCCGTCGCCATCCTGCTGGTCACGACCGCGGGGCTGTTCGGCACGCTGTTCCGGGCCACGTTCCACCTCCAGGACGCGCTGCGCCTGGACCCGCTGGCCACCGGCTTGAGGGTGCTCCCGCTGACGGCGCTGATGGTGCTCGGCGCGCCCGTCGCGGGCCTCGCGCTGCGCCGGTACGGGCCGCGCCCTACCGCGCTCTCCGGCACGCTGCTGGTCGTCCTCGGCATCCTGCTGCTCTCGCGGTCCGGGCCGGGCGCTCCGTGGGCCGCCATGGCCGCCGCGTTCGCCGTGCTCGGCGCGGGCTTCGCCACGGTCATGGTGACGGCCACCGCCTCGGTCGTGGGCGACGCGCCGCCCGGCTACGCGGGGGTCGTGGGGGGTCTGAAGCAGACGGCGATGAACGTCGGGCCGACCCTCGGCATCGCGGTCGCGACCGGGACGGCGGGCGCGACCGACACGACGATGGCCGGCACCCTGCCGGTCCTCGCCGCCTGCGCCGCCCTCGGCCTGCTCCCGGCGTCGCTGCTGCCCCGGCGGCCGGTGCCGGCGCGCCGGGCGCGTCCGGCCTGACGCCTCCTCGCACACCGGGACGCGCCGGCTCCCCGGACCCGGGCGTGCGCGCGCCTCGCGCGTGCCCGGGTCCGGGGAGCGATGGGGCGACCCTGCCGGCCGGGGTCAGCCGCCGGCGCGGTAGGTCGAGGTGAACGTCCAGCCGCCCGAGCCGACTTCGTAGACCCGCTCCTCGCCGGCGGAGCCGACGAGGCGGGCGCCCTTGGGCGCGGCCGGCTCCCCGGACGTCACCGGCACGTGCACCTCGGCCGTGGTGCCCGCGGGCACGGTGAGCCGCAGCCGGTACGCGTCCCCGTCCAGGCGCCAGGAGGTGCCGACCGTGCCGTAGGGGGTGCGGTACGAACCCGAGGCGGAGGTGAGGCCGGCGACGAGGGCCGGGTCGACGAGGAGTTCGCGGTAGCCGATGGAGCCGGGGGCCTGCTGGATGCCCGCGAGGCGGGCGGTGAACCAGGCGTCGATGGCGCCGAGCATGAAGTGGTTCTGCGACTGGCCGGGGCCGCCGTCCCAGCTCTCGCCGAGCGTGGTGTTGCCGTGCAGCACCTGGTAGCCGTAGCTGGGGCTGGTGGTCTGGGTGGCGATCCGGCCGACGATGTCGTCGTGTCCGGACTCCGAGAGCACCCGGAAGGCGGCGGGCAGGGAGATCTCCCCCAGGTTCAGGTGGAAGTCCGCCGCCTCCACGCTCGCGACGAAGTGGCCCAACAGCCGGTCGCGCTGGTCCGCGGGGACGGCGCCCATGTCGAGGGCGAGCGCCTCCGCGCCGTGCCCGCCGCCGCCGAAGGTGCCCTTCTCGGGGTCGTAGTACTTGTCCGCGAGGGCCTTGGCGCTGGCGTCGGCCTTGGCCCGGTACCCGGCCGCGGCCTCCTGGTCGCCGAGGAGCGCGGCGATGCGGCTCATGGCGTCGACGACGCGCCAGTACCCGTAGGTGCCGGCCACCGCGCGGGGGAAGGTGGTGTCCGGGGTGAACCAGTCGCCGAGGCCGTAGTCGAGGATGCCGCCGGAGACCTTCTCCTCCAGGAAGGTCACGTACTTCCGCATCTGCGGGTAGTACGTGGCGAGGGTCTGCTCGTCGCCGTAGGTGGTGTAGAGCTGCCACGGGACCAGGACGAAGGCGCCACCCCAGTTGGAGTCGTTGCGGTAGCCGCCGGGCAGGGCCGTGTATTCGGGGGTGGTTGAGGTGATCAGGCCCTCGGGGGTCTGGCCGTCGGCCATGTCGCGGACGATCTTGCGGAGCTGGGACTCCATGTCGTAGTTCGCGGCGAGGGTGGGGAAGACGAGCTGGTCCTGCTCCAGCCAGCCGAGCTTCTCGCGGCTCGGGCAGTCGGTGAGGACGCTCATCATGTTGCCCTCGATGGAGCGGCGGATGATGGAGTGGATGCCGTTGATCAGCTCGTTGGAGCTGGTGAAGTCACCCGCCGAGGTGTTGTCGGTGTGCAGGACCTTGCCGCGGACGGTCACCGTGGCCCCGGCGGGCAGGCCCTTCAGTTCCAGGTAGCGGAAGCCGTGGTAGCCGTACTCGGGGTGCCAGGTCTCGGTGCCGGAGCCGCCGGTGGTGTAGCTGTCCCACAGGGGCCCGCCCACGTTGCTGATGGACTGGAAGGCATGGCCGTCCTTCAGGCTCTCCGCCGGGAGGATCCGCACGGTGGTGCCGGCCGGGGCCCGCACCGTGATCTCGGGCCAGCCGGCGATGTTCCTGCCGAGGTCGAAGACTCGGCTGCCCTCGGCCCCGGCCACCTCCTTTCCGGTCAGGGTCTCCACGACCCGGATCGGTTCGGTCTCGCGGGCGCTGAGCAGCGCGGGCGCCTCGGCGGTGCCGGGCCCGGCGACGGTCGCGGCCTGCTCCCAGCCGGCGCGGCTGCCGCGGGGCTCGTCCCAGTGCGGGATGGCGCGGCGGGCGTCGTAGTCCTCCCCGCCGTACCAGTTGGAGGAGGTGGTGGGGCCGAGCGTCGTGCGCCAGTCCTCGCCGCTGCCGATCCGGCGGACGGTGCCGTCGGCGAGGGTGACCTCCAGCTGGGCGATCAGCTTGGGGTCGCTGATGTTGCCGTAGAGCTTGCGGTAGCGGTCCGCGGTGCTGACGACGTTGGAGATGCCGTTGCCCAGCGACATGCCGACCGTGTTGTCGCCGGTGCGCAGCAGATCGGTGACGTCGTAGGTGGCGTACTGGACGCGCTTGGTGAAGGTGGTGTTGGCGGGTTCGAGGACGGCGTCGCCGACCTGCCTGCCGTTGATGGTGGCGTCGTAGACGCCCAGGCCGGACACGTACAGCCGGGCGCTGCGGATGTGCCCCGGCAGCGCGAAGTCCTTGGTGAACAGCGGCATTCCGGACGGCAGCCAGGGCTTCGGCGGCGCCTGGCCGGTGACGGCCGCCGCCTGGGTGAAGGGCCCGGTGGGGGCGTCCGCGGTGGCGAGGGTGTAGTCGGTGGGGAAGTCGGGAACGCGGCCGTCGTCGGTGAGGACGTCGGCGCGGGGGTAGAGGGCGACCTCGTCGAAGGTCTTCGCGGACTTGAGGTCGAGGGTGAGCGTGACGGGCTGCTGGGAGACGTCCGGCCCGGTGTGCGCGGCGCTGGAGTATCCGGCGGCCGTCTGGAGGCCGCTGTTGGGCAGACCGTCCACGGCGAGGGCCGGTTCCCAGGTCTTGCGGAGGGTGTTGGACTCGGAGGCGGTGACGGCGGCGCCCTTGGCCAGGCCCGTGCCGCCGGAGGCCGAGTCCCGTACGTCGATCTCGCCGAGTTGCAGGCGCCAGGTACGGTCGGGGAAGTTCTCCCGGAGGGGCAGACCGAGGCGGGTGACGTCGAGGCGGAGGTAACGGGCGGTGGTCCGGGGCAGCTTGACGACCACGGGGGTCACGGCACGCTTGCCCAGCTGCCAGTCGGCGTTGGTGATCCAGTCGGCCTGCCAGTCTCCGCTCTTGGTGAGGCCCGTCTCGAAGTACGAGGGGGCGCTCCAGTCGGCGGCGCGGCCCGTGCCGTGGGAGCCGGCGGCCGACCAGAGCATGACGCGCCAGTAGACCCGGGTGCGGGAGCCGACCTCCTTGCCCGCGTAGACGGTCTGGGGGACGGCGGAGGCGACCTTGCCGGAGTCCCACAGGTCGGGGCGGCCCTGCCGGAGCCTGGTGGGCGAGGTCGCGGCCTGCACCCGGTACGCGGTCTGGACGAGCCCCGGGGAGCGGCCTTCGAGGGCCCAGCTCAGCTCGGGGGTGGTGTCGTCGATGCCGAGGGCCTGGGTGAGCTTCTGGGTGCGCAGGGTGGTCGCGGTCAGCGACGCGGGGGCGCCGGCCTCGGCGGTGACGGCGGTGGGCAGGATCGTGACGAGCGCGGTGAGACCGGTCGCGACGGCGAGGGCCGGGGTGCGCCGGGCGCCTGTGCGCGGGGGTCGGGGCATGCGGGTGCTCCTTGACGGCGGTTCGGTGGGCGGGTGCTGCGGATTCGGCTCCGCGGGGGACGGCACGTCAGATCCGGCGCAGGGTGGCGGTGACCTCGCGGTACGGCCGCAGCGTCACCGGGCCGAGGAGTCCGGACGGCAGCGGCTTGTTGCGCTCGTTCGACAGGGTGTTGGAGACCCGTACGGCGAGGGTGTTCCGGCCGGGGCGCAGCAGGTCCGTCACATCGGCGGTGTACGGGGTCCACAGCAGCGGGGGCAGCGCGGTTCCGTTGACGGTGACCTGGGCGACCTCCCTGACCTGGCCGAGGTCGAGGCGGAAGCCCCGGCCGTCGAGGGTGCCGGCGTCGAGGTCTATCTCGATGGTGTACGTGGCGCTGCCGGAGAACAGCGGTGCCACGGTCGTCCAGCTGCCGAGCGGCCCCGTGACGGGCGTGGCTCCGGCCCGGTCCAGGGTGAGCGTCCAGTCGCCGTTCACCGGGACGGGCGCCAGGGGGTCGGTGACGCCCACCGTGCCGCGGTAGGTGCGGCCGCCGTCGGTGCCGGTGAGGATGTGCTCGCCGGGCTGGTCGAGGACGGCGGTCACGCGCAGCCCGTGGCGGTCGGCCGTCACGGAGGTGAGGGAGGCGGCGGGCAGCGTGCTGTCGGTGAGGTGCGGGCCGGGCTTGGCGCCCGCGCGCACCACGACGGCGACGGTCTCGTAGGGGCCGAGCCGCAGCGGCAGCCGGATGCCGCCGTGCTTCTGCTCCCGGTGGACGGGCGCGGGGCGTACGGTGCCGGTGACGGGGTCCCAGAGTTCGGGGACGCCGTCGGCGGGGAGCACGGCGACGGTGTCGACCCGCGCGCCGCTCTCGTTGTTGACCAGGAAGGCGACGTCCTGGCCGCGGGTGGTGCGCAGCACGCGGACGGCCGGTGCCGGCGGTTCGAGAACGGCCGCGGCGACGCCCGCGGCGTGGGCCGCCTCGCCGAGGTCGGCGGTGCCGGCGACCCGCACGGCGGTTCCCGCGCCGACCCGGCGGCTGCCGGGGACGGTGTCGCCGAAGAGGGCGGACAGTGCCCGCTCCAGGGTGCGGTCACGCCCGGCGGCGTCCTCCTGGGGCAGGGTGCCGACCGCGATGACGGTGCCGCCCTGCCGGGCGAAGGCGTCGAGGCGGGTGACGGCCGCGGCGTCCAGGGTCGGGGTGACGGGGAGGACGGCGAGGTCGTAGCCGGCCTCCCCGACGAAGAGCCGCCCCTTGCGGACGCGGGCGTGGGCCAGGAGTTCCGGGTCCCCGCTCAGCGCGCCCTCGTGGACGAGGTCGAAGTCGACCTGGGCGCTCTCCAGCGCGTACGCGGCGTCGGTGAAGGCGCCGTCGACCTCGCCCTGGCGGGTGGTGCCGCGCCACTGCTCGGCGGCGCGCTGCGGCTGGATCAGGGCGGTGCGCGCGCCGGAGGTGCCGCGGGCGATCTCCATGACGCGGCCGATCCAGTCGGCGATCGGCTCCATCGCCCACCACCAGGGCGCGCGGGGGCCGAACGGCGGCGGGAAGAAGACGCGTTGCTCGTCGGTCCACAGGGCGTGCAGCACGGTGAGGTTGACGCCGCGGGCGGCGTTCGCACCGACCAGCGCGCGGACGAAGTCCGGGGCGACCTGCCAGCCCATGTTGCCGAAGCACTCCAGCAGGGCCCGCTCGCGGCCCATCTGGTGGGCCACGCTCACCGGGTTGCGGGGGATCATCGTGGGCTGTCCGGCCACGTACTCGGCGGTGATGATGTCGCCGCCGGGCACCTGCGCCCACTGGTGGACCTTGTGCAGGTCGCCGGTGGAGACGATCCGCTTGGCGGGCGCGGTCTCGTCGTACAGCGGGTTGGTGATGAGCGCGACACCGCGCTTCTCGTACCACTGGGACTGCTTGCGGAAGGAGCCGGCGAACCGGTCCGAGACGGCCTGCCAGTAGCGGCCCCGGGTGATGCGGCCGGTGCGGCCGAGGTCGTCGAAGGCCGCCGCGTAGGCCGTGCCGGGCTCGGCACCGGTCTTCCGCAGGGCCGCGGCCAGGGTGGGCGACCAGGGGAGGCGTTTGAAGTGGGCCTCGGCGGAGGCGAAGAACGGCTCGTCGTCCCAGAAGCCGGGGATGACGTTGCCGAAGTAGCGGGCGAACCTGCGGTGGTACTCGCCGGGGACGATGTCGAGGAACAGTTCCACCGGCTCGTCGTCGAGGAGGTCGACATAGCTGCGGCTGTAGCCCTGGGAGTCGTCGACCAGCGGCATGCCGCCGAAGACGTCGATCAGCCAGTCGCCCTCGGGGACGCGCCAGGTGCGGCCGTCGCCGAGTTCCGAGGTCAGTTCCACGAGTTGGTCGGTCGACGTCGCGCCGACCGGGCGGGCGGCCGCCGCGACGGGGGTCGCGGTGCCGGCGGGCGGGATCCGGGCGGGGAAGTCGCCCGCGGCGGCCGGGGCGTCGAAGGCCGTCCTGGTGTAGAGGGCGGTGCCGTCGGCGGCGGTGACGGCGAGGCTCGCCCACAGGGCGCGCTGTGTCCCGGTGGCGCGGACGCCGACGCCGCCTGCGGGGCGGGCGGTGTCGGAGACGGTGCCCTTGGCCTTGCCGTCGAGGGTCACGGTCAGGGTGGAGCCGGCGACGGTGACGGCGAGTGTGTGGAACTTGGTCTTGTTGAACCCGTCGGTGCGGGTGGAGCGGGCGAGTTCGACGGGGTCCCGGTCCTTGGTGAGGAGTGAGACCGTGACGACACCGGTCTGGTCGAACTCGACGGCGTAGCCCTCGGTTCCGTCGGCGGCGGCCCGCACGACGAGTCCGGCGGACACCTGGTCGGCCCGGGCGCTGCCGGTGACGGTGTAGTCGCGCCACTCCGCTCCCCCGCGCAGCACGGCCGCGCCGCCCAGGACCGCGGCGTCGGCGACCAGCGAGGTGGTGTCCACGCCGACGCCGGTGGTGCCGCGCAGGTCGACGGTGGCGGGGCCGGAGACGACGGTGCTGGACCGCCACAGGGCCTTGAGCCGCAGGTCGGGGCGGGGTTGGTAGGTACGCGAGCCGACCTGGCCGCCCTTGACGATGTACTCGCCGGCGCGGCCGCTGGGGAAGTGGTCGTCGTTGAAGATCCACACCCGCATGCCGGTCTTCTCGGCGGTCTCCAGGACGTGGCCGACGATCGCGAACCATTCCTCGGTGAAGAAGACCGGCTGCATCTCCGCGTTGTCGAAGGGGAAGAGGACGACCTCGTACATCCCCTTGTCCCGCAGGTCCGCCATCTGGGTGTCGACGAGCTCCGGGGTGACGGGGCCGTTCCAGTACCAGTACACCGTCGGGCGGCTGTCCCTGGCGGGATCGGCGAAGCGGGCCGGCGTCCAGGTCGGCCCCGTCGTGCCGTGGTGCGGCTGCGCGGCGTGGGCGGGCGCGGACAGGGGCAGGCCGGAGGCCAGCGCGGCTCCGGTCACCCCGGCGGCGGCCACGAAACGGCGTCTGGACAGGGGGAATTCAGGCATGGCGAAGCTCCGTGAGGTGGTGACGGGGTGAGGGTGGGGTTGCCGGGCCGGGTCAGGAGGCCGCGAGCGCGGCGACGTCGGCGGGCGTCAGGGCGCGGTTGTGCAGCCGGAAGCCGGATACCGCACCGGTCAGATAGGGGTGCGTGGGATTCTGCGAACGGCCGAGGTAGTTGCGCGAGGTCGTGCCGAGCAGGAGCGGGCTCGCCGCCATCGCGGGGTTGCGGCCGGCTTCCGCGCCGTCGACGTAGAGGACGCCGGTGCCGTCGCCGAGGGTGAGCGCGACGTGGGTCCAGCGGCCGGCGGGCAGCGGTCCCGCGGCGTCGACGACGTCCTCGGCCTCCATGCCGGCGATCTTCAGGGCCGCCCGGGCGCGCCCCGCCCCGGTGCGCGGGGTGAGGAAGAGATACGTGTCCTTGTGATAGCCGAGGTCGAAGACGCGGGCGGAGTTGGCCAGGACGTCCACCCGCACCCACATGCTGACGGTCAGTTCGGACAGCCCGGCGGGCAGGGCCGGGGCCAGTGCGACGTGGCCCCCGGAACCGTCGAGGGCGACGGCGGCCCGGCCGCCCGGTCCGTCCGCGGTCCAGGAGGCGCCCGGGGCGAGCGTCGCGGGGGCGAACGTCCCGGTGGTGTCGGCGACCGTGGTGCCGGTGCCCTCGTCGAGGGGATAGCGGGCGACGTCGCGTTCACGTCCGGGGCGGGGCGCGACCGCCCAGTAGACGGTGTAGTTCTCGTGGTGGACCCGGTGGAACGGCTTGAGGGTGACCGCGCCGCCGTCCGCCTCGGCGGTGAACGTGCCGTCTGCGCCGCGCACGGGGCGCAGGGAATCCGGCCGGATCTCGGGGATGGTCGCCAGTTCGGTCGAGCCGTAGCCGCCGGCCAGGACGAGCGGCCCGTACGACACCGAGCGCACCTGCGGGTTGTCGGGCGCGGGGCGCCACACCGGTTCGCGGGGCAGGGTCAGTTCGACGGTGTCCCCGGTCCGCCAGTGCCGGTCGAGGGTGAGGTAGGTGCCGGGTTCGACGCGGCCGGTGTGGGGGTGTCCGGCCACGCGCACACGGGCCCGCGCCCGGCCGTCCGCCAGCCAGCCCGGTATCCGCAGCTTCAGCGCGAAGCGGCCGTCTCCCCGGACGACGGTGATCCGTACGGTGTCCTCGGACACGGCGTGCTGACGGATCGTCACCCCGTGCCGCCCCCAGCGCACCTCGGAGGGGATGTAGAGGTTGACGTGGAGCGCGTCGTCGGACTGGAGGTAGATGGTGTCCGCGAACTTGGTGTGGGTCTCCAGGCCGGTGCCGTGGTCGCAGGAGAAGTTGTCGTAGTCGCCGCTGTAGCTGCCGGGCGCCGCGCCGAGACCGCCCTTGGGCTGGCGGTGGGAACCCGCCCACAGCCCGGTGTAGTAGGTGACGAAGCCGTGCTCGGAGTCGGGGTCCTGCTCGCCGAGCATCTGGTTGTACAGGGTCCACTCGTAGTGGTCCATGTAGGCGGTGCGGGACGGCTCGTGCAGGAACAGCTGCCGTCCGAGCTTCAGCATGTTGTAGCTGTTGCAGTTCTCGCAGGTGTTCTCCGACAGCCGGCTCGCGATCTCGTCCGGGGGACCGAAGAACTCCAGGTTGGAGTTACCGCCGATGGCGTAGGTGTGGTGCTCGACGACCGTGCGCCAGAAGGTGCGCGCGATGTCGAGGTAACGGCGGTCCCCCGTGGCCTCGTAGCCGTACGGCGTGCCGACGATCTTGGCGATCTCGGTGTTGGCGTGGCGGCCGGCGAGCTCGTCCCGTCCGGCGGCGAGCGGCGCGTAGAGGTCCTCGTGGTCGAAGCGGCGGGCGGTGCGCAGATGCGCGGGGTCGCCGCTGACGAGATGGAGGCGGGTCAGGACGTCGTTCATGCCGCCGAACTCGACCTTGAGCACGGACTGCATGCACTCGTAGGACAGCGGAGCGGTCCGCGCGTCCGCCCAGGCGGCCATCGCCGAAAGCACCGTCAGGGCCTGCTCGTTGCCGCTGAGGGTGTACTGGTCGAGCAGCCCGGCCATGATCTTGTGCAGGGTGTAGTACGGCGCCCAGGGCTTGCCGCCCGCCTCCAGGCTGTCGAAGACCGACTCGGGGAAGGCCGACAGGTAGCCGGGGTGGTATCCGGCCGCCGGAGCCGCCGCCTGGCACTCGGCGAGCGCTGCGACGATGGCGCGGGCCTTGCCGGCGTGGACCTCGTCGCCGGTGTGGGCATGGGCCTGGGCGAGGGCGGACAGCAGGTGTCCGGTGGTGTGGCCGCGCAGTTGGACGTCGGGGGCCTCCCAGCCGCCGCAGGGCTCGGCGGACGAGGGCAGTCCCACGTTGCGGCGGAAGGTGTGCAGGAGCCGGTCGGCGTCGACGAAGCGCAGGTAGGCGCAGGTGCGCCGCATGTTGTCGAGGAACGGACTGTCCAGCAGGCGTACGGCCGAGAGCGGCAGCGGGGTGAGCTTCGGACGTACCGCGTACGCCGTCGGGCCCTCGGGGCCCTCGCCGGCCGCGAGGTCCCGGGGCGCGGGGTCCGCCGGCACGGCGGCGGCCGGCGTGGCCACCGACAGGGCCGCGGCTGCCGCGGCGCCGGCGGCCAGCAGGTTTCTGCGGGACGGCTGGGGGTCGTGTGGTGCGGACAATCTCGGAACTCCTTCCGGGCACGGAGGAGTACCACCGGTCGGCGGTTGTCCGGCGGCATGCGGCCGTGGAACGCGGTTGCCGGGCAGCCCGATGCCCGGCCACTGGCCTGAGAGCGAATGAATCGTTTTTAGAGCCAGCGGCAACCTAGGGTGACTCCGATGAGACCGTCAAGAGTGGCCGCCGAATCGACGCGCCACGGAGTCCACAGGGTCGACGGAACGTCAGAAACCGTTGCCCAACTGCCCATAGCGCCCGGCCGAGCCCGCTCGTGGGGGCGGCGGCGAGGCTTCCGAGGAGCGCCGCGCCTTGTCGCGGAAGCCGTCGCCGCGTATGTTCCTCCCCGTCATGTACTGAATCGTTCAAGTCCAGTGGAGCGCAGCAAGCGCGAACAACGGCGACCACCTGGTCCACAGGGCGGGAGGTGCACGGGATGCCCGGCCGTCGCCCGCGCACCGGCTCCCCGCCGGACGCCGTTTCGCGTCGTGGGAGACCCCGGCGCATACTCCAGGGCGACGAGAGGACGCACTCACCCATGACCCCACGCACGAACTCCGCGGCCGCCGCCGGCACGTGGCGCCTCGGCGACAGAAGCGTCAACCGGATCGGCCTCGGCGCGATGCGGCTGACCGACAGCGCCGCCTTCCACCAGGGGATCCCCAGCGACCGGGACCGCGCGATCGGCGTACTGCGCACCGCGGTCGAGCTGGGCGTCAACCACATCGACACCGCGGCGTTCTACTTCTCGCGGCTGCGCTCCGCCAACGAGCTCATCAACTCGGCCCTGGCTCCGTACCCGGAAGACCTGCTCATCGCCACCAAGGTGGGTCCCGCGCGCGACGCCTCCGGCGAGTGGGCCACGCCCGCCCGGCCCGACCAGCTGCGCGGACAGGTCGAGGAGAACCTGCGCCAGCTCGGCCGCGACCACCTCGACCTGGTCAACCTCCGCTTCATGCGGGGCACCTCGGTGGCCGAGCACTTCGGCGCCCTGGCGGAACTCCGCGACGCCGGGCTCATCCGCCACCTGGGCCTGTCGAACATCCGGCCGGAGCACCTGGCCGAGGCCCGTGCCATCGCCCCGGTGGTGTGCGTCCAGAACCCCTACGGCGTCGACGCGCGCGACGGCGACGAACTCCTGCGGGAGTGCGGTGCGCAGGGCATCGCGTTCGTGCCCTTCTTCGCCATCGCGGGTGGGGGCCGCGAGCAGGGGCACGAAAGCGACGGTGCCGAGCGCGACGCGGTGCGCGCCGTCGCGGCGGCCCACGGCGTCTCGCCCGCGCGGGTACGGCTGGCCTGGACGCTCCGGCAGGGCGACCACGTACTGGCCATCCCGGGGACCGGCGATCCGGACCACCTGGTCGACAACCTGGCGGCGGGCACCTTGCGGCTGACGGACGAGCAGGCGGCTCTCCTCGACACGGTCGGCCGCCCCGCGCGCTGACCCCCGCCAGGGCGGCTCCGGACGGCTCCCGCGGACGGCTCCCGCGGACGCCCCCGAGCCGGGGCGCCCGCCTGCCGTCGCGGCCCGTGGTCAGTCGTGCGGGACGACCGCGACGGGCGCGTTGGCGTGGTGCAGCACCGCGTGCGTGACCGTGCCGATGTGCAGACCGGCCGGCGAGTGCCGGACGCGGCGGCCGACGACGACCAGTGAGGCGTCGGCCGCGGCCTCGACCAGATGGTGCGCGGCCCCGCCGACGAGGGAGTGCTCCACGACCTCGACGGCCGGGTACTTGGCCCGCCACGGCGCCAGTGCCTCGGTCAGCGCCTTCGCCTGGGCGGCGGTCAGTTCGTGCGCCAGATCCAGGGCCATGGCGGCCGGGTTGAAGCCGTACGAGGCCGGCAGGTTCCAGCCGTGGACGACACGCAGGCCGGTGCGGCGCAACGCGGCGGCCTCGAAGGCGAAGGCGATCAGGTCGTCGTGCGGACGGGCCAGGTCGATCCCGAGCACCACGTCGCGGAAGGGCGTGTACTCGGAGACGAGCCCGTCGAGGTCCGGTCGGTGTTCGTCCTTGCCCTGCTCCCCGGCCCGTACGAGGACGACCGGGCGGGTCACCTGGGCGACCGTCGCGGAGGCCACCGAGCCCACGAGGAAGCCGGCGAGCGCGCCGAGGCCGCGGGAGCCCAGCACGAGCAGTTCGGACTCCTCGGCGGCCGCCGCGAGGGCCGCCGCGGGCCGCCCGGTCACGAGCCCGGCGGAGATCTCCAGGTCCGGGTGGCGCCGGGCGAGTTCGGCGGCGGCGTCCCGCGGTACGGACTCGGCCCACCGCTGCTGGACGTCGGGATCCACCGCGGCCACCGCCCCGGCCAGGGGGGCGTAGACGGAGTACGGCTGCCACTCGTAGACGTGCACGAGCCTCAGGGGCAGACCGCGGCGGAGGGCCTCGCGGGCGGCCCAGTCCGCGGCGGCCAGGCTCTCGGGCGATCCGTCGAGACCGGCGGTGACCGTACGGGACATGAAGTGCCTCCTGGCGAACGGGACGAAGGGCGCGGGCTGTTCGCTCCCAGCTTCCCGCCGGCGGCGGATCCCGGGCAGGGGCCACCGGGCCCGGCCCGGGGCCGATCGGCCCATGGCCGGCGGGGCGCCGCCCGGGAGCAGGAGCAGGTCACGGCCGTGATCAAGCCTACGGGGGCCGGTCCGGGCGCCGCGTCGCGGGGTGCCATCGCCGACGTCCGCCAGGAGCGCCACCGGCCGGTCCGCGCGTCCCGGTCCCCCGTGTCGTGGCCACCGCCTCCCGTCGGCGCGGCGCGGGGCGGCACCTCCGCGGCGCCTTCACGCCGGCCGCGGAACCCCGGAGGGGAGCGCCACGCCACGGGGGCGCGCCCGTACGCCGTACGGCACGGCACGAAGCGAAGGACGTGACCGGTCATGGCGGACCGGAACGCGGACGCCGAGGCCGATGACATCGGCCGCCGCACCCGGCCGCCGTCCCTCAGCCGCCACCCGACGATCCCCGCACCACCGCGACCGGACAGTGCGCGTGGTGCAGCACCGCCTGGCTCACCGACCCCAGCACCAGCCCGGTGAATCCACCGCGCCCCCGGGCTCCGACGACGAGGAGCTGAGCGGTCCGGCTCTCCTCGATGAGGGCCTCGCGGGTGCCGCCGCGCACCATCTTCGTTTGGACGGTGATCCCGGGGTACCGCTCCCGGCGGCCCGCGAGTGCCTCCGCCACCAGGCGCTCCTCGATCCCGGCGAGCTCTCCCGGCCTGCACGCGTACGGCAGGGCGGGGTCCTGCGGCGGGGGCACCGGCGTGTTCCACGGGGTCCACGCGTGGAGGGCGAGGATCCCGGTATCGCGCAACGCGGCCTCGGCGAAGGCGAAGTCGACCGCGTTCTCGCCGGCCGGGGAGCCGTCGACACCCAGCAGGACGGGACCGCCGGCGGCCGGCTGCTCCCGCACCACCAGCACCGGGCACCGGCCGTGCGCGGCCAGGTGCACCGCCGTCGAGCCCAGCATGAGCCCGACGAAGCCGCCCATGCCGCGGGATCCCACGACCACCAGTTCCGCGGCGCGCGACTCCGCCTCCAGCACGGTGAGGGGTTCACCGGTGACCACGGCGTGGGTGACGTCCACCTCCGGCGACACGCTCCTGGCGCGTTCCACCGCCTCCGCCACCACGCGCCGCGCCGTGTTCCGCAGGCCGCCCTCCGGCGGTCCCAGCGCCGAGGGGCCGAGTGGTACGTGCATGGCGGGCCACAGAAAGGCGTGCACCACCCGCAGCCCGGCCCCGCGCCGGCGGGCCTCGCGGGCCGCGGTCTCCACCGCGGCGAGGCTCGACGCCGAGCCGTCCACTCCCACCGCCACCAGGCCGCTCACCAGGCCTCCCTCATTCGGTCCTCCCGTGCCCAACCGTCCGCTCCCCTGCCCTGCCGTACCGTCCCCTGCCCTGCCCTGCCCTGCCGTACCGTCCCCTCCCCTCCCGTGGCGTCCCCTGCCCTCCCGTCGCGGGCTCCCCTGCGCCCCTGCGTGCGGGTTCCGGTGCCGACGGAGACTGCCGCGCCCTACGGCAGGGAGGTGTCCGGGCTCAGGCCCTGCGATGGCCCCATGAGGGGCCGGTCTCCTCCCATTCGCGTTCCCACGCGGCCGCGCGGTGGCGGTCGATGCCGACGCGGACCGCCCAGCGGCCGGCGAGGACCAGCACGCAGGCGCCCGCGGCGGTGAGCGTGCCGAACACCACGCCCTGGGCCCGGGCCTGCTCGGCGGTGAGCCGGCCCTGCTGCAGGTCACCGCGGCTGTCGAGGAGGACGCTCGTGGTGGAACCGGCCCGGCTCCCCGGCTCGACACGGGCCTCGCCGGTGCGGGTGGAGCCGTCCGGCGCGGACCATCGCACGCCGCTGAGGACCTTGCCGATGGAGCCCGTGTACGGGTTCTCCACGGCTTTCGGCGCGTCCTCGGTGAGCACGGCCGTCGCGGGGTGCGTGCCCCGGCTCCGCTCGAGCTCGGCGTGCTCCACCGCGGCCGCCGTGGCCGCCCCGGCCGCCGGGGCCCCGGCCACGATCAGCAGGGCGGCCGCCACGCCCGTCCACGCCTCCAGGACATCGCATCGGCGCCGCAGCGGGTTGCGGCGCCAGCGCCAGAACACCGCCCTGCAGCCCATGGCCGTGCTCCCTTCCCTGTCCGACGACCGTCGCACGCGGTGGCACACCCGCAGCAGGGGCCACGTGGATCATTTCCGCCGCCGGACGGGGCCGTTCGGCCCATGTCCGGGCGCGGCCGGCGTGCCGCGGCCGGTGTGACGACCGTCACCGTCCGGCGATCGAACTTCTCCGCCCGCTCCGCGTCCTGTCGGTGTCCCTGACACCTTCCGGATACGGAGTTCCGATGCCCACCCCCTTGTCCACCCCCCTGCCCGGCCCCCTCTCCACCGGCACCCACACCTTCGAGGTGGACGGGGTGCTCCAGCGCTACCACGTCCACGGCACCGGCCCGGTGTGCGTCGCGCACTCCGGCGGGCCGGGCGTCTTCTGGGAGTACCTGCGCATGCCCGAGGTCGAGCGGCACCTCACGGTCGTCTATCCCGAGCCGATCGGCACCGGCGGGTCGGGCCGCCTCCCCTCGCACCCGCACGGCTACACCCGCGAGCGCTACAGCCGGTTCCTGGAGGCGCTCACCGACCACCTCGGCGTTCCCGAGGTGTACCTCCTGGGGCACTCGCACGGCGGCTTCGTGGTCCAGTACCACGCGCTGCGCCGGCCCGCGCGTGTCGCCGGGGTCGTCCTCTACGACAGCGCGCCGGTCACCGGGCCCGAACATGGCGCGGAGGCGATGCGCATGGTGCAGCGGTTCGCCGAGCGGCACGCGGACCACCCCGGGCTGCCCGAGGTCCTGGCCGCGTTCCAGGGCATCTCCGCCATCTCCGACGACGCGGGGATGACGGCCGTGCTCAGGGGTCTGCTGCCCGCGTACTTCGCCGACTACTGGGGCCGGGAGGAGGAGTTCGCGCAGCTTCTGTCCTCGGTGGCGGGCACGCACATCTCGGGGCTGGACGAGGACCTCTCCCCCGATGTCGTGGACGACCGGGGCGACTTGGGCGCGCTCGGCGTCCCGGCGCTGGTCGTGGTCGGGCGGCACGACGTGATCTGCGGGGTGCGGTGGGCCGAGGAACTGCACGGGCTGATCCCCCAATCGGAGCTGCTGATCCTGGAGAACAGCGGGCACTTCGGCCACATCGAGGAGCCCGGCCGCTTCTCGGAGGCCGTGGTGGGCTTCGTGACCGCCCGTGAGCGGGGGGTCCCGGCGGGCTGAGCCGGGAGACACGGCTGCGACGCGGTGGCCGTGTGGCCGCCGCGTCGCAGGGCTGAGGGGGCCTCGGCCGACCGGTGGGGCCGGCCGGGCCGGACGGTGGACGGACGCCGTGGCGTCCGGGGGCCACCGCCGGCCCGGCCCGGCACCGGGCCCGCGGCTCAGGTCATGACGTCGTACGCACCGTGGGAGTGCTGTGACGTGGCCATGGAGTCGTCCACTCCGTCGGTGACCCACGTCCCCAGGACCATCTCCGCGGTGATGCCGGGGCCGAAACCGGCCAGCATCCCGCGGTGCCCGTCGAGGGCGGAGCCCTCCTCGAACATGCGGTACAGGGCGTCGAGGACGACGGCGCTCGCGATGTTGCCGTACTCGGTCAGCGTGGCCCGGCTGAAGCGGAACGACTCCGCCGGGACGCCGAGGAAGCGGCACAGGTCGTCCAGGATCCGGGGGCCGCCCGCGTGGATGATGTAGAAGTCCAGCTTGGCGGCGTTCCACGAGTGGTCCTCGGCGACCTGGCGCAGCACCGGCGCCAGGGGTTCCATGGTGCCCGGCACGCGCTTGTCGAGCTGGAAGTGGAAGCCCGTCGGGCGCACCGCGTAGGAGATCCACTCCTCCGTGTTCGGGATGAGATAGGCGGCGTTGCGCTCCAGCCGCATCCCGGTGCCGCCGCTGCCCCGGACGACGGCGGCGGCGACA
The DNA here is from genome assembly GCF_040638135.1 of Streptomyces sp. NPDC026673. Lineage (NCBI taxonomy): Bacteria > Bacillati > Actinomycetota > Actinomycetes > Kitasatosporales > Streptomycetaceae > Streptomyces > Streptomyces sp. NPDC026673. The sequence continues at coordinate 952 of NZ_JBEZXR010000053.1, read as the reverse complement.
CCGTCGCCGAACAGCCCGTTGGACAGCAGCGTTCCGACGCTCAGGTCCGCGGGCTGGTAGCACAGCGAGCAGAACTCGCAGGCCACGATGAGGGCGTTGGCCTCGGGGTAGGCCGTGCAGTAGTCGTGGGCGCGGTTGATGGCCGCACCGCCCGCCGCGCAACCGAGTTGCGCGATGGGCAGTTGACGGGTGTCGTGGCGGAAGCCCATCGTGTTGATGAGCCACGCGGTCAACGAGGGCATCATGAAGCCCGTGCACGAGACGTACACGATGATGTCGATGTCCTCGGGCTCCAACTCGGCCTGATCCAGGGCCTGGCGTATGACGGCCGGCACCCGTGCCTTCGACTCCGCCTCGTAGATCTGGCTGCGGACGTCGAAGCCCGGATGTTTCAGCGTCTCTTCGATCGGCTGAATCAGGTGCCGCTTCTGAACGCCCGTGTGCTCGATGAGCTTGAGGGTCAGGTCGAGTTGCGGGTGGTCCTTGTGCAGCCGTCGTGCCAGCTCGAGCGTTTGTTCGCAGGTGATAACGTTGTCGGGAACCGAGATCACCGGCTTGCACAGAACTGTCATGATTGGCTCCATTTCCTGCCCCTCGGCGGGCAATGGTCCATGTGGCGCGCTGCCCCGGGATCTCCGGGGCAGGCCCGTACCTGTCACGAAAATGCGGTAGAGGGTACGGACGTCTCAAATGCGCGCGCCCCAGGGGGCCTGAGCTTCACAAGGTCCCGGCACAAGACGGTTCACAAAGGGGGGACCGGCCGTTGTCAAAGTGACTTCATGGCCTGTTCACGTTTGCGTCCACTTGGAAAACGGTACGTCAAACAGGCGGATGTCGCACCCGGAGCGGCCGACACCCCGCCGTGACGTGGCAAGGCCAAGGTCCTCGGCCGTGGCCGCGCCCAGGACGCTGAGCCGGGTGAGGATCTGCCAGCGCAGCTCGGGGTCGAGCG